>CABQNH010000022.1 GCA_902465435.1 uncultured Eubacteriales bacterium | reverse complement strand
TTTTTCTAGGCATAGCTAAAGCTTTTTGGAACCACCGGCACTGCCGGTGGTTTTCTTGCTACAAAGAAATGCTCATGAAAACAGCTGTTTTCATGAGCATTTCTGGAGCTAATGATGTGACTCGAACACACGACCTGCTGATTACGAATCAGCTGCTCTACCGACTGAGCTACATTAGCATTTCCACGGGCAATATTGTAGCACAAAAATCTCCGTTCGTCAATCCTTTAATTTCACTTTTTCCGGAATTTCTGCCATGGGAAGCAGCTTTCCCGCATAAGATAGGACAAACAAGTCCAAAGGAGGATACCTTCATGCTTGAACTGATCCGCGACGGACTCTGGGGTTGGCCGCTTCTCGCCCTTCTGCTCTTTACCGGCATTCTGCTGACCCTCCGACTGCGAGGACGGCATCTGCTTGCGCTCGGCCGTGCGTTCCGTTACGCCCTCACCGACGAGCGGCAGGCGGACGGCGAAATCAGCGCATTCGGCTCGCTGTGTACGGCGCTGTCGGCGACTATCGGCACGGGAAACATCGTTGGCGTGGCGACCGCGATCTGCACCGGCGGGCCGGGCGCGCTCTTCTGGATGCTGACAGCAGCCCTGTTCGGTATGGCGACAAAATATGCGGAGGGACTTCTTGCCGTAACATATCGGCAAAGGGATGCGCAGGGACGCTGCCTTGGCGGTCCGTTCTATTACATTACCGGCGGTCTCGGGCAGAAATTTCGGCCGCTTGCCAAGCTGTTCGCCGTATTCGGCGTGGTCGCCGGTCTATTTGGCATCGGCACCATTGTGCAGGCGCACAGCATCGTATCTGCGGTCGGAGGCTTCTTCCGCAACAGCCGATTTCTCATACTCGGTTCGCACCGCTATCCGCTTGCGCAGGTGATCACCGGCCTTGTCATCACCGCAGCCGCCGCACTGGTTATTTGCGGCGGAACGCAGCGCATTGCCGGCTTTTCTGAGGTTTTGGTTCCCTTTATGTCCGGTGGCTACATCCTCCTGACTCTGACCATCTGCTTTACCCATCGCAGCGCGCTGCCCGCTGCACTGCGGGCTGTGTTCGTCGGTGCCTTCTCGCCAAAGGCCGTGTGCGGTGCAGGCTCCGGCATCGGCATAAAGCTTGCCATACAGATGGGCGTCGGACGCGGCATGTTTTCGAATGAAGCTGGGCTTGGTACCGCCCCCATCGCGGCTGCCGCCGCACGAACGAACAGCCCGGTGCGGCAGGGTCTGGTCGGTATGCTCGGCACATTCATCGATACCATCGTGCTCTGCACACTGACCGGCCTGTCCATTCTCGTGACCGGCGCGTGGCAGCTTCGCTCGCTGCACGGCACGGCCGTGACCGACTATGCCTGGCGCACCGGCCTGCCGTGGAATCCGGAGTTGTCCTCGCTCCTGCTCACGCTCTGCCTGACCTTCTTCGCCTTCACCACCATCGTCGGCTGGAACTTCTATGCCGAACGCTGTCTTGCCTATCTGTGCCGCTCGGAAGCGCTGCTGCGGCTGTTTCGCATCGGCTATATTCTTACCGTTTGCATCGGTCCCTATCTGACCGTTTCCGCCGTCTGGAACCTTGCAGATATCTGCAACGCGCTCATGGCGTTTCCCAATTTGCTTGCGCTTCTGCTTTTAAGCGGAACCGTCGCACGGGAAAGCCGCACGGCGCTTGCGCCCGCAGAAAAACACAAAAAGCGCGGAACTTCTCCGAAAAGTTTCCGTCCTGATAATAGGAATGTGCCTTAAAGCGTCTTTGAGGCACTCGCCTGCGGCAGCCGCCGGATTTTCCCCTTCCGGGCTTCGGCGCAAAAGATTGGAAAAGCATTTGGCTTCCCCGGCTTGATCGGGCAGCTGTCCTCTCGCCGTCAATCCCTGCCGCCGGAATCAGGAATTCCCCCTGCCTGCCGCGTCTGCAAAGAACGGCGCGGTCTCGCCATTGGGTTACAAATAATCTTGGTATTATGTAAAATTGTAGCGAATTTGTAGTTGCAATTCCACCGATAAAATGCTAAGGTTATACCAAGTTTTACGCATGGAGTTGGTTCATTTGGTTTTCTCAAGCTTGATCTTCCTGTATTTGTTTCTCCCCATCACGCTGGCTGCAAATTTCCTTGCGAAAAGCATTCGGGTAAAAAATACGATTCTTCTTATTGCCAGCCTGCTTTTCTATGCATGGGGTGAACCGGTCTATGTTCTGCTGATGGCCTTTTCCGCCGCAGTAAACTACTTTGCCGGTCTTCTGCTGGAGCGCTTTCCAAATGCGCGCAGGTGCACGCTTGCCGCTGCGGTCGCCGTCAATCTGCTGCTGCTCGGTTTTTTCAAATACACCGGATTTCTTGTAGAAAATCTGAATGCGCTTGGTCTCTCCCTTCCCGTTCCGAAAATCACACTTCCGATCGGCATTTCCTTTTTCACATTTCAGGCAATGTCCTATGTGATCGACGCCTATCGCGGAAAGGTCGGCATTCAGCATTCCTATAAAAACTTTCTGCTGTATGTCTCCATGTTCCCGCAGCTGATCGCCGGTCCGATTGTGCGCTATGCCGATATTGAACGGCAGATCAACAAGCGCGCCACAACCCCGCAGGGCTTTTTCCACGGTATGACACGCTTCTGTGCCGGCCTTGGGAAAAAGGTCTTGATCGCCAATTACTGCGCAAAATACGCCGACGAGCTGCTTGCGTCGACCTCCGGCTTAACCACGGCCGGCGCGTGGCTTGGCGTGATTCTCTTCACGTTCCAGATTTATTTCGACTTCTCCGGCTATTCCGATATGGCGATCGGCCTCGGCAAGATCTTCGGCTTCCGCTATTTGGAAAACTTCAATCTTCCCTACTGCGCCTCCTCCATTACGGATTTCTGGCGCAGATGGCACATTTCCCTCAGCAGCTTCTTCCGTGATTATGTCTATATTCCGCTTGGCGGCAACCGCTGCAGCGCAGGACGGCAGGTTTTCAACCTGTTCGTTGTCTGGGCGCTGACCGGTCTTTGGCACGGCGCAAGCTGGAATTTCGTTCTCTGGGGACTATACTTCTTTGTTCTTCTGGTATTTGAGCGGCGGCACCGGGAGCAGCTTGCCCGGATCCCCTCGGTGCTGCGCCACCTCATGACGCTGCTTCTGATTGTCATCAGCTGGACGATTTTCTACTTCACAAAGCTCTCCGACGTCGGCGCGGCGCTGGGCGCTATGTTCCTGCTGAAAAGCGGCGGTTTTACCAACAGCACCGTTGCGATCCGCTTTGCAAACCTTTGGCCGCTTCTGCTCGTCTGCATCATCGGCTCGTCGCCCCTGCCGCGCGCCGCTGCCGCCATTTTCCGCAATCTGTTCCTGCCGCGCGGCAAAAATGCCAACCGCATTACTGCGCCCGCGCTGGTGCATACACTGGTCACTTACCTCTTTGACCTCTTGATTCTGTACTTCTCGACGGTTTCCCTCGTCGGTGCAGACTATAATCCCTTCATCTACTTCCGTTTCTGAAAGGAGCAGCCTCGTGAAAAAAATCTATTCGTTTCTATGTCTCACGGTGCTTGTTCTCATGCTGCTTGTCGGCGTCTACTCTCTTTTAGATAAAGACAGGCTAAAATCCGACACCGAAAACCGTATGCTGAAGCAAAAGCCCAAATTCTCCGTTTCGGCGCTGCTGGACGGCTCCTTTATTTCCGACTTGGAGTCCTACTATTCCGACCAGTTCCCGAACCGGGACAAGCTGATGCTGGTCAACCGCTCCTTAAACGAATTCTATAGCGGCAGCAGCAAATACAACATTATAAAAAGCAACGGCAACGAAAACGGCAAGGGAGAAAACCTGAACAACGTAACAAACCCCGACGCCAAGCCCACGCCGGCAGCGACGGAACCCGCCGATTCGCAGGAGCCTTCCCCGTCCGACGAGGTAACCGAGCCGACGTCGCCTGCGGCTACCGATCCGGAAATCGACACGCCGGACAGCAACGAGGTCAATTCGACCGGCTCTCTGATTCTTTACGGCGATACCGCCTGGGACGTGCCGACCGTTAACTTTGACGGCATCGACGCCTATGCCGCCGCCGTCGGCAATCTTGCCGCAGCGCTGCCGGGCGTCAAGACGTACTGTATGGGCATCCCCATGTCCAGCGAATTCTATACACCGAAGGAATGGCACACCGGCTCGCATAGTCAAAAGGACATGATTGACTACCTGTACAGCAAGCTGGATCGTCAAATTACCACGATCGACGCCTATGCGGAGATTCGCAAGCACACGGACGAATACCTCTATTTCCGCACAGATCATCATTGGACGGCGCTCGGCGCGTATTACGCCTACACGGCCTTCTGCCAAGCGCGGGGCTTTGAGGCCGTTCCGCTTTCCTCCTTTGAAACCGGCTCCTATTCCGGCTTCCTTGGCTCCTTCTACCGGCAGATTCTGAACCAGCCGCAGAGCAAGCAGATGGAAAGCAATCCGGACACCGTAACGTATTATAAGCCGATCGTCGAGTCGCACCTGACGTATTATGAAGACGCCACACTGGCAAATCCCGGGCAGAACCTCGGCGTTATCAGCGGCGTCGGCAGCTCCGTCTCCAATAAGTATCTCTGCTTCCTTGGCGGCGATCATCCCATCTCCATCATTGATACCAAGGCCACTGGCGGCGTATGCATGGTGATCAAGGAATCCTACGGCAACGCCTTTCTTCCCTTCCTGACAAGCCACTACAGCAAGATCGTCGTTGTCGACCCGCGTTATTTCAACAGCGCAGGGAACCCGTCCCTTGACCTCATTTCCTTTGCCAAGGAAATGGGCGTCAATGATCTGCTGGTCATGAACTATCCGTATAAATTCAACAGCGCCAGCTTTGCAGATTCTCTCAATGCCCTGGTTGGGAAATAAGCCGCCGAACGGTGCAGCGGCGAGTGGAGCACATCTCTTTGTCTTTTCGGAGGAACCCTGTATGCAACCCTCCGTGCCGGATAGCGGCGTCCGTTGGTTAAATTGTCGGCTTCCTAAATAGTTCAACGGGAGAAATCGCAGATTTCATGCGATTTCTCCCGTTTTTATTTCTTATATCGAAGCATTTTCTGCATTTAGCAGCAGCTCTTCGTTTCTTTTACCAAAATTCAAAGCGCCGCGCCGCTTCGTGCCCTGCCCAGGAGCAGCCCCAGACCCGCTTAGGATCCCGTCCCGTTTTCTTCCACACGATATTCTCAAGGTTTTACAGGCAGACGGTATTGGTCAAGATATTGCGCATAGCGCTTCTGAAAGTCCGCATCCTCATATTTTACAGCGTTTAAGTACTCGTGCGTATCAAAGGTATTGTGCCGCAGCGAGATCACGGCCACCGCAATATTGGAGCAGTGATCGGAAACACGCTCGATATTTCCAAGCAGATCTGCCAGAATAAAGCCCAGCTCGACCGAGCACTCGCCTGCCTGCAGGCGCGCTATATGACGATTCTTGACCGTGGCAACCAGACGATCGATCACCTGCTCCAGCGGCTCCACCTGCTTGGCCGCCGCCAGATCGTCAGTGGTATACGCCTGCAGCGCCAATTCAAGAATCTGCTTCAGCGCTGCGATCAGCGTCTGCAGCTCACGCTTTGCGCTGTCGGAAAATACAAGCTGCTTCTCCTCTAATTCTCTGGCACTGCTCAGAATATTGACTGCGTGATCCCCCATGCGCTCAAAATCACCGATGGCATGCAGCATCTTCGAAACGCGCCTCGTCTCCTCCGAAGACAGCTTCTTTGCAGAGAGCTGCACCAGATAGGTTCCGAGCGTGTCCTCATAGGAATCTACCTCCTGCTCCATATGCAGGATTGTATCCGCCGTTTTGGCATCAAACTTTTTCAGCTCGCCCAGTGACAGCAGCAGGGACTGTCTTGCCGTCTGCGCCATTTTCACGGCTAGCGCATCGCAGGCGGAAATGGCAACAGACGGCGTTGCCAGCAGGCGCGGATCCAGCAGCGAGCCGTCCCTCTCCGCCTCGTCCTGCGTATCCTTCAGTACAAAATTGGCGATCCGCACGAGCTGCTGATGGAATGGAAGCAAAAGCAACGTCGTCGCCACGTTAAAAACCGTATGGACGACGGCAATGCCGAAGCCGTTGATTTGCTGATCCGCCAGCGGCATATCCACAATTGCGCCAAGGCCAAAGTAGAGCAGCAGGAAAATCGCCGTTCCAATCAGGTTAAAGGACATATGGATCACCGCGACCTTCTTCGCATTGCGGTTGACGCCAATGGAGGAGATCAGCGCCGTTACACAGGTGCCGATATTTTGTCCCATGATAATGGGGATCGCCATGGAATACGTCATGCCGCCGGTTGCGGCAATGGTTTGCAGCGCCGCGACGGACGCAGCGGAGCTTTGAATGATTCCGGTAAAGACCGCGCCGACCAGCACGCCCAGCAGCGGATTCCGGAACATGGTCAGAAGGCTCCGGAAGCCCTCCGTTTCCGCCAGCGGCGACACCGCGCCGCTCATCAGCTTCATGCCGTACATCAGGACGGCAAAGCCGACGAAAATGGCGCCCATATCACGCCGCTTTTGCTTTTTGGAAAGCATAATCAGCACAATGCCGATCAGTGCAAAAATCAGCGAGAAATTCTCCGGCTTCAGCAGCGCCATCCAAATATTATCCGTCTCAATTCCGACCATCGAGGTCAGCCACGCGGTAAACGTCGTGCCAATATTTGAGCCCATAATAATGCCGACGGTCTGCGTAATCTGCATGATTCCGGAGTTGACAAGGCCGACCAGCATGACCGTCATGGCCGACGAGGACTGGATGGCGATCGTGATCCCCGCGCCGAGGAGCAGGCTCATCCCGAGATTCGAGGTCATGCGCTTCAGTCCGCGCTCAAGCTTTCCGCCCGCCATACGCTCCAGCCCGGAGGACATGACATGCATGCCATAAAGGAAGAAGGCAAGCCCGCCTAACAGTTGGATCAGGTTCAAAATCACTTCATTCATCGTTTTAGTACCCGTTTTCTCTTTTATTAGCGTCAGTTGACAAGGGCACACACGGTTTTTCACAGGGCAAAACGACGTCTGCTGCGTGTCTGCCCTTGTCAGCTGACGCTGCAGTGATAGTATAACGATTGCATGTTAAATACAAAGGGCGCTCTTTGTAAAATGTTCGTAAAAGAAAAGGGAAATCCCGGTGAGAAGCCGCCATGCTTCCTCACCGGGATTTCATTCAGGATTCTGTGCTGCCGCTCGATTTCGCCCCTCTGCGGCGAGGGATCCGCAGCACCTTGCGCAGGAAAAAGCTCCCGCAGCTGCGGTAGAGCGTATGTATGGAAAAAAGGAAATGCCGCAAAGGCAGCATCCATGCCCAAAAGCGCACCCAAAAGCGATAGCCGCGTTCCTCCACGCTGTGATGCTTTCCCTTGCGTTCAAACTCCGTCACAAGACCGATCATATTCTCCTGCCGCAGACCCCGCTCCAGCGTCCACTGGTGGTCGCCGCAGCAGGTGTAGCTTCCGTCCTCTTCCACGCGCAGAATACGGTGCAGCACGAACTGGCCGCTCGGTCTGCGGTAGAGCGGAAGATCATATTGTTTGAGCGGCGTCGGCGCCTTGATCATTGTGATCTGGTCGCGCCCGCCAAGAATGGTCGGCCACATGCTGGTACCGGTAGCCGTCAGAGAGAACTCTCCTCCCTGCTCCAGCACCTCCTGAATGACCGGATACATGTCCTCCAGACGAATGGCCTTACTCAAGGCACCCCGCCTCTTGCAGCTTCGTGATTACGTCCGCAATGCATTGACGCGCAACATTTTCCTCCACCTGATATTCCTTTAAGATTTCGGAGAGGATCGCATCCTCTGTCGTATCCTGCTGCAGGCAGTTCCAGATAAATGCCGCGGTATCGTTCATGGTGATCATGCCGTTAAAGTCCATGCAGGCCTTACCGGTCGGCACAACAATGTTGCTGCCTGCCACATTTCTCAAAATAAACCCATTTTTAACCTTCATCGTTAAACCTCTTTCCACTCATGAATTCATAAGACAGCTTCGCAGCTGAAATATCCATATTGCAATGCAGCGAATAAACACGCCCGCTTTCAACGACCCGGCCGACAACGTTCAAAATCTGCGCCATGAGCGCAGGATCGTTACTGCGCACCGTTTGATCCATCAGCGCATAAATCGCCTTGTTGTCATCAATCGGCTCAATTCGATTTTCTACGCCGCGGTTCAGAACGCAAATGCCGCCCAGCTCCACGCGAGTGTTGACATTCTGCGTCGTTTTTCCGCACCATGGCGCGCCGTATACATAAATACCGTCCTCAAAAATACGAATGGCCGGCTTGTCGTCGTTCAAAATATACGCCCGATCGCCGAAAAGCTTCAGCCAGAGCGCCGTATGCGTGGATTTTCCCGTTCCGCAGGACGCGGAAAACAAATACGCTTTTTCGTCGACTACCACACAGGAAGCGTGCAGCATCATCCCGTTAAAGTGCGGGAACTCCCGGAAAAACGCCGCACCCGTCGACAGATATTCACAAGCATCATCCGTAAGGTGCGGATTTTGCTCCTTCAGTGCCGCTGCGTTGCTTTTTATGGTAATGTCCGGCGTCGGCGAAAATGCGACGCGGTATGGCTCGCTCTGCGCAAGCGTTCTCCCATACGTCTCCATATTCACAAGCAAATCTGCAATTCGGTAAGTATTCACAGACAATGTCCCTCTCTGTTCCAATCATGTTTGCTACTTCCGCAAAAACAGCAGCAGCTCCCGCAGTCAGCATGGTGCTGCCTTACAGCACGCGCCGTCCCTCTACGAACTTCGCGCAGATATGCCGATCATCGGCAAGATAGATGCTGCGCTCCAAACGATCCCGCACACACAGCTCCTGCGGGTGATCGAGTGTGGAATCGTCCAATACTACAGCGTCCATCGCATAACCGTCCTCAAATTTGCCGACGCTTCCGAAGAACGCACCGCCGCCTGCCGTTGCAAGGTAGAACGCCTGCTCAAAGCTCAGCGGCCGGGTCGTCTCATCAAACAGGCGCCAGCGCAGCTTGGAGGCCTGAATTGCATGCATGATCGCGCGCAGCATACTCTCGCTGCTGCCGCCGGCGACATCCGTCGCCAGTCCGACATGCAGCCCCTCCTCCAGGAAGCGGCGCACCGGCGCGACGCCGGACGCAAGATTCATGTTCGACTCCGGCGAATGGGCAATAAAGACGCCGTTTTTCCGCATCAGCTCCGTCTCTTCGTGGCCGGAATGCACGCAGTGTGCCATAATGCAGGGATTGTCGCCGCCAAAAAGCCCAAACTGATCGTAGGCGTCGCCATAGAACTTTGAATTGGGACACAGCTCCTTGACCCATGCAATCTCGCCGAAGTTCTCGGAAAGATGGCTCTGCACGGGCAGGTGGTATTTTTCCTGCAGCGTATGCAGTCCATGCAGCAGCCCATCCGAGCAGGACGGAATAAACCGCGGCGTCAGGATCGGTTTCGTATGTAAAAAACGCTCGCGCGTCCGGCAAATCCACAGCTCCGTATCCGCAAGCGCCTGCTCCACAGACGCTTCGCAAAGATAGTCTGGGCTGTTCCGGTTCATATTCACCTTGCCGACGTAGCTGCAGATCCCGGTTTCATCCAGCTCCTGCATCAAAAGCTCCGTTGCGGGAACATGGATCGTCGCGAACACGCAGGCACGCGTCGTCGTGCTGCGGTGCAGGTGCGCCGCAAAGGCATGGTAGGCGCGTGCAGCATAAGTCAGATCCCGATATTTTGCCTCCTCCGGAAACGTATAGGTGTTCAGCCAGTCCAAAAGCTCCATATCCATGCCCAGACCGCGGAAGGAAAACTGCGGTGCGTGCACATGAAGATCCGTCATGCCGGGAATGACCAGCTTTCCGGTAAAGTCCAGAAGCTGCAGTCCCTGATACCGCCCCGGTATCTCCGTAAAAACGCCGCGGGACAGACCGTCCTCGCACACAAGATATCCGTTCGGCCAGACATGGATGGTATTCTGGTCACTGCTGCTGCAAATATCGCCCTTTATGATAAATCCAGACATGGATTGATGCCTCCTAACGCTGAAATCGCAGATTAACTATACTTTTTTTCCATAAAAATGTCAACAGGAAACGGCTCCCGTCCAAGTTTTTTGCTTTATTGCACAAAAATTCACGTCAAATTATAGGTATACCGCCGAATCTGTTGCAAAAAAGTACAAAATCTTTTGCTTCACATTTTTCTCAAAAATTCGTGAGAGCGCCAGAGCATAGGCATCGAGCTGTCCCTTATAGCGTTCGGCGCGCGCATATTCCCCTCCGGGCGCGACCCGGTCGGTCTTAAAGTCGATGACGGTAATTCCATTCTCCTCCAAAATGCAGCAGTCCGTCACGCCCTGCAGGAGGATCCGCTCACCGGCTGCGTTGGGGAAATATGCGTCCGCTTCCACAAGAACAGAGAATTTAAATTCCCGCACCAGCTGCGGCGCGCTGCGGATGCGCTGTCCCAGCTCCGAGCGGAACAGCTGCCAAAGCTTCCGTGCGGAAACCGCCTCGCGCTGCTGTGCCGTCAGGAACTCATCGCGCACGAGCCGGTCAAGCTCCTGCCCGATCTCCGCCTCCTGTGTGCAGCGCTCGTAGCGCAGAAACTGCATGGCAAGATGCGTCGCCGTGCCGCGCTCCGCCGCAGTAAGGCCGCGCTGCTCCTCCACAAACGAAGGCTTGCGGAAATGCAGCGTCGGCGTCCTGGCCTGCGTTTCTGCCGCCGTCTCCTCGTCCAGCCCGCGCCCCTTGAGCTGCGTCGCCGTCAGCTTGGTGGGAAGCGTACAGGCCGCCTTTCCGGCATATTGGAAGGAAAGTAGGCGCTCCAAGTCAGGCGGCACACGGCAGGCCTTCGCTTCTTCCTCCGGCGCTTTTTCGCTTCCTTCCCCCAACGCGGCCTGCATCACCGCCCTGCCAGAATGCAGCTCGATCCGCCACGGCTCCTCGTGCACATAGCTGCATGCCGGTTTTTCTGCTGCGGCAAAGAGCGCGCCCGCCTCCGTGCGGCTGAGCGCCGCCTGCAGGATCCAGTGTCCCGCGCAGCGCGCGCTTCCCGCAAGAATCGGCGAAGCGGGAACCGTCAGCTCCTGCGCGATATCTCGCAGCTCGCGGCGCAGGTATTTTGAGCAGTAGGTCATCACCAGCCGCTCTCGCGCGCGCGTCATGGCAACGTAGAGAACCCGCAGCTCCTCGGAAAGATTCTCCCGGTCGATCCGCCGCGCGATTGCCGTCTTTGCAATGGTCGGATAGCGTACGCGCGTAACGGGATCCAGTGTATTGGCGCCGACGCCCATTTGCGGATGCACGAGCACAGGCTTTTTCAGGTCGTCCCGATTAAAGCTGCGGGACAGTCCGGCAAGGATCACGACAGGGAACTCCAAGCCCTTGGATTTATGTATGCTCATGATGGTCACGGCATTTTGCCGCGTCTCCCCGCTCCCCTTTACGCCCTGCGTCCGCAGACACTGCAGCGCGTCAAGAAGCTGCCCCAGAGACTTCTGCCCGCTGCGCTCGGTCGAGTCCACAAGGCTTAAAAAGGCATGAAGATTGCGGACGCGGCGCGCCGCATCCGGCATTGCCCCGTAAATTGCGAAAAAATTGGTCTCCCGGTCGATTTCATCGAGCAGCTGCCGAACCGTCATGCGCCCGGCCGCCGTCTGGAGCCGCCGCAGCATTTGCAAAAAGCGCGCGCAGGCTTCATCCTGCTCCCCCGCAAGACAGAGGGCATCAAAGAGATCCGTCTCCCGCGACGCCAGCCGAATTTTCCCAAGCGCATCGTTCGAGAAGCCGAACAGCGGCCCCGTAAGCGCCGAAAGCAGCGGAATATCCTGATGCGGATTGTCGATCGTCTGCAAAAGGCCGAGCAGCGTCTCCACCTCGGAGGTACAAAGCAGGTTTTCCCCGTCGTCGCAGGAAACGGCAATTCCGTGCGCCGCAAGCGCCCTTTGGTAGTCCGCCGCGTGAGAACGCACCGAGCGCAGCAGAATCACGATATCGCCCGCGCAGATCGGCCGTCCGTCCGAAAGCGTTTCCTGCCGCACCATCTGCGCAATTCGCTGTGCGACAAATTCCGCCTCGATTTCGTCCTTTCCTGCCCGTTCTTCCTCCTCTGCGTCGTAATCCGACTCGATGCAGTGCAGTTCGACCGGCGGCTGCGCCGCCCTTTCCCGGGGAATACCCGGAGAAAGCGCCTCCGTTTCACCGTATTGCAGCTCGCCGACCTCCTCCGACATGACCATTGTGAACACGTCGTTCACGGCATGGAGGATTTCCGGACAGGAGCGGAAATTCTCTGACAGCAGAATTTTCCGGGGCGTCCCCGGTGCTTCCTCTTCCGTCTGCACATAGGTTTTATACTTATTTAAGAATATAGAGGGATCCGCCAGCCGAAAGCGGTAAATCGACTGCTTCACATCGCCGACCAGGAAGCGGTTTTCCCCCTCCTTGGAAACCGCACGGAAGATTGCATCCTGCACCGCATTGGTATCCTGATATTCGTCCACCATAATCTCGGCATAGCGCTGTGCGATTTCCCGCGCCGCCGCCGTCGGCTGCAGTGTGCAGCGGTCAAGCAGCAGGCGGATCGTCTCGTGCTCCAAGTCGTTAAAATCCAGAAGATGTCGGCGGTGTTTCTCCGCCTGATATGCCTTGGAGAACGCGCGCACAAGCGCATAAAGGCCGGAGATCGCCTGCGCGCTTTGCGCAAGCTCGGCAAGGATCTCCGTCGAAGGCGCATAGAGGATCCGGCACTGCCGCTCCAGCTCCTTCTTGACCGACTGGCGCACCGCCTTCACCCGCTCCTGCAGCGCCGGATCGGTGCAGTCTCTTACGCTGCCCAATCTGCCAAGGCTCCGCGGCTTTGCCGCATACAGCGCATCCCAGCCGCGCAGCGTGCCGAACGTCCGAAGCTGCTCGGCGTTTTCCCAAAGCGTTGGGGCATAGGCCTTGCGCAGCTTTTCCTCCTGCGCGCACAGATCCCCCAGCTGCTTTAGCTGCGCGGCCGACCGCAGGCAAAAGGCCGACAGCTCCCGCAGCAGAAACGCGCCCCATGGCGTGTCCGCCGCGTCGGCACAATCCGATACGGGAAGCTTACCCTCGCTCTCCTGCATCCACTGCTCAGGATAAAGATGGCACTGCACCTTTAGATACATCTGCATGACGATTTCCGAAAGCGCCGCGTCGCTGCGGCCTGCGCCCAGCGTATCGACGAGCGCGCGCAGGCGCTCGTCGTGCGCAAGCTCTTCGTAGGCCGAGTCCAGCACGCGCTGCAGGCAGCGCTCACGTAGCGGAAGCGTTTCCTGCTCCTCCGCGATGCGGAAATCCGCAGGAAGCTCCAGCCGGAACGCATAGCTTCTTAAAAGCTCGCCGCAGAATGCATGTACCGTCGAAATCTGCGCCAAATAGATCCGGCTGAGCTGGCGCTGCAGATGGCGGTTTGTCGGATCGGCGCTCAGGCGCTTTCCCACCTCGGCCGCGATTTTCGTCCGCAGCTCCGCCGCCGCGAGATTGGTATATGTAATGATCAGAAAATCGTCGATATTTCGCGGGTTCACCGGATTGCAGACCCGTTCCATCAGCCGATCGACCAGCACCTTTGTCTTGCCGGAGCCGGCCGCCGCCGAAACGAGCAGCGCGCCGCCGTGATGGCGCACGACCGCCTCCTGCGCCGGAGTCCGTATCACCTCAGCCATGTTCCTGCCTCCTTTCCAGCTCCCGCCAAAATTCCTTCGAGGAAACGCCCTTCCGGTTCCGTACCTGCGTGACCTCCGTTTCTCTATGGCACACGGCGCGGTACGGGCAATAGGTGCAGGGCGACTGATTGCCGCGCACATAGGGGTTGGGGTGCATATCTCCGCTGTAAATTTGATCTGCCAGAGACGCCAGCGTTTGCAGCAGGCTGCGATGCAGCAGCGCAAACTGCGCTGCATCCGCCAGATCGCCCTGCCGCGTACCGTCACGGTTTCGCTTGTACGGCAGATATTGCGGCGTCTGCCCGCAATGCTCCATGGCGTCGAGTACCGCCTCGTCATCCAGCACGATTCCCTTGCGTCGGAGCAGACTGCGGCGCTCCTTTTCCGCCTCCTCAGCAGTCGGCTTCGCCGTCTCGGAGAGAATCTCCGCTCGCGCCGGAAAGTATAAAACCCCGCCGGGCAGTCCCTTTCCGCTCTCCTGCAGCGCAAACAGATAAATAAACATCTGCAGTCCAACGCCCTCGAGCAGGTCGGTATAATCAAAGTTCTTTGTTCCCGTCTTATAATCGACCACGCGCAGATAGGTTGCATTCTCTCTTTGCAGGAGGTCAACACGGTCGACAAAGCCGGTCACCTCGCAGGCTGCGCGCGCACCGACCGCCGTAATGGGCGGAAGCGCCTGTCCCTCACCGAAGCCAAGCTCAAAATAAGCAGGGTCGAAATCCGAAAGACGCAGCTCCCCGTGCAGCTCCTGCACGATGGCCAGAAGCTCCTCGCGATTCCGGGAGAGCAAATATTGAAATCTGGAAGATTTCTCTTCAAAAAGCGCCGAATTTCCCGCAGCAAACTGTTCGATTGCCCGCTGCGCGAGCGCCTGCACCCGCGCCTCGCTCACCTGCCGGAAGCCGCCCTCCGCCATAACGCCGCGTGCCGTATTCTCCAGCACCGCGTGGACAAACGTGCCGAAAATCGGCGCGTCAAACGCGGCCTGCTTTCGCTCCTTTGCCTTCAGTCCGTACTGTAAAAAGTAGAAATAACGACATGCGCCGTACCGGTCGATCTTAGAGGCCGAAAGCCGCACCGTTTTTCCGAAAAGGCGCTGCGTCGTCTTCTCCTCGAGCAATCCCATGTCAAACCGCGCCCGGCCTTTCAGCTTCTCTGCGCCGTCCAGCAGCTCCGGGCAGCACCGGGCAATGGCTTGGGAAAGCGCATCCTCATGACATGCAAGATAGATCTGCGCCTCGCCGCGGTCTACCGTCGGCAGCAGCGGAGCGTCCGATCCCTCCGCCGCGCTTTGCGGATACAGCGCGCAAAGGCGCGCAAACAGATAAGACGGCTTGTCTGCCCGGCAGCTTATGAAAACCCGCTGCGACGCGCCGCCCAGCACATTGCAGATGGCAAGCTGTGCCCGATCGATTTTTCCCGCGCGGCCGGGCGCCGTCTCCACGCCAAGCCGGAGCAGCGCGTCTCGCTCGGCGTCGCTGAGCAGCCCTTTGTCCGTGCTGCTTGCGGGAAAGCTTCCCTCCTCCGCGCCCAACAGCAGCAGGAGCTTGCAGGACTTATGCCGACCGGCCTCGATCGCGCCGACGAACACGCTGTCCGCCGTTGCCGGAATCGTGCCGACGCCATAGCGGCTCAGCACAGTCTTGACCAGCCGCGCAAATTCCTCCGCCGTCCGCACAGACGCGCCGAGAATACCGAAAATCTGTTCCAGCGCGGTCAGCAGGATCTCATAAATCTGCGCATACGCCTGCGCGCGCCGCAGGTCTTCCTCCTGCGTCAGCGCGTCGACCGCCCCCGAGATGCGCGTCTCCAAATCAATTTCCTGCAGGAAATCATAAAGCGCCAGAATCTGCGCCGCGGTATTTTTTGCCCGCTGGAGCGCCGCCTTGAGACGAAGCAGCGGCACGACCGCGCGCTCCCGCGCGGCGTTCAGCTCTGCCAGCTCCGCATTCTGCCGCTCACCCATCGGCTGCAAAAAACCGGCGGGATTCTGTGTCCACGGCTTTTCCCATGCGCTTCCGGAAATCCCCCATACGATCGCGTAGTTCTCCAGTCGATTGCAGGCATCGCGCGAGATCGGCGCAAAGCCGGACTTCAGGAATGCGAGAACGTCCTCCTGCTCCATTCCGAAGGCCGCCGCACGCAGCGCATACAGCAGCATCCGGATGATCGGATTTTGCAGGATGTCCTCCTTCCCCGAAAAATAGGCTGGAATTTCACAGCGCCGAAAATACGTCTCCAAAATGGGGCGGTAGGCCACCTCGTCTGCGCAAAGTACGCTGATCTCGCGGTAACGCAGACCGGCACACACGGCGCGGCGAATCTCTGCAACCGCGCTGCGGCATTCCGCATAGGCGTCGCCCGCCTTTTCCAGCCGCAATGCACCGCTTAAATCCTGCGGCGTGCCGTCTGCGCCAAACAATCGCTCCGGCAAAGCGGAGAGCGCACTCGGCGTTGGGTTCTTCCGCTCATGCGTCCGAAGCTCGCAGCGGATATTCCACTTTGCGGCAAGCCGAATCCATCTTTTCACCGTCTGCCGCACCGGTTCGTAAACCGCAAGCCCGCCGCGCAGCGTATCGCAGTGGAAATAGGCGGTGATTTTAGGCGACGCCTTCAGAAGCTGCTCAAGGATTTCATATTCCAGTCCGTTAAAATCGGAAAAACCGAGGAACCAGAAGCATTTATCCTCCGCATAGCTTCCCCGCGCCAGCGCGTCGCGCAGGCGCATGTACCGTGTAGAGGGATCCTGCGTCCCGGAGGCGCAGACCGCATCGTAGCTTTCCATGATCAAGGCCAGCTCCTCGAGCTTTACGGCAAGCGAGCCGGTCAGCTGTGCCGCAGCCACACGCAGGCGTTCTGCCGACACACAGTAGCTTTTCAGTTCGTCCATGGTATCCAGCAGCGATACCAGCCCCTCCGGCTTGGCGCCCGCCGTCCCGAAAATTTTCAGCCGCGACTTGATTTGCTCCAGCGCATAAGCCAGCGCCGTAAGCTGACCGCCCGCGTCCATGGAGCTGACCGCGATCCCGCCGGAGCTTGCAAACACGCGATTGGAAAGCCTTGAGAAGCTCAAAACCTCAGCATAGCGGGAGATCCGGTCGCCGCCAGCCTCGCAAAGCGCCCGCTCCATTTCGTGCGAAAACTGATCCGGAACCACCAGAATCTGTCCCGCCTTCTGCTGTGCCGCTTCCGCGCAAACCGCCTGCAGGAGCGTCTGCGTATTCACCTGCCAATCGCTGCAAAGGCATATATTCAGCATGGGAAAATCCTCCCGTCTTTTCTCTTTTTCTTATTGTAGCACAAACTGCGTCCAAAAAACAGGACACAAATTTCACCGAATGCAAAAAAAGAATCCCGCAAGCGCATTTGCTTACGGGATTCACAGCGTGCCAAAAAACCTTTTTGACACGCTGGCAGACGATCAAGAAAGTTCGGAATACGAGTAACTCGCGCCCGTCGCCGTACATAGGTACGGTAGGGAGCGAGTTCCGAAGTAAGTCAAAACAATAAATATTTCCTTGTTTTTTAACACAATTTATTTGAATTTTTGCAAAATGAAATGGACTCGCCGAAAGTGAAAATCGTCAAAATTGTTTTCCTGTTTTGACGGTTACGGACTTTATTGACAGTCTGAGAATCCCATAAGCGTATTTGCTTGCGGGATTCATGTGCTCTTATCGAAACAGGGAAAACAGCTTCTGCAAATACTCCAGCGATTTAAAGCGCAGCGTATACTGCGGCTTGCTCTCCGTCAGCCACTGCGTTTCCTCCTCGGAAAAGCCGCCGGTCTGCGCTGTCTCCTCAAAGTCCTCGGCTGCGGCGGGCGTACAAAGCGCCGGATACACCACGCACCACCAGTTATGCCCCTCGGCCTCACCGATCTCTACCCGGAGCGCAGCATAGACTCCTGCGGGCAATGCAAACGTTTCATAGGTTCGCGTCGGGAATTGCTCATTGCGCAGGCTGACGCTGGCACTTTTCAGCTCGCCGCAGGCCTGCAGGCAGCGATTTGCAGCCGTCTCGATTTGCGGAAGCTGCTGCGCAATCCGCGCACGCGCCTGCCCGGCATCCGTGCAGCCTTCCACCAGCTTCTCAACGCACTGCAAAACCGCGTCGCGCACCCGCAGCTTGACTGCCTGGTCGTGCTCGGAATCCGACGCCGCTACGACGTGCAGCCGGACAAGCTTTTCCGCAAGCGCCGCCTGCTGTCTGACCGTCTGTGCCGCGTACACCGAGCAGACGGTCAGCATAAGTACCATAGCCAAAAGGAAAATACGTTTTTTCATAAAATCACCGCCAACAAGCAAGGAAAGCACGGATTCCATCCGTCGGAACGGCGGCAGGACAGGAGCAGAAAAGCGCAGAAAAACGAGATGTTTTTCAAGCTTTTCCGACCGAAGCCTTAGCGGGAAGCGCCGCTTGGGATGGAGTCAAAGCGTTCCAGAATACTTGCATTGTTGACGGTGTTTGGGTTCTTTATACGTTTTTTGCAATAAAAACGTCGTGATAGCTGTCCTTCAGCATCGTACAGGCGACGGCAGCATACTCGAACGAATCAAAAATGCCGAAAACGGCTGAGCCGGTGCCGGTCATCAGTGTCCCGTACGCGCCATAGGACATCAGGATCGACTTGATATAATTCAGCTCCAAATGCTCCCGGGTCACAATGGGATCGAAAACATTACAAAGCCGATTTGCAATTTCCTGCAGGTCGCCCTTTTGCAGGGCGGCAAGCATTCCATTGGTATCCGGCCGCGCACCGATTTGCGTCCCATCGATCACGGAAAACAGCGCCGGTGTAGAAACGGAGAATTCCGGCTTGCACACGACAAAATACATATCCGGTGCGCCGGGAATCGGCGTCAGACGCTCGCCGCGCCCCTCCGCCAGCGCCGTTCCGCCCAAGACGCAGAACGGGACATCCGAGCCGACGCGCGCGCCAAGCTCGCACAGCGCAAAAACGGAAAGGGGATCGCCATAATGTCGGTTCAGCGCGCGCAGCACGGCAGCTGCATCCGCACTGCCGCCCGCCAGTCCGGCCTGCATGGGAATCCGCTTGCAAATCCGAATCTCCATCCCGTCCGGCCGCTTTTTTACGGCGTCAAAAAAGGTCATCGCCGCCTTAAACGCCAGGTTTTCCTCGCCCTGCGGCAGTCCGTCCGTTACAAATTCCACCTCAGGCTGCTCCATTGCTCTGTTTTCCTGCGTCTGCGGGTATACCTCGCGATAGCAGTGCGCCGTGAAGCCCTCGTGCGTATCCAACTCGATCGTTACATCGTCGTGCAAAGAAATCGTCTGCATGACCATTTTCAGATTGTGATAGCCATCCTCGCGCTTGCCCAGCACGTCGAGCGTCAGGTTCAGCTTGGCAAACGCGCCTTGTGTCAATGTTGTCATTCCTTAATTTTTCTTCCCTCTAAATAGTAACGCTTTTCTCTCGCGTGACCCATGGAGAAAGTCTTGCGGGGCAGGATGCCGTCGGCGATCACGCCTCGGAAGAGCTGGCTCTTTTCCATAGCGGGCAGCAGGAAGCCGATGGCATTATCCTGCGCGGCAAGCTCGATCAGCGCATCATCATCATGGATATAGTCGATCTCACCCGCGTTTTCTTTCAGATAAGCGTCAAGGAAGCCCTGCAGTGCGCCGACCGCAAGCTGGCTCTTGGCGCGATCCAGCGTAATTTTTCCGGACTGCTTGCCGATATACCAGGTAACCGGGAAACCGCCCTCTGCGCAGGTCGTTTCCTCCAGCGCCTTCAGGAGCTTCTCCGGATCTGTCTTAACAACCACACGATGGATCGGTTCAAAGACCTGCGCGTCGTCATGGATATTCTCCAGCTCCACCAGTGCAAAGCGCGCCGGATGCTGCGAAAGGTCCTCGCCGGGATGCTGCGCCTTCAGCTCTTCATAGCAGGACTTGGCGGTAGCAAGCGAATGATTGCCGTCGCCGACCGCAAAGACCATCGGCACGCCGTTCAAATCCCGATACTTTTCTCCAACCGTCGCGGTATAGGCTGTCAGCCGTTCGTTAAACGCCTCCGCCGCCTTGCCGTCGACCAGCCAGCCCGTAATGTGGCCGCCGCCCTCCATCAGGTCAAAATCATAAAGCTTTGTTAAATCGTCCTTGTGCGCAGCGATCGGCTCGATCAAGACCTTCTGATGATCGTCGCAGAGCATCAGAATATGCGGCAGCTCGATCGGTGCGTCGCGGCGGACACGCTGGCGCGGCGGGATGCGCTCGACCACCGTGCGCTCCGTTGCGCGAATGGGCGAGACAGAGCCGGTAGAATAATCATACTGCTCCAAATCCACCATGCCCATCAGTCCCTTACGGATCGAGCCGTTTTCCAGCGTGCGTTCGATGTAAACGAAGCTGTTCGGATAGGTCTTAAAAATATTCTTTTCCAGATACGCCTGCATCGTTGCGTTGATCTGCTTTGTATGAGCAGCCTCCTGCTCCGTGCCAAGCTCTGCCTCCGGGAGAATCAGGTTGATCGTGGAGGGCGCGCCCTCCGCATTTTTGCGCACTCTTTCCCAGTACGCCGGGTCAGAGGAGAACTGGTCGCAGGCGATAACCGCCCACTTTGCCATATCGTCTACCTGCGGCAGGAGAATATCAGCGGGTAAAAAAGCGTTCATGATGATTCAAGCCTTTCGTATGTTAGATTTGCAACGCTGTGATTGCACAACAATTATACTATAGATTTCCGCTTTTGCAAAGCCATTTTTGTACATTTTCTGCAAAATCCGTTCCGCGATCCCGATTTTTTCGAATAGCAGGCCTTCTTTTGCGCCATACTATGGTCAGCATATGAAAAACGGAGGCAACAAAATGGATACCATTTCTCTGATCCTTACGATCATCGGCGGCATTAACTGGGGTCTTGTCGGCATTTTTAAGTTTGACTTGGTTGCATGGCTCTTCGGTGGTCAAACCGCGACCTTCAGCCGGATCGTCTACACGCTTGTCGGCCTGGCCAGCCTTTGGTGCATCTCTCTGCTGTTCCGCAAGGGTGCGCACAACGACTGAAGCGGCGGCCTCGCTGGCGAACGCTTCTTCGCAGGCAAATCGACATGGACGCAAAGAAACCCGGGACGGCGATCCTAAAGGGCGCCGCCCCGGGTTTTCCAACTTTAAACCCTTATTTTATATTGACGCGAACAATGCAGGTATAGGTTGCGCCGCCGCTCAAGACGTGAATCTCCGCCGTTCCGTTTGCAACTGCCTTGACATTGCCCTTATCGTCCACCGTGCAGACCTCCGGACTGTCACAGGTATACGTCACGTCCGAAACCGCGTTGCCGGAGGCATCCAGCAGACGCAGACGGAACGTCTCACCCTCGCGGATCAGGGTAACGTCAGAATGGCTCAGCTTATAGCTTCCCTCCGAGCTGCCGGAGGCAGGCAGGCGCTCGCAGCGCACAATGCACACCGCTGTTTTGCCGCCGACGGTTGCGCGGATCGTCGTGGTGCCCTTACCGATCGCCGTTGCCACGCCCTTTTCGTCCACGGTACAGACCTTGTCATTGTCAGACGACCAGGTCACCTTCGCGCCGTCCGGCAGATTCTTGACCGTAAACCGTACCGTCTCGCCGACGCTGCTCATGGTAATGTCCGTATAGTTAAGGATCGGCTTATAGGTCACCGGCACCTCGCCGCCGTTTTCCGGCTCCGTTGCAGGCTCGGTGGTAGCGTCAATATCGCTGGACGTCGGCGTGCTTTCGGTGGGCGTCTGGTCAAACTTGCAGGTGACCTCACAGCTTACGGCCTTCTCGCCGCAGCGAACCTTGATATTCGCAACGCCTTCGCTCACCGCCGTAATCACGCCCTTGTCGCTGACGGTCGCAGCCGCCGGGTTATCCGATTCAAACAGGATCGGATCCTTGCAGTTCTCCGGCCGCACGTCCACATCCAGTGTGACCGTTTCTCCGGGCGACTGCAGAACGACCTCATACATTCCGATGTTGATATACCAGCAGGACTCATCGCTCTCGTCATAGCTTGCTCCCGCCTTATTGCTCTCAGACAGGAAGCCGAGCGGGCTCCAGCCGATGGCGTTGCATTTATAAAGGATGTGCCAGGTCATACAAAGAATCGCAATGCCGAGAATGATCGATGCCGCCGTCAAAAAGCGGCTCGGCACGCCGTTATCCTCCTGCTCAGGCGAGCGCTTTGCCCGCTGCGGCTTCTTTGCAAGGTAAGCGCCCCTTTGCCTTCTCTCCTGGGGTCTGCGCGCCCCGGAAACGGTGCGCTCCCGGCCGGACGACTGGCTTTCCTGCTCCTGTGTCTCCGCACTGCCGCACAAGGGGCATCGATTGAGTTGGTCGGAATAGACAGTCCCGCAATAATTGCAGATTTTTTTGTTGCCCATGTTAGCCTCCGTTTCTATTTCTTCGCGGCGCGAAAAACAACGCCGCCCCTTGCCGAACCCTGCCGACGCCGCAAATACAGGCGGCATCAATGGAAATATCATATCATTTTTAAATCAAATTTACAATATATTATTGCAATTTTTCTGAAAATGTCATACTATATAAGCTGAACAATAAGAAGGAGGCAAATGGAATGCGTGAAATCAAGCTCGTCTCCCCTCTGCTTGATCATATGACCGTTGTCGATTCACTCACGCCTCACGGAAGTACCGCCTGCTACATACTGAAAAAGGACGGCAGCAACACAAAGTATTTTCTGAAGCACATTTCCCTTCCGGAATCGGAAAGCAGCATTCGCGCTTTGATTCTGGCAGGCGCCGTCGCAAACGAGGCCGGCGCGCAGGAATACTACGGTCGGATCGCAGAGGACTACCGCAGCGAACTCGACACCCTGATTCGGCTTTCGGATTCGCCGAATATCGCAAACATTCTGGGCTACCAGATCGAGCCGAAGGAAGCGCAGGTCGGCTATGACGTTTTCATTCTTTCCCGCTTCCGCGAAACGCTGGCAGCCTATACGGCGTCAAACGCCATGACCAATCTGCACGCCATCAATCTCGGCATTGACATCTGCAATGCGCTGATTGCCTGCCGTCAGGGCGGATACCTCTTCCAGAACCTAAAGCCGGAAAACATCTATGTGGACGAGCAGCACCGCTTCCAGCTCGGTGACCTTGGCCTGGCGGCGACGGAGGATCTGCAATATGCCTCCGTACCGGAAAATTATATCGGCTGCTATACTGCGCCGGAGCTTTGCGGCATTTCTGCCAGCTTGAATCTGACGGCCGACCTTTACTCGCTCGGTCTGATCCTTTACCGCATTTATAACGGCAACCATGCACCGTTCGAAGACGAAGAGACGCCCGAAAAGGCCGCCGATCAGCTCCGCCTGAGCGGGCGGGAGCTGCCCGCTCCCCTCTATGCCGACTATGAGCTGGCGGAGATCATCAACAAGGCCTGCGCCTTCCACCCGGAGAATCGCTACCAGACACCGGAGGAGCTGCAGCAGGCGCTGATCCAATATATGCAGCGCAACAGCATTTCCGACAGTCTGATTGTGCCGCCTATCGTCACGGACGAAAAGACGGAGCTTGTGACAGATCTGGAGGAGGAAGAGACGGCGACGCCCCTAAGCGCAACGGATGTTTCCCGGCTTGACGCCGCCTTTATTGAAAGCTTTACCCCGGATTTGGATGCCGTCAACGCCATTCCGGAAGCCCCGCAGCAGGATGCCGAAGCTTCCTCCGATGCTTTGGAGGCAGAAGCTGCCGCGCCGACACCGGATGCCGCAGCGCCAAACGTGCAGGACGAGACACAGCCTGCAGCGGCAGATCACGAGGACGCAAAGGAAGACAACTCCGCTGAACATGCAGAGCCGCAGACTGAGCCGGATGAGGATTCCCTCGGCGCGCTTTTGCAGGACGTCGGCAATCTCATCGGTAGCGAAACGGATGCAGAAAACTCGGATGCAGCTGCTGATGCAGCCACCGAAAGCACCACGGAGCAGACCGAAGAGGAAGAAGCGAGGAAGGAAGCATCCTCCGGGAGAAAAAAACGTATTCTCACCATCGGCTGCATTGCGCTCGCCGTCGTGCTTCTCGTGATCGGTGCCTACTTCCTTTACACAAAATGGTACTGCATCCATATCAGCAAGTTAGAGGTCACGGATCTCGGCACGGATACGCTGACCGTTCAGATCGACAGCAGCATCCGCAATCCGGCGATGGACGTAACCTGTATGGACACCTACCGCAACAGCTTCCTTGGCGATTACAAGGACGGCCGCGTGACCTTCACCGGCCTGACACCGGGCACGGACTACACCATCGTTCTTTCCGCGAAGAAATTCCATAAGATCACAGGCGCTACAAAAATCAGCGTCACAACCTGTGTGCCGACGGAGATTACCGGCTTCACCGTCACGGACGGCTCTGTCAGCGGCGCCGCGCTTCTGAAGCTCAGCTATGACGGGACCGCGCCGGAAAAATGGTCCGTAACCTATTCCTCTGAGGGCGGCACTGCCGCCACCACCGAATTCACGGGAACGGAATACGAGCTGACCGGGCTGAATCTCAACGAGAACTACACCTTCCAGCTCAACAATACCGCAGGCATCTTCCTGACTGGCGAAACCAGCGCAAGCTACTATACCCTTCCCTTCGTCATAGCGGAGAATATGACGCTGGCCGAGATCACGGAAGGAAGCCTGCGCGTTGAGTGGACGACTGCTGCCGACTCCTATCTGCCGGACAGCTGGAGCGTAACCTGCTCGGATGACAACGGCTATTCTCAGACCGTCGAGGTTACGGAAACCACTGCGACCTTCACGGATATCACGCCGGATCATGCCTACACGATCACGCTCAATGCAACCGGAATGCGTGAGCCTTACGTTACCACACTGGAAGCGAATCCGCTGATTCTCTCCGATCTGAAGGCAACCGCCAATTCCGACGGAAGCATTACCGTAACGTGGACGTCGCAAAACGGCATGCCGGACGGCGGCTGGCTGATTACCTACGGCATCGGCGAAGAGGCCTATCTCCAGCAGGCGGACAGCGTCAGTGAAAACAGCTACACAATCGCCCACGCCGTACCGGACGCCGACTACTTCATTACACTGTCCTCCACGGACAATTCCACGATCATCGGCGATAACACCGTCAATGTTACAACAGCCGCAGCCGAAAAGTTCAACAGCTACCGCGTCAAGCCCGGGAACGTTTATATGGCCTTCTTCCTGGAGCCGACAAAGGCCAACTGGACTTACATTGACCTTTCTGAACGCCGCAGCAGCTTCACGCCGGAGGAAAGCGTCAGCTTCGTCGCGCAGATCGGCGACGAGGTCAGCGTCCAGAAGAGCGACGACAGCATCTACATCCTGTGCGTCGTGCGCAACAGCGACGGCAAGGCAATCGATTATTACACCGCCACAAGCACATGGAACGGCATGTGGTATCGGAACCGTTACTGCGGCACGTTAACGCGGACACCGCAGGAGGCCGGAGAGTATACGGTTGAAATTTACCTGAACAACGCACTTCTAAAGTCGCACTCATTCACCATCGAATAAGACGTCAAGAGGACTGTCTCGAAATGATTTTCAGCAATCATGCGGGGCAGTCCTCCGTTTCTTTCTGCAGGCCTCGACTTTCCTTTACTCGAAAAATTTTACGATTTTCATAATTAAAGTGTAGACATTTCTTTTCCAAAGGTGTATGATTATTCAAATGCCGCCATTTCATTTTGAGAGAGCATGATTGCGCGGCAATGTGACAGGAATCCCATGGCTTCGGGAAGGCACCGGCCTTCTGCTGGGGCGGACATTGCTTGGATCAGGAGGAAGGCGATTTTCTCCTCTTTGTCCCCTTATGTTTGAAATGTCTCTGTCCTTACCCCGCACCTATGGGAATCTAAGATGAAAAGGAGATGCACAAATGAGCAAAACATGGAAACGAGTTCTGTCTCTGCTTCTGGTTCTTGTCATGGTCGTCGGTCTGCTGCCGAGCGCTGCGCTCGCTGCGGAAGCCGACTCCGTCACGGATTCCTTAGACAGCAACGGGCAGGCAAAGGGACGAATCCACGTCCAGCACGCAGGGTCGACTACCCTATCCGACAGCGCGGCAGTGACCGGAAACGACCCCAATCGGAGGACGGCGCTTCCGACCTCCTACAACAGCACGACGCAGGGCTATATTACCCCGATTCGTAATCAGGGCAGCTACGGCACCTGCTGGGCGCATGGCGCAGTCGCCTCCTGCGAGGCCTATATGATTAAGCACGGGATCGTAAACGGTGCAACCGGCGCCGCTGCGACCACCTCGATGAATCTTTCCGAGTACCATCTGGCATGGTTCAACTATACCTACGCCTATGACAAGCTCGGCATGCTCGAGGGCGACCGCAGCAAGCCCTACTCCGCTTACCTGAATCTGGGCGGCTTTGGTGAGATGGCAACCTACACCCTGATGCGTTGGGAAGGTCTTGCCAGCGAAACGACCTCCGCACTGGCTTACTCCAGGGCCAGCAGCTCCGGCCTTTCCTCCACCTATGCCTATAACTACGACGTTGCGCATGTGCAGGACGTTGTTTGGATCCCGACCTCCAATATGGACGCCGTGAAGTCCGCCATTATGGAGTACGGCGCGGGCACCTTCGGCTATTGTCACGAGGACAGCTATTCCAACGACAATACCGGCGCTTACTGCTACATCCAGTCTGCAAGCTACGGCTCCAACAGCTTCAACTATTCCAATCACGACGTTACCGTCGTCGGCTGGGACGATAACTATTCCCGCACGAATTTCAACTCCGCCTCCCGGCCGACCTCAAACGGTGCCTGGATCATTAAGAACAGTTGGGGCACCTCTAACGGCGACAGCGGATACTACTACATTTCCTATGAGGATTCCGCCTCGCTCAACGACATCTGCTATTTCTACGCAGTCGAACCGGCCGGTAACTACGACAACATCTATCAGTACGACGGCACAAATAACTTCAGCAACTATCAAAGCATCTACTCCGGCGGCAGCATTGCAGCGGAATTCGTCGCAAACGGCGCGGAGACGCTTTCCGCCGTTGCGCTCTGCAACTGGGACGAAGGCCTCAGCTACACGCTGAGCATCTACACCGACTGCTCCACCACAAATCCCACCTCGGGTACGCTGGCTGCAAGCCAGACCGGCAGCATTACATACAACGGCTACCACACGATCAGGCTGAACACGCCGGTCAACCTGACCAAGGATCAGCGTTATTCCATCGTATTCACCCTGACCGCCTCTTCCACCATGTCTATGCCGATGGATGCCAGCGGCTCCTCCTCCGGCTATGTCTCCTGGACGCATGGGACCCACAGCAATACCTCATTCTATAAATCCAGCAGCAGTGCGTCCTGGACGAATAACAGCTCCAGCGGCAACTTCCGCATCAAGGCATACACCAAGAACGGCAGCGGCTCCGAAACCGCCTACACGGTCACCTTCTCGGTTCCCGACGGCGTGTCCGCCGTTCCGTCCCTGACCGGCTCTACGGTTACACTCCCCTCTGCCGGTACAAAGAGCGGCTACACGTTTGCCGGCTGGACGACCGCCCCCATTACGAGCGAAACAACGACCGCGCCGGTGCTGTATTCCGCCGGGCAGTCCTTCGCTCCCTCCGGCGACGTCACGCTCTACGCCGTCTACAGCCGCACAGAATCCGGCTCGACCGGCTCCGGCGACTATGTCAAGGTCACGACGGCGCCGAGCGACTGGTCCGGCGACTATGTGATCGTCTATGAGGCAGGCAGCTATATCTTCGACGGCAGCCTGACAAAGCTGGACGCGGCAAGCAACTATCAGTCCGTCACGATTACAAACAATACCATTCCGGCATCTGAAGCGGACGCCTATCGGTTTACGGTGGAGAAGGCCGATGACGGCTATACGCTGAAGAGCGCAAGCGGCTACTACATCGGCACGACGTCGAATGCGAACACGCTTTTAAGCAGCACCTCGACGGCTTATACCAACACGCTGAGCCTGGACAGCGACGGCAATGCGACGATCCTCAGCAGCGGCGGCGCTTATCTGCGCTTCAACGCGGCTTCCAATCAGAACCGCTTCCGTTACTATAAGTCCGGCAGCTACGCGTCGCAGAAGGCCATCGCCCTCTATGCGAAGAACGGCGCTTCCGGCACGACCTACTACACAACCGCTCCGTCCGCCTGCACGCACAGCTGGAAGGTCACGGAGGTTGTCGAGCCGACCTGCACCGAGGAAGGCTACACCGCGCTGGAGTGCACCCTGTGCGGCGCAACGGATATGACCGATATCACCGACGCGCTTGGCCATGCCTACGTTGTAACCACCGTTGCCCCGACCGCGACGGAAAAGGGCTATGACAACCACGTCTGCTCTCGCTGCGGCGACAGCTATCAGGACAATTATGTCGACGCCATCGGCATCAGCTACACCGTCTCGTTCCGCGTTCCGGCCGGTGTTGACGCAATCGCCGACATGACCTGCGCAAGCACCGGCAGCATTAGCCTGCCCGCAGCAAACGGCACTCCGACGGCAAATGCGCACAGCTACGTCTTCGCGGGCTGGGTCACCGCCGCTGTAGACAACCAGACCACCGCGCCCACCATTCTAAAGGCCGGCAGCGCCTATACACCCAGCTCCGATGTGACCCTGATCGCGCTGTACACCTACTCCGTCGGCGGCAATACCGGCTCCGGCGACTATGTCAAGGTCACGACGGCGCCGACCGACTGGTCTGGCGACTACGTCATTGTCTACGAGGACGAGAGCTTCCTCTTTGACGGCAGCCTCACCACTCTGGATGCGGTCAACAATTATCAGTCCGTCACCATTACGAACAACACCATTGCTGCCTCTGCGGCAGACGCTTACAAATTTACAATTGCCGCTTTGGAGGACGGCTACTCGATTCAGAGCGCCAGCGGCCGGTACATTGGCCGAAGCTCCAATTCGAACGGCATGAACACCAGCGCAACGACCGCTTACGTCAACACGATCACCTTGGAAGATGACGGCACCGTAAGCATCGCGGCTGCAAGCGGCGCTTATCTGCGCTTCAACACCACATCCGGCCAGGATCGTTTCCGCTATTTCTCCTCCGGTACCTATACAAAGCAAAAAGCGATCACCCTCTTCATGAAGGACGGCACCTCCGGTACAACGTACTATACCACCGTTCTTTCCAGTGAGTTCCATGTTCACAGCTACACCTCCACCGTTACCACCGAGCCGACCTGTACAACTGCAGGCGTCACAACCTTCACCTGTACTTGCGGCGACAGCTACACGCAGCCAATCGCCGCTCTCGGCCACGACTGGCAGGAAGCGACCTCGGGTGAGAATTATCTCGCGCCGACCTGCACCGAAGAGGGGCTGGCCTACATGGTCTGCACGCGCT
>CABQNH010000021.1 GCA_902465435.1 uncultured Eubacteriales bacterium | reverse complement strand
GCGCTTTTTAGACGCCTACTCCCTTAGCAGGGGAGCCCCTTCGGCCTCTTGGGTACCACTCCGAATCACAACAATATAAATGGCGGAGAGAGTGGGATTCGAACCCACGGCGCGTTGCCGCGTCACTGGTTTTCAAGACCAGCTCCTTAAACCGCTCGGACATCTCTCCATAACCACACTACAGAGACGCCAATTATATTACCATAGTTCCCCGATCTTGTCAATCAAAAATTTCGCGGGACGGCGCGATTTTTTGCAGTCGGTTTTTTAAAAACGGAAGCTTGCGGCAAGGCGAGCCGTGGGAAGCGGGGGGTATCTCTGCGCGCAGCAGACAATCTTCTTTCGGGCGTGCGTAAATTCGAAACGACTTCTTGCGCGGCGGGTTCTTATTTGCTATACTATTTTTGAAATATGGTGGCGTCAGCGGACAAGGGCGCGCACGCCTGTGGACTGGAATTGGTCGCCGTCTGCTGCGAGATCGCCCCGACTTGACAATGGGAATGACGTCGGACGTCGTTCCCGCCTAAAAAACCGCGTGCGGTCTTGCCATCTGACGCGAAGCTTCCGTTTGCAGAAGAAGACTGCGTAAAGGCCGCAGCACAAAGGAGAGCGCAATGAAGTATATTGATTTGGACACTTGGCCGCGCCGGGAGGCTTTTTTGTTCTTCTCTCAAATCAGCAACCCGTTTTATGCGGTAACATTCCCCTTGGATGTGACGGAGGTAAAGCGCACCGCAAAGGCAGCCGGCCTTTCCTTTTACCACACCATGATCTGGGTCTGCACCAAGGCGGTGAATTCCGTAGAGGCCTTTCGGATTCGCGTGCGCGGCGAGAAGCTTGCGCTGCTTGACAGGACGGATCCGAGCTTTACCGATCTGCGCCCCGGTGCAGAGCAGTTTCATATTGTTTCCCTGCCATGGCAGCCGACGCTGCGGGACTTCTGCCGCAGCGCGGCAGAAAAGAGTGCAGCGCAGCGCGAATTTCTGGTAGCGGGTGAGGAAACGGACGGCCTGATCTATTTTTCCTGCACGCCCTGGTTTGATTTTACGAGCCTGACCAATGAGCACAGCGCGGATACGGATGATACGGTTCCCCGGATCGCATGGGGGAAATACTATGAGGAAAACGGCCGATTGATGCTGCATGTGTCCGTTGAGGTCAATCACCGCACGATCGACGGAATGCATTTGGGACGTCTCAAGGAAGCGCTGGACACGGAAATTGCACGCTTGGCAGAGGCAGTCGAATAGGAGAAACGCTGCACAGGCGGCGCGGTCGGCGTTTGGGGCGGCTGCGCCGCCTCAGACTATCAATCGAGTGTGACCGTCAAAACAAGGAAACAATTTTGAGCATTTTCATTTAAAACATATCCATTCTACTTTTGGATGAATTCAAACAAATTCAACTCAAAAAATAGGATGCTATCTATTGTTTTGACTTACTTCGAAACTCGTGCCCTACCGTACCCATGTACTTAGGCGGGCGCGAGTTACTCGTATTCTGAACTTTCTTGATAGTCTGCCTGCGTCAGTTCGATCCGCTGCACGGGCGCAGGATATGGGGAGTGCTCGGGCAGGAAAAGGAAAAAATGTTGTAATATTTGAAAAAATATCTTGTACTCTGGAATGGAATTTGCTACAATGTCTTTGTATAAACAATATTAGCCATTTCCGGCTTTCAGGGTGATTTTCTCCGTTTTTCAGCAGAAACCCTGCTCGGAGCTTAAGAAGCGAAGACGGAGTTATCCCCGGGGAGCCGGCGCGCATCGTACCTTTTTTCCGAGCGATCGGAATGATTCGTGAAAGATTGAGGAGGAGTACATGATGAGAATCTGTAAGCGACTTACGGCATGGGTGCTGACCCTTGCCATAGTCACCACCCTGTTTGCCGGATTGGTTCCCGTGGCAAGCGCAGCGGAAAGCGCTTGGACGAAAACGAGTCTTGCAAGCGTTACTGCCAACGATACCATTGCCATTGTGGTTACGACGACAAACGGCTCGTATATCCTGGGCAGTGCCAATGGCTCAAGCCGGGCGCCCACTGCGACGGCGGCGAGCTTCGACGCTTCCGGCAACCTGCTTGCTGATCCGGCAGGCTTTGGCTGGAACGTCTCCGGCAGTGCAGGCGACGGCTATACCTTTACGGTTGCCGGCGGCACGGCAGCGTTGTACTGCACAAACAAAAGTGATGGCGTTCGCGTCGGTACAAGCAGCAACAATGTCTTTACCATTAATGGTAATTATCTGTACAATACCGGAACGAATCGCTATATCGGTGTTTACAATAAGCAGAATTTCCGGTGCTATACCAATACCACGAGCAACATTAAGAACCAGACGACGGCGTTCTATAAGCTCCAGAGCGGCGGCGATACGCCGACCCAATATGCCGTTACGCTGAACCAGAATTCCGGCGGCACAATCGCGGCGGACAAGGCGACTGCAGCGGCGGGCGAGACTGTCACACTGACGGCGACGGCAAACAGCGGCTACGCCTTTGTAAGCTGGACGGTGCTCGACGGCAACGCGGCCGAGGTTACCGTGACGAACCACCAGTTCGTCATGCCTGCGTCCAACGTCGAGGTCGAAGCGACCTTTACGGAAAAGGCGCAGACGAATTATACGGTATCGTTCTTTGATTTCGCAAATGATTTGACGGATGCACAGACGGTCTCTGAGGGCGGAACCGCGGTGGAACCGACGAAGCCGAACGCCCCCGACGGCTATACCTTTATGGGCTGGTCTGCGGCGGAGCTTGAGACGCCGTCAGATACCGCACCGGTGTTCTATAATTTTGCGGCTGCGGTCACGGGAAACCTTGACCTCTATGCGGTTTATGCCAAGTCCACGACGAGCGGCAGCTCAGATACCTATACGTTGGTCACGCGCGAAGACGAGCTGACCGTGGGCGATTCGTATATTCTGGTTGGCGGCCCTTTCAACGGAAGCTACGATGCGGCAAGCAGTACGCTTAGCGGCGGCTATCTGTCCAAGCTGGATATCTCCGCTCCGGTCGATAATCAGGTGACGATTTCAGACACCTCGCTTGCCGTATTTAAGCTGGGCGGAGAAAAGGATGCATGGACGCTGACATTTGGAACGGACACCCTGTCTGTTTCCAGCGCGGCAAATCTTTCTAAAAGCGAAACGGACAACACCTGGAAGATCACGATCAGCGACGGCGATGCAACGATTTCGAACAACGGCTATGCAAGCAGCTATAGAATTCTCTATAACGCTGCGTCTCCGCGCTTTAAGCCGTATACCTCCGCCATAAACGCGAGCATGCAGCTTCCGCATCTCTATAAGCAGGGCGGAACAACCTACAGCGGCTATACGACCAGCCCGAAGGCTGTGACCTACTATTCCATTACGTTGGATACCGTGACCGGCGGCACGATTACCGCCAGCAAGACCACGGCGGCTGCCGGTGAGATCATTCAGCTGACGGCAACGCCGGAGACGGACTATCGCTTTGCCGGTTGGCAGGTGATCGACAATTACGGAGACGTTGCAGTGACGGCGGAGAATACCTTCGTGATGCCGGCTTCGGATGTTATTGTTTCCGCGACCTTTACAAAGCAGGAGGTCTATTCGATTACCGTGACACAGGCAGCAGGCGGCACGCTGACGGCCTCGGCAGCCACGGCGACGGAGGGAACGGAAATTACGCTGACGGCGGCGCCGGATGCGCATTACCGCTTCACCGGCTGGAGCGTGACCGGCGCGACGGTGACGGGTAGCGACTTATCCGTAACGTTCTCGATGCCTGCGAATCCTGTTACAGTGACCGGCACCTTTGAGGAAGAGGAAAAGGCAACGGTCAGCTTCCTGGCAAACGGCACGACGGTCTATACGGTCACCGACTATGTCGGCTCGGCGCTGCAGGCGCCTACGAGCGTCCCGGAGGAAGCCGGCTTTACCTTCCTTGGCTGGGTGAGCGGTACTTACGCGGATACCGCTGCGCCGACGCTTCTGAATCCGACGGAGATCCCGTCCGGCGGCATGACCTACTACGCGGTTTACGGCGAGCAGGGAAGCGGCTCGGGCGACGAGTATACGCTGGTCAAGGATGTAAACCAGCTGACGGTCGGCGCAAGCATCGTGATTGCGGCGATGGCGTATGATTACGCGATGGGCACGCAGAATAGCAGCAACCGCGCGCAGGCTGCGGTGACGAAAAATGGCGATATCCTGACCATTACCAACAGCGTGCAGGAGTTTACACTGGAGGAGGGCACGACGGACGGAACCTTCAGCTTCCGTACCAATGCGGGCTACATTTATGCGGCCTCCTCGAGCAGCAACCAGCTCAAGACCCAAACGACGAAGTCTGCGAATTCCTCCTGGGCGATCAGCATTGCTTCGGACGGAACGGCGTCCGTAGTTGCGCAGGGCAGCAACTCGCGTAATGTCCTGCAGTACAATCAAAGCTCCAGACTGTTTGCGTGCTATAACAGCGCGTCGCAGAAGGCGGTTGCGCTTTATCAAAAGGGCGGCTATACCTATTATACGACAACACCGGTTGCCGTAGAGACCTACACGATCACATGGATCGTTGACGGCGAGACGTATACCACGACACAGGTGCGTCAGGGCGAAACGCCGACGGCTCCGGCAACGGCACCCGAAAAGGCAGACAACGGCGAAACGTACTATACCTTTGTCGGCTGGGCAGGCACCGAGGGCGGTGCTGCGCTTCCGGCGTTCCCGGCTGCGGCGGCAAACGTCAGCTACTATGCAGTTTTTGAGGCAAAGCAGTATCAGTATACGGCAAGCATTACCGGCAGCGAGAGCGTTCGTCTCGGAAAGACCAGAAGCTGGTCTTCTGACCTGACCGCTTCGCCGGAGAAGGAACTGACTGGCTACACCGTGGAGTGGAGCTCCAATGCAGAGCAGATCGCTTCGGTCAGCGCGGAAGGCGTTGTAACGGGCGTCGGCCTTGGCTCGGCAGAAATTACCGTGACCTATAAAAACGCGGCAGGCGAGGTCCTTGCGGCGGCGACAAAGACCATCACGGTAATAGAGACGGCGGCAAATGTCGGCGGCTATACGCTGATTACCAATGACAATATCCCGTCCGACTGGAGCGGCGATTATGTGATCGCCGGACGAGCGGGCGGACACACGAGCGAAGCCAATGACTATGTATTCCTTACGCCCGTGTTTACAGACGGCGTACCGTCGCTTCCGACAAACTTTGTCAACGTATACCGGATGCAGAATCAGAATATCGACGGCGACACGATGACTGCGGACCTTTATCAGAATATGGATTCGTCCGTCAGCGGCGGAACGATTGAAATGTTTGCCAACGGCGACACGAGCTATACGGAAGATGGGGTGGAAACTCCGATTTTCAATGTGATCACTCAGATCGACGACAAGTATATCTTTACGGTCGAGTGCGTGGATGACGTCAATCAGCTCTATACGGTTCGCGTGAAGGATTCCAGCCTCTATCTGGCGGCCTCGGAGTCCACCTCGACGGGAAATAACTCGCTGAACTTCTCCATGACGGCGACGGATCTTGCAATTTGGGAGTTCTCCGTGCTGCATGATGAGGAGTCCATCCCGGGCTATTCGAACGACATCATTCAGATGGTTTGCCATGGGAATTCGACTCGCTGGCTCCTGTTTAACAATCAGTCCAACGGCCAGTTCCGCGATTATGTGGTAAAGGGCAAGGAAGGACAGCTCGGCAGTAAGAATGCGAATGGCGTAGTATCCTATAACCTTTACTTCTTCGGAAATCCGAATCCGTTCTATGCGCAGATTTTCTATCAGGGCGAGCAGAAGACGATTCAGAATCCGGTTACCATTCACGCGGGAAGAACGGCGCCTGTCGATCTGAAGAGCAGGCTCCTGCCGGATATCAACGATTATCCGAATTGGGAGATCACCGGCGGACCGGTCTGGAGTCTGACGGAGAATGCCTCCGGTATGACGATTGATTCCAATACCGGCGAGCTGCTGATTCACGACGCTGCCGAGGGCAGCTATGCGCTGGTCACGGTGTCCTACACGGTGTATGACAAGATCAATGGGATCAGCCACAATGTTTCGACCGCAGCAAAGGTTCTGGTGGACGCGCAGCTCTCAACCTATTCCACCGTCATCTATGAGGATGCGTCCGGCAGCAAGACGGAGGTTTCCTACACGGTTACAACCGATTTCAGCAAGCTGCCCCTGGCTGCCTATGTGGTAGACGATACGACCGGCGGAGGGAGCTTGGATGAGGCGTCCGGCGTTGTGATGGGCGGCACGGTTTCGTGGAGCGCGGAAATCGCAGGAACGACGACCAGCGTGCCGATCGACGAAAACGGCGTTCTGGATCTGAGCGGCGTTACGGACGAATGCATCATTTCCGTGACGGCGACCGGTGCAACCGGCTCAACGAACGGCTCCAGCGCGGTGAATGCAAAGGATGCAACCTTTAAGGTCTATGTAAAAAAGGTCGACTATACGGTGCAGATCCTGCACAACGGTACGGAAACCGGCGACTTTACCGTCCCGGCATCGACAACCTCCGTCCTGCTCAATAAGCTGGTGACGAACGGCAGCGGCGAGACGCAGCATGGCACGAGTTTCACCATTTCCGGCGGAAAGTGGAGCATCATGGGCGCAACGCACGGCGCTTCCGTCGGAATGACGGACGGTGTTCTGGACCTGACCGGCTGCGACCGCAGCGAGACATTCCAAATTCAGGTTCTCATTTCCGGGATCACGGCGACCACAACGCCGACCGACGGCTCGACGCCGATCGTGACGCCGAATCTGTCTGCCGTTGTGACCGTCACGGTCGAAAAGCGCTCCGTGGACGTTCAGCTTGCTGACGATACGGTCGTGCTGGACTATGACCGCAGCGTGACCTTTGACGTTTTGGCAAACGACAGCCTGAACGGCCTCAAAGTGACGGCTCTGGCAGTCAGCGACGGCGCGCCTGTTACGGTTGGCGCAGATTTCAGGCTCACCTATCAGCCGGATGGCCTGCTGGAGCAGACGATTACCTTTACCTATACGGTAACGTTGTCCGATGACAGACAGCTCAGTGCAACGGTGACGATTATTCCGCATGAATCGGTATACTACGAGGACAGCAACAGCGCATTTACCTACACGGATGGCAAGCGCGGCTATTGGCAGATCCTTGGCACGGAGAATGTGCTGGCGCAGTCCGATCCGCTGACAAGCACGGACATTTTCGGCTACGATGCGAATTATGCCGGCTGTGCGACCTATTCCGCCGGTTCGACGCATATGGTATCCGTCTCCAAGCAGATCCTGACGAACCGACCGGACGACGGTGCAGCGATCGACCAAAGTGTAGTGAATCCGAAGGTTTCCTTTGCGTTCTACGGAACGGGCTTTGACGCAGTGTCGCTGACCTCAAACAATACCGGCATCTTCAAGGTGACGGTGGACGGAAAGCCGAGCGTCGTGCAGACCTATTATGGCTATACCTATCATGAAACACCGATCGAGGTAACGGAATACGCGAGCTACGACCGGTATAAGAAGAACGAGGACGGCAGCTATACCAAGTGGGACGGCGTTGCCGATCCGACGGACTACTGCTACATTGCAAAGTACACAAATCCTGTGGAGTACGTTTACGTTGCGGTCTTCTATGCACGCAGCGCGGACGGCAGCTATGTAGAGAGTGCAACCGGCACTTATGTTAAGAATACAGTAACGACCAATTGGGAAAAGACCGATGCGGGAGATAACAGCCTTTATCAGATTCCTGTTTTGAAGGTCACGGATCTTGCATATGCAAAGCATACGGTTGTGATCGAGGCGGTCTATTCTCAGGGCTTCGATATTCAGCTGGACGGCGAGTATGATTTCTATTTTGACGCGATCCGGATCCATAACCCGATCGGGAACGCGGCGGAGTACGAGTATCTTTCCATCCGCGATGAGCTGATCGAGGACGATGACTTCGGCAGCGGCACGGCAACGCCCTGCTCGCATGAATCGCTGAGCGACTGGGAGTTCAATACGGCGGCGACCTATTCCGCAAGCGAAACGGCAAACGGCCGCGGCACCTACGCAAAGCGCTGCGCGACCTGCGGAAAGATCGTGCAGACCGCACCCTTCTATGTCACTGCGACGCCCGATGCAACGGTGCTGCATTCGGAGGGAACGGATGCGCCCGCAACGACGACGCTCCGCTTCACGTTGTCCAGTGAAAATGCTGACATTCAGGCGAAGCTGGATGCATTGACCCTGTCGACCTATTGGCGCAGCAGCAATGAAGCGGTGTTTACCTGCAAGAACTTCGGCGCTTCGGTGCGCGCGAACGGTGCGGGTGAGGCGTATGCGACGCTGCAGATCAAGACGTCGGACGGCACGATTCTCGCAAGAGCGATCCACGCGCCGACAATCACCGTCAGCGGCTGTTCGCACACGCATACAACTACGACCGTTCCGGCGACCTGCCAGACGGAGGGAAGCATCACCTATACCTGCTCCAAGTGCGGCTACAGCTACACCGAGACGCTGGAAAAGGTTGCGCACAGCAATACCTATCAGTACAACGAAACGGAGCACTGGGGCGTCTGTAAGTGGTGCCAGACGGAAACGAACCGTGCCCAGCACAGCATGACCTCGGAACAAACGGACGAGGGAATTCGACTCACCTGTACGGTCTGCGGCTACAGCTATGTGGAAAGCAGCGGCGGTCACATCCATGCGGCCGCATTGTCCGAGGCAGCTAAGGCGCCGACCTGTACGGCAAAGGGCAATATTGCCTATTGGATGTGTGAATGCGGCGCATTCTTCTCGGATGAAGCCTGCACCAGGGAGGTCACAGAGAGCGCAATTGAACTTGCACCTCTGGGCCATGACTACCGGTACAGCTATGAGGACGAGGATATGCACGCGGTGACCTGCTCGCGCTGCACCCTGAACGATCTTGCGGGCTGCACCTATGTGGACGGCGTTTGCTCCCTGTGCGGTCACAAAAAGGCGGTCAGCTATACGGCAACCTTTGTCGTACCGGCTGGGCAGAGCGCACCGCAGGCATGCAGCGGCGGTGTGATCACCCTGCCGTCGGCAGACCCGTACACCGAAAACGGCGTTACCTATACCTTCCTTGGATGGGCGGATGAAGCAATTACCGGAAAGACTGAGACGGCGCCCAGTTATCAGGAGGCAGGCGCGCAGTATACGCTGACAGGGGATCATGTCTTCTATGCGCTCTACAGCCATGTGGAAACGGTCGGCGGCAACGGCGACTATGTCAAGGTCACGACGGCGCCGAGCGACTGGTCCGGCGAGTATCTGATCGTTTACGAGGCGGGCGGCGTTGCCTTTGACGGCAGCCTAACCACGCTGGATGCAAACGATAACTGCGTGACGGTTTCCATTGAAAATAACGCAATCGCAGCAAGCGACGAGCTGGATAAGAGCCGGTTCGTTCTCGCACAGTCCGGTGACGCATATACCATTCAAAGTGCAAGCGGCTACTACATCGGCACGACGTCGAATAAGAACACGCTTTTAAGCAGCACCTCGACGGCTTATACCAACACGCTGAGCCTGGACAGCGACGGCAATGCGACGATCCTCAGCAGCGGCGGTGCTTATCTGCGCTTCAACGCGGCTTCCAATCAGAACCGCTTCCGCTACTATAAGTCCGGCAGCTACACGGCGCAGAAGGCCATCGCGCTCTATGGGAAGACGGCCTCCGGCGAGGGAACGTCCGTAACCTATTACACGACGGCTGCGGCGGAAAATTCGCAGAGTGCTGCCGAAGCAGCGATCACGCGGAATGCCGGTACGGCGGGCAATGAAACGCCGCGTACCTCCGAAAATTACGCCGGTGCAGCCTTTGTCGACGGCTTCGGTACGACCGGGACGGTCGCGGATATGGCGCTTTACGGCCCGAAGAACGAGGTTTACCTTGCCAACGGTCAGGCGATTGTATTCTACCTGGTAGGCGACAAGGCAGTCTCTGAGCTGCAGATCGGCGCGAAGGCTGTGACCGGAACGGCAAATTTGAAGATCACGGCACTCAACAATCCGGATACGGTAGCACTGGATCGCGCACTTGCGACCAATACGGAAATGTATTACGAGTTCGGCGCGAAGATCGGCTGGACGGGCGGCATTTCCAATGCCATCGTAATCCAGAATACCGGCAGCGGTATTCTGTCCATAACGAACCTTCGCTATAAGGCGGCGGCCGGCACCCTGAACTTCTTTGTCAACAGCGGCTCTGTGCAGCTGGCGCGTCAGCTCGTCGAGACAGGAAACTCGGATCTCTGTGCGGAAGGTCATACATGGCTGGAGAGCGGTATTACGAACCCGACCTGCGAGGGCTATGGCTCCACGCAGTATGTCTGCGAAATCTGCGGCAAGACCCATAGTGAGCCGATTCTCCCGCTGGGTCATACATGGGGCGAGGCTGTGGTGACGAAGGAAGCCACCTGCTCGGAGTACGGCGAATTGACGCAGACCTGCGAGATCTGCGGAAAGCAGAGCGTGTCGCAGCTGGATAAAATCCCTGCCTCCGAGGTGTATCAGGATCTGAACCCGGACGCTTGGTATTATTCCGGTGCTGCCTTTGCGGTTGCGAACGGTATCATGACCGGAACGGCGGAGGGATCCTTCAGCCCGAACATGGAAATGTCCCGCGCTATGATGGTTCAGGTGCTCTACGCACTGGCTGGTAAGCCGACGCATGGAGAGAACAATCCGTTTAGCGATGTAAATGCCGAAGCGTGGTATTATGACGCCGTGCTTTGGGCGGCAGAAAACGGGATTGTCGCCGGTTCCAACGGGAAATTTGACCCGAACGGCATTTCCAATCGCGAGCAGACAGTAACGATTTTGTACGCTTTCGCGGCAAAACAAGGTCTGGATACTTCGGCGCACGCGGATCTGACGAAGTATGAGGACGTTTCGGACCTCTCTTCGTGGGCCGAAGCGCAGATGGCTTGGGCGGTTGCAAACGGTCTGATCTCCGGCACCTCCAGGGTGCGGCTGCAGCTCAGCCCGAAGGCCGGTGCGACCAGAGCACAGCTTGCAACGATTCTGCAACAATTTTGCAAGATTTTCCTTGCACATTCCTGAGAAGCGTGTATAATATAGAAGAATGGAAAGGTGATTTTCATGAAAAAACATTATCAAAAACCCGAACTGTTCTACGAGAATTTCGCGCTGACGGAAGCGATTGCTGCATGTACGGTGAAAGGTGGCCCCAATTCGCCCGAGAATTGCTCTTACTATGATGAGGATCTTGGCCTGAGCCTGTTTGTTATGGGAGTTTCTCCGACCTGTGAGCTGACACCGAGCAATTATGATGCCGGTGCCGCTGGAAATCTCATTTTTGGTTCCTGAACAAATTCTGTGGAAGCCTTCGGGCTTCCACACTGCCGCAGAATGCATCGGCAGAGGATCAAAAAAGTTCAAAAGTAAGTTGAAACAATAGATAGAATTCAATTTTTAAACCGAGTTTGTTCGAGTTCTTTCGAGAATAGAATGAATACGTTTCAAATGAAAATGCTCAAAATTGTTTTCTCGTTTTGACGATTGCGAACTTGATTGAAAGTCTGAGGCAGCCGTTAGACTGCCTATGGGTGAGCGGCTTATAACGCGGCGGATGTCCGGCTTTAGGCTGTGCCATTTTTCGCCGAAAAAAGAAGAACGCTTTGCGGCGGCACGGCGGCTGTGTCCTCTTGCATCGATCGGAGACGCGGCGTCGGCTGCGCCGGAAGGGTGTGTCTTCCATAGAATTTGTATTCCTGCAACTCGCGCCTTTCCGTACCTCAGTATTTGGGCAGGCGCGAGTTGTTTGTATCTTGCGGAATCTATGCTTCCGTTCTCGCGGCGGCCGCTGGGGCTTGGCTACCTACGCTATGCGGCAGAGGATTGGGGGCAGACGTTCAGGCAGCCTACACAAGCTGTCAGCTTGTGTGGAAATGCAGCGTCAGCTCCTGGGAACGGACAATCATTTGATAAAGTTTTTTCCGTTGCCTGCGTTTTCTAATGGAAGCGAGGTTTCCAAAATTCGATCGGAAAAGCCAAATTTTCCCAATGCGTTTTCTTTTTGCAGAGCTGGATGAAAGCTTCTGCATTTGTGCGTCGGAATGCCCGAACGGGCTGTTAAAATATGCGGCGTGATCTGCTTGCGGTAGGGGTGTGTGGTATTTGAAAAAACAGAAAAATAATAGCGCACGAAGAATCGGAACGTGGCTTTCACCTGCGCTGCTGCTGACAGCGCTTGCGATTCTCCTGCTTGCAGGGCAAGCTTCGTCGCAGCCGGTGCCTTCTCCGTCTTGGAAGCCTGCAGCGCTTCGCTTCTCCGTCCCCGGGCTTCGCGCGGTGCAGAGCATCCCGCCCGACCAGAACGACGGCACGCTTCTTGTGGAGACCGTGTGCGCCTACACGGGTGCGTATATGGAGGACGGCTCCGACGAAGCTGTTTCCGATGTGCTTGCGCTGATCGTGACCAATACGAGCGATGACTGGCTTGAGTATGCGGAACTGATGATGGATGCCGGCGGAGAGCACGCATTTTTCAAGCTATCCGGTCTGCCGGCCGGGTCGTCGGCGCTCGTTCTGGAGGCCAATCGAAAAACCTATGACGAAACGGTGACCTATTGCGCCCCTGTTTGTTTGCGGGAGGCGAGGCTGACCGATGCCGTTCTGGATTTCTCTGCGGCGTTTGCGCTCTATACAGAGGACGGCGTCATTAACCTCGAGAATCGATCGGGACACGATTTTGAGAACGAAGTTGCAGTCTACTATAAGACCTTTGATAACGGCCTTTATTTGGGCGGCATTACCTATTGCGCACGCTTGGAGCATGGGCTTGCCGCGGGAGAGATTGCGCAGAGCCTGCAGCGCCATTATGAGAAGGCGCGCTCTGTGATCCTTTATATGACCTATGATGAGTAATTACTATCGCTTCGGCCGGCTGCTGTTCCAAGTGGAGGGACTGCTGCCGGAGGTTGGCGCGGAGGATTTCCTGCCGCGCTTTTCCGCAGCGCCGGGACGGGCGGATGTTGTCCTTTCCGTCAGTCGGCAAGCGTGCCTGACGCTTCCGGCGATGGCGCAGGAACGGTTTCGCTCCTACGGTCTGCAGGTTTTCTCCGACGGCGGCTGCTGCTATGCGCAATACGGTGGATTTCAGATGCCTTACGCTATGCTGAGCTATGCATTTTCCAGGCCGATGGAACGAAGCCTTCAGATTGCGGCGCAGACAGTTCATTTTTCGCAGGAGGTTCTGCTTTCCTGCGTCATGCTGGAGGATATCTTTTTGCGGAACGGCTGCGCGCTGCTGCATGCCTCGTTTATTCTTTATGAGGGGCAGGCAATTCTGTTTACTGCGCCCTGCGGAACCGGGAAATCGACGCAGGCGGCGCTGTGGCACAAGTACCGCGGCGCAGAGATCATTAACGGCGACAAGACGCTGCTTTTCTCTGAGGGGAACCGGCTGATTGCCTCCGGACTGCCGCTGGCAGGAACCTCCGGAATTTGCGAAAACCTGTCCGCACCGGTTCGGGCGATCGTTGTGCTTTCCCAGGCTGCGGAAAATCGGATCGCGCACCTGCGCGGTGCGAACGCGGTCAAGGCGCTGCTTGCGCAGATCTATCTGCAGCGCTGGCTGCCGGAAAGCGTCAGCCTTGCGGCGGATGCCGCAGAAAGAATTGCCGGTGCCGTTCCGGTGTATTCATTCGCCTGCGTGCCGGATGAATCCGCCGTTTGCGCCTTGGAAAACACGCTGAAAGGGGAGTGCTGAGGCTTGGCAAAGGAACCTGTCCTGTCACGATATCTTCATGCTAAGGGAAAGCCGCTTGGCATTCCAATCAGCGGAACGTTTGAGCTGACTGCGCGCTGTAATTTCTCGTGCAAAATGTGCTATGTTCGACTGACACAGGAGGAGCAGCGAAAGCGCGGACGGGAGCTATCTGCGCAAGCGTGGATCGCGCTTGCAGAGGAGTGCAAGCGTGCCGGAACGGTTTTTCTGCTTTTAACCGGCGGAGAACCGACCCTGCGGCCGGATTTTCCGGAGATTTATCGGGAAATCATGCGCATGGGTTTCATCGTTTCCGTGAATTCAAACGGTTTTCTGCTCAATGGCGCGCTGCGTGAGCTGTTTTTGGAGCTGCCGCCGAGCCGCTTGAATATCTCCCTGTACGGCACGACGGACGAAACCTATGAGCGGCTTTGCGGCGTACCGGCTTATTCGACCATATGGGCGAATGTGAACGCGCTCAAGGCGGCAGGCGTTGATGTTCGGCTCACGATGTCCGTTACACCGGAAAATGCGCAGGAGCTGCGCGACGTTTGCGAGCACGCGCGAAAAATCGGCGCCCATGTGCAGGCGACGACCTACATGTTCCCACCGCTCCGACGCGATGCGCAAAGGATCGGGGAAAATGCGCGGCTGGTGCCGGAGACGGCAGGACATCTGGCGGCGCAGCTGGATGCATTGACGATGGAACCGGAGCGCTTCCGTCAGCGGGCTGCGGTTTTGGCGCAGGGCGGCCAGCCGAAGGCGGCGGACGATTCCTGCGACGGCACTGTGGGCAGCCGCATGCTGTGTCGCGCGGGCACGACCTCGTTTTGGCTGACGTGGGACGGGCGGATGCTCCCTTGCGGGCAGATGGTCACGCCGTCGTTTGATGTGACGCGTCTCGGCTTTGCCGAGAGCTGGCGTTCCATTCGCGAGGCCGGTGCAGAGATTCGCCTTCCGGCCGCGTGCGGTCACTGCGACTTGGCGCGCGCCTGTCACGTTTGCGCGGCAAAGTGTTATTGTGAGACGGGACACTTTGACGGGCGTCCGTCTTACCTGTGCCGGATGACAAAACAGTATTTGCAGGAAGTACTTGCCGATTGGCAAGAGAAATTTGGAGGAGCAACATGAAAGTTTTGCTGGATTTCGTCCTTCGCGAGGTTGCGGGGGAGACCCTGTTGATTCCCGCAGGGCGGACGGCACTGAATCTCAACGGAATGCTGACGCTGAACGAATTGGGCGCGGAAATCTGGAGAATGCTGCCCGAAGCGAAAAATGAAGAGGAAATTATATCTAAAATTCTAGAAGAATATGATGCGCAGCCGGAGGAAGTGCGCAGGGACGTGGCGGAATTCCTCGGGAAATTGCGCGAATTGGGGATCATCGAGAATTCTTAATGTGACGGCTGGCTGCGCGTTTCCGCCATGGTTTTGGCTTGAAAACTGGAAAACAGCTCGAAGGAGCTACGTTTTTCAAATCCGGCGTCGGTTGACAAAAAAGCGCCGACTGCCTGAGGCAGAATGCCCCTCACATAAAGGACGGGGGCTAAGGGTGTGCAAGAAGCTGCGAGGTGTGCAGGATTCGCGTGTTAGCGACAAAATGACCGTGTTTTTTCTGTTGAAAAATTGTATTTTGGTGCATTTGCACACTTGTCAAGGGGCATAAAGTAGTATATAATGTTATCGTTTCGAGGAATCGGAATGCAAACGTTTGTATTGCAGCGCTGTGCAACAGGCGCAGCGTGTAAAAATGGAGGTAATAATATGTCTGTTAAAGTAGCTATCAACGGTTTTGGCCGCATTGGTCGTCTGGCATTCCGTCAGATGTTCGGCGCTGAGGGCTTTGAGATCGTCGCGATCAACGATCTGACTTCCGCAAAGATGCTGGCGCATCTGCTGAAGTACGACTCCACGCAGGGCAACTATGTTGCGCAGGGTCATACGGTCGATTTCCACGAGGGCGAAGACGAGGATAACTATATTGTTGTTGACGGCAAGAAGATCGTCATCTACAAGAAGCCGAACGCAGCAGAGCTGCCCTGGGGTGAGATCGGCGTCGACGTCGTGCTTGAGTGCACCGGCTTCTATACCAGCAAGGCAAAGGCACAGGCGCATATCGACGCAGGCGCAAAGAAGGTCGTTATTTCTGCTCCCGCAGGCAACGATCTGCCCACAATCGTTTATAACGTCAACCATGAGAAGCTGACGGCCGACGATCATATCATTTCCGCCGCTTCCTGCACGACCAACTGCCTCGCTCCGATGGCCAAGGCGCTGAATGATCTGGCTCCCATCGAGTCCGGCATTATGTGCACCATCCACGCATATACCGGCGACCAGATGCCGCTCGACGGCCCGCAGAGAAAGGGCGATCTGCGCCGCAGCCGTGCTGCAGCAGTGAACATCGTTCCGAACTCCACCGGCGCTGCAAAGGCAATCGGCCTTGTTATCCCGGAACTGAACGGCAAGCTGATCGGCGCTGCACAGCGTGTTCCGACTCCGACCGGCTCCACCACGATCCTCAACGCAGTTGTCAAGGGTCATGTGACGGTTGATGAGATCAACGCTGCAATGAAGGCACAGTCCAACGAGTCCTTCGGCTATAACACCGACGAGATTGTTTCCTCGGATATCATCGGCATGCGCTTTGGTTCTCTGTTCGATGCAACCCAGACGATGGCTATGCCGCTGGACAACGGCACCACGCAGGTTCAGGTCGTTTCCTGGTACGACAATGAGAACTCCTATACGTCTCAGATGGTTCGCACCATTAAGTACTTTGCAAAGTTCCTGTAATTTTGTAAATTGCTTCTGACGCTTCATTGAGAAAATTGTCAGCCGCCAAATCCCATCCCCGGATGGATTTCGGCGGCTGCTTTTCGCTTTTCGTGGCTTGATCATGCAGACTGGAGAAAAGATAAACGTCCGGAATGTGCTTGTGCACATTCCGGACGTTTTTGTAATTATTCCACAACAATACCGTGCTTATCAAATTCGCGAAGCAAGGCGTCCATATCGTTCGGGCAGCTCATCGGCTCGCCGCAGGCCTTGATGGCGTTGGCGACGTCCTTAAGACCATTGCCGGTGATTACGGAAACGACGGTGTCATTTGCGCCGATCACACCCTGTTCGCAGAGCTTTTTCAAGCCGGCTGCGCCGGTGACGCCGGCAGGCTCGCCGAATACGCCGCAGGTCATGCCGACCAGCTTCTGCGCGGCCATGATTTCTTCGTCCGTGACATTGACGACGATACCGTTCGATTCGCGGATGGCATGAATGGCCTTGTCTGCATTTCTCGGGACGCCGACAGCAATGGAATCCGCCAGGGTGTTCTCTTCCATGGGATGCCACGGCTGGTTTTCTGCAATGGCGCGATTGATCGGATGGCAGCCCTCGGCCTGCGCGGAAATCAGACGCGGCAGCTTGTCAATAAAGCCGATGGCGTAGAGATCCTTCAGACCCTTCCAGACGCCTGCAATCGTGCAGCCGTCGCCGACGGAGATGGCAAGATAATCCGGCATCTGCCAACCCAACTGCTCAGCGATTTCCAAGGAGACCGTCTTTTTGCCCTCGGAGAGGTAGGGATTAATGGCGGCGTTGCGGTTGTACCAGCCCCACTTGTCAATTGCTTTTTTGGAAAGCTCGAAGGTTTCCTCATAATTTCCCTGAACCGAAACGACATTGGCGCCAAAGGTCATGAGCTGTGCGACCTTGCCCTTCGGTGCGCGAGACGGAACAAAGATATAGGTTTTCAGCCCGGCAGCGGCGGCGTTACCGGCCAGGGAGGAGGCTGCATTGCCGGTCGAGGAGCAGGCGATGACCTTTGCACCGGCCTCCTGTGCCTTGGCAACCGCCATCGCAGAGGCGCGATCCTTCAAGGAAGCCGTCGGGTTCTGGCCGTCATCCTTAATCCAGAGCTTTTTCACGCCGAGAAGCTTGGCCAGACGATCCGCCTCATACAGCGGTGACCAGCCGACACGCAGCGGCGTGTCCGGCGTTGTTTCCTCGACGGGGAGCAGCTCACGGTAACGCCACATGGTGTTGTTCCTGCGCGCCGCCAGCTTTTCCTTGGTCAGAATGGACTTAATGTAGTCATAATCATAAACGATATCGAGAATGCCGCCGCATTCGCAGTTTGTCAGGTTCGGTACGGCTGCATATTCTTTGCCGCACTTCACGCATTTGCCGCATTTTACGTTCTTCATGTCGTTTGTCCTTTCAATGTTTCTTTGAGTGCTCACGCTCGGCTTGTCGTTTCTCCTCGCGGCGTTCCCGCCGGAGCTTCCTTCGATATTCGCGCGGGAAGGTCTCAAAATAAATCTGTTCGCCGACCTGCGCACGGAAGGCTTGCTTCTGCTTTCGGTGGAGCAGCACAGCCGCGGCAAGGATCAGCAGGGCGAGGTAGCCGAAAAGTACAGGCAAAAACAGCTTGCCTAAGACGTCTGCTTCAATAAAAATCAGGCAAAGAAGGCAGAATAGGCCGAAAATTGCCGCAGCCAGCAAAAATATTTCACCAAAAGCCCGGAATGGGGCAAGGTGATCCTGAAACCATGCTTTGGAACCGGCCCGGAATCGATTTTCCTTCTTATCCTGCTGCATTCTCCACGACGCCTTCCTGAAAGATAGACGGGCGGACAAAGCCCGCCCGTCGCAGACTGTCAATCAAGTCCGTAACCGTCAAAATAAGAAAACATATCTGCCTGTTCTCATGTGAAACGTGTTCATTCTCTTTTTAGATAAAATCCGAACAAATACGGTTCCAGAAGTGAATCATATCCATCATTTTGACTTACTTCGGAACTCGCACCCTACCGTACCTATGTACTTGTACGGGCGCGAGTTTCTCGTCTTCCGGACTTTCTTGATAACCTGCCAACGTGTCAGAAGGTTTTTTGACACGTTGAGACGGGCGGACAAAGCCCGCCCGTCAAATTTCTATGATCTTACAGTGCCTTCAGCAGGCCGGTTGCCTCGTTGAATTCGTTAATGAGCTCGTCCAGATCCTTCGCCTGCGCATGAACTGCGTCCCAAGTGCCCTTGGTGTCGTACCACTGTGCATTGAGGTCGGCTACGTCCATCTGCTGCTGCTCGACCCAAGTATAATACTTGAGGTTGTGGACGCGCTTGCGTTCTGTATAGGTAAGCTCAAGCATGCTGTCGGTCTTGAGGCCGAGCATATGAACGGCATGATCCTTTGCAGCCTCGACCGTGCTGTATGCGCCGTGCATCTGGTTCAGCTCTTCCACGCGGGACTTGTACATCACGGCGGAGTCGGTCAGAACGGTGACGACAACGTCGTCCTCGGTCAGCTCGTAGTACTTTGCCATCTTGATGCAGCAAAGTACGTTTGCAATACCGGAAATGCCCATCCAGGTGAACTTCTCAATCTGCTCGTCGCTCATGCCAAGCTCTTCCTTCAGATACTTCTGGCCGTCCTCCGTGTTGAAGAGGCGGAGCAGTCTCTGGGAATCCTCGTCGTCGATGGCGATTGCCATGTCGGTATTCTTAACGTTGTGCACCCAAGGAATGTGCTTGTCGCCGATGCCTTCGATGCGGTGGCCGCCGAAGCCGTTATCCAGAATGGTCGGGCACTGCAGCGCTTCGCCGACGGCGAGCTTCATGTTGGGATAGCGCTCCTTGAGCAGGTCGCCGGAGGACATAGTGCCGGCGGAGCCGGAGGTGAAGCAGGCACCAGCCAGTCTCTGGCCGGGCTTCTTGACAGCTTCAAACAGATCGGACAGCGCGTAGCCGGTGACGTTGTAGTGCCACAGCGGATTGCCCATCTCGGCAAACTGATTGAAAATCATCATGGAGGGATCCTGCTTCAGCTCCCAGGTCTTATCAAAGATTTCCTTTACGTTGGACTCGCAGCCCGGGGTGGCGATGATCTGGCCGGCAATCTGCTTGAGCCAGTCAAAGCGCTCCTTGGACATATCCTGCGGCAGAATCGCGACGGAGTCGCAGGCCAGCAGCTTGGAGTTGAATGCGCCGCCGCGGCAGTAGTTGCCGGTGGAGGGCCATACAGCGTGGTGATAGGTGGCGTCGAACTGACCGGTCACAAGACGCGGAGCCAGGCAACCGAAGGAAGCGCCGACCTTATGGCAGCCGGTGGGGAACCATTTGCCGGACATGGCAAGGATGCGGCACGGCACGCCGGAGAGCTTCGAGGGGATCTCAACATAGTTGGGAACCTTCTGGAACAGGCCTCCGAACTCCTTGGCCTCGTTATGCCAGGAAATGCGGAACAGGTTGACCGGATCAACGTCCCACAGGCCGGTGTGCGACAGCTTTTCCTTGATCTTTTCCGGGATGAGGTCAGGGTTCTGCATCTGCGCGATGGTCGGGATGATGATGTTGTTTTCCTTGGCCTTCTGGATGTTGTGCTCAAGACCCTGCTTGTTAATGCTCAGATCAATCATTGTTTTTTTTCCTCCTGTTTTGTGTCTAAGTAAGAATATAAGGTATACTTGGAGATGCCAAAGTGCTTTGCGATTTTGTCGCCGGATTTGGTGATGAGCAGAGCGCCGTTGTGATTCAGAAACTGGATGGCACGAACCTTGTCTTCCTTTGTCATAAGAGCGACGGGCTTGCCGACCAGCTTGACGGACTGGTCGATCAGATCATCCAGAAGATCGTTCACATTGAGCGTTATGCGCTCCGGCTCACGCTGCGCCGTGTCCTGCGGCGCAATCAGGTCGCTGACGGCGTTCTCCACCATCATAAGGCGGGAAACGTCAAAGTTGATGCAAAAGATTGCGGAAACCTTTCCTTCTCCGTCCCGAATGTAGACAGAGGAGGACTTTAAAATCTTCCCATCCGGGGTTCGCGTAAGATAGCACAGATGATCGGACGGATCAGCCTCCTCCTTGCCGAGCTGCTCCAGCACGACGTGCGACGGCCCGTCGCCGATCTTTCTGCCGGTCACGTGACCGTTTTCGATAGCTACAATGGAATTGTACGCGCTCTTCTCGGAAAGCTCGTGAACCACGACCTCGCAGTCGCTTCCAAATTGTTGTGCGATGGCCTTTGCAAGCTGCCGCAGGGTGTCCAACTCACTTTCCCTCAGCACACGGTATCCCTCCTCACCCTTTTAGTACAAGTCTATCATACCACATAATGCTCAAAAATCAAGAGCGTTTCAAAATAATTTTTAGGAAACTAAAAAATTTGTTTGACTTCTGCAATTCCTATGTTAGAATGGAGGTGAAGCGTGCGGAAAGTGCGCGAATCATTGCAAATATATTGATGGAGGGATACCCATGAATGTCAATTTCGAAGCAATCAAAACCGCTGCGCAAAACTACCGTGCAGACATGAGCCGTTTCCTTCGCAACATGATCGCAATTCCCAGCGAAAGCTGCGAGGAAAAGGGCGTTGTCATGTGCATCAAGGCCGAAATGGAAAAGCTCGGCTACGACAAGGTTGAGATCGACAAGCTTGGCAACATCATCGGCTGGATGGGCACCGGCGACAAGATCATCGCCATTGACTCCCATATCGACACGGTCGGCATCGGCAACCGTGAAAACTGGACGAACGATCCCTATGAGGGCTATGAGACGGACGAGGTCATCTACGGCCGCGGCGGCTCCGATCAGGAGGGCGGCATGGCCTCTGCAACCTACGGCGCAAAGATCATGAAGGATCTCGGCCTCATCCCCGAGGGCTACAAGATCATGGTCGTCGGTTCCGTGCAGGAAGAGGACTGCGACGGCATGTGCTGGCAGTCCATCGTCAACGAATACTTCAACGGTCCGGAGGACGCAAGAAGCAAGATCGAATTCGTAATCTCCACTGAGCCGACCGACGGCGGCATCTACCGCGGCCACAGAGGCCGTATGGAAATCCGCGTCGATATGCACGGTGTTTCCTGCCACGGCTCCGCACCGGAGCGCGGCGACAATGCGATCCACAAGATGGCGGAGGTTCTGCTGAACGTCCGCGACCTCAACGAGAATCCCGCAGACGATACCGTCGAGATCAAGGGTCTTGTCAAGATGCTTGATCCAAAGTATAACCCCGATCATTATGAGGATGCCCGCTTCCTCGGCCGCGGCACCTGCACCACCTCTCAGATCTTCTACACCTCGCCCTCCCGCTGCGCCGTTGCGGACTCCTGCTCGATCTCCATCGACCGCCGCATGACCGCCGGTGAGACGTACAAGTCCTGCCTGAAGGAAATTGAAGATCTCCCCGCCTGTAAGAAGTATGCGAAGGACGTCAAGGTCTCCATGTATATGTATGACCGTCCCGCATGGACGGGTCACGTCTATGAGACGGAATGCTTCTTCCCGACGTGGATCAACAAGGAATCCGCAGCCCATGTACAGGCACTCATCGATGCGCACCATGCGCTGTGGGGTGACAAGCGTCTGTATGCGGACGATACCGCAAAGGCAAAGCGCGAGGGACGCCCGCTGACCGACAAGTGGACCTTCTCCACGAACGGCGTTTCCATTCAGGGCCGCTACGGCATCCCCTGTGTTGGCTTCGGCCCCGGCGCCGAATCGCAGGCACACGCACCGAACGAGATCACATGGAAGCAGGATCTTGTCGTCTGCGCAGCACTTTACGCAGCGGTTCCCGCACTCTACAAGCCCGAGAACAAGGACACCGAGGCGGTTTTCCGTCAGGAACTGACCGGCAACGATATTAAGTAAGGACAGATTATAAATCGGAGGAATTACAAATGAGCAAAACTGTAGAACTTGCAAGACATCTTGAGACCCTGCATATCAACAATATGTACAAGAACGACTTCTATTGGACTTGGGACAAGACCGACGACGAAATCGACGCGATTTTCACCGTTGCCGATGCCCTGCGCGATCTGCGCGAGCGCAACAAGTCCACGAAGGTCTTCAACTCCGGCCTCGGCATCTCCCTGTTCCGCGACAACTCCACCCGTACCCGCTTCTCCTTCGCATCCGCCTGCAATCTCCTCGGCCTTGAGGAGCAGGTTCTCGATGAGAAGAAGTCTCAGATCGCACACGGCGAAACCGTCCGCGAAACCGCGAACATGGTTTCCTTCATGGCCGATGTCATCGGCATCCGCGACGATATGTACATCCATCAGGGTCATGAGTATCAGAAGACCTTCATGGACGCCCTGGAGGAAGGCTACCGTGACGGCATTCTGGAGCAGCGCCCGACTCTCGTGAACCTCCAGTGCGACGTTGACCACCCGACGCAGTGCATGGCCGATATGCTCCATGTCATTCACTACTTCGGCGGCGTTGAGAATCTGAAGGGCAAGAAGGTTGCCATGACTTGGGCGTATTCTCCGTCCTATGGCAAGCCGCTGTCCGTCCCGCAGGGTGTAATCGGCCTGTTTACCCGGTTCGGCATGGACGTCACGCTGGCACATCCGGAAGGATACGACGTATTCCCAGAGGTCGAGGAAATCGCACGCAAGAACTGCGAGAAGTACGGCTCCAAGTTCCACAAGACCAACGACATGAAGGAAGCCTTTAAGGACGCCGATATCGTTTATCCGAAGTCCTGGGCGCCGTTCAAGGCGATGGAAGAGCGCTCTGCCCTCTATGTCAAGGGCGATCAGAAGGGCATCGACGAGCTGGAGCAGCGTTTGCTCAAGCAGAATGCCGAGCACAAGGATTGGGCATGCACCGAGGAAATGATGAAGCTCACCAAGGACGGCAAGGCACTTTATCTGCACTGCCTGCCGGCGGATATTACCGGTCTTTCCTGCGAGGAAGGCGAAGTGGATAACTCCGTGTTCGATCGTTATCTGGTTCCTCTGTACAAGCAGGCTTCCTATAAGCCGTATATCATTGCCGCAATGATCTTCATGGCGCAGGTCAAGGATCCCGCCAAGGCTCTGATGGAGCTGGACGCGGCAGACAACAAGAGAAAAATGTTCTGATTTATCCGGCGGAAGCCCTGAAAGGGCTTCCGCCACAGCGTGTCAAAAACCTTTTTTGACACGCTGGCAGACTTCAAGAAAGTTCGGAAGGCGAGTTCCGAAGTAAGTCAAAACAATAGATATTATTCATTTTCTAAGCCAAATTTGTTTAAATTATTCCCACAAAAGGGGAGAACGCGCTTCGAATGAAAATGCTCAGAATTTTGATTTCGTTTTGACGGTTACGGACTTGATTGACGGTCTGGGGCGGAAGTTCTGAAAGGGCTTCCGCCGAACTCTGAAACTACTGAAAATGAGGTAACACTATGTCTCGTATCGTAATTGCACTCGGCGGCAATGCGCTTGGCAACACCGCCACGGAACAGCTTGCGCTCGTTACCCAGACGGCAAAGGCGATCGTTGACCTGATCGAGCAGGGCAACGAGGTCGTGATTGCCCACGGAAACGGCCCGCAGGTTGGTATGATCAATCTCGGCATGTCCACGGCGGCGGAGGCCGGCGCGATCAAGGCGGATATGCCGTTCCCGGAATGCGGCGCAATGAGCCAGGGCTACATCGGCTATCATCTGCAGAACGCAATCGGCAACGAAATGCATGCGCGCGGCATCCAAAAGGATGTGGCAACGCTTGTGACGCAGGTTCTCGTGGATGAGAACGATCCGGCCTTCCAAAAGCCGACAAAACCGATCGGCGCTTTTTATGACAAGGAAACCGCAGAACGCATTGCCAAGGAAAAGGGCTACACAATGGTAGAGGACGCCGGCCGCGGCTACCGTCAGGTCGTTCCGTCCCCGAAGCCGGTAGATGTAATTGAAAAGAATATGGTTCGCACGCTGATCGATGCGGGCTGCGTTGTCATCACGGTCGGCGGCGGCGGCATTCCCGTCATTCGTAAGGACGGTAAGCTTTACGGTACGCCTGCCGTTATTGACAAGGACTTTGCTTCTGCAAAGCTCGCCGAGCTGATTCACGCCGACGCACTCGTCATTCTGACGGCGGTTGACCGCGTCGCGATCAACTGGGGCAAGCCCAACCAGACTGCACTGGATGAAATGACGGTCGCACAGGCCGAGCAGTATTGCACTGAGGGGCATTTTGCGCCCGGCTCGATGCTTCCGAAGGTCAAGGCTGCCATTTCCTTTGCGCAAACCGGCGGCAAGGCGATCATTGCCTCCCTGGAAAACGCAGGAAAGGCCGTTCGCGGCGAATCCGGCACGACGGTGCATCTGTAAGCGATGGAGTACCGGAAGTTTGGCTCCACCATCCTCGCGAGAATCGACCGCGGCGAGGAGATCATGGAGAAATTGGCTGAAATTGCAAAGGTCGAAAACATTAAGCTGGCGCATATCAACGCGCTGGGCGCTGTCAGTGAAATGACGGTCGGAGTCTACAGCGTTCCGAAGCAGTCCTATGAGAAAAATACCTTCACGGGTGATTTGGAGGTCGTGTCGCTGCACGGCACGATCACAACGCAAAACGGCGCGTATTACCCGCACCTGCATATGTCCGCGGGCGACGAGAGCGGCCATGTCTTTGGCGGCCATCTGAACAGCGCGGTCGTCAGCGGCACCTGTGAGATGGTCATTACGCTGCTGGACGGAACCGTCGAGCGCAAGCTGGACACAGAATACGGCTCCGGCTTGAATATCTTTGATTTCCAATAATCTTTAGGAGAAGCTGATCCCACCGACAAGGTGTGACGGCGGGGATCCTTTGGCAAGCCGATGCGTCGGCGGGAATGCCTTGCCGTGTATCACGGGGGATCGCCGCAGAGACTCCTATAATCAAATAATCAGAACCGGCAGGAAACGGATGCAAGTCTGTTTCCTGCCGGTTTTGCTATGGGCAAGCGCCCAAAGCCAACTTGGTTCAGGCTTCTGCGGCGCATTGGCGGGGAGGGTGGCCTATGCGCGCCTGCCGCATTCGCGCCGCTTTGCGTGCCAATGCGACAGGCTTTGCCATTTCCCATCTATTTCCCAAGATGTTGTGGTCATAAAATAAATAAAGCGCAATTTATTGTGCGTGCGTTCGCGTTTTCGCGGGATTTTGCATTTGTCAGGATTAAAATAACAAGTAGGAAATGGCGGAAAATCCGAAAGGGAGGAGCTTATGAAACCAAGGACGAGGACGTACATAGAATCCGGGCGAGTTGCGTTTATCCCCATCGGCGCAATTCGGCCGAACCCTGCGCAGCCGAGAAAAATTTTTGAGCAGGAGGGTCTGCAGGAGCTGGCGCAGAGTATTGCACAGCACGGAATTCTGCAGCCGCTTTCCGTGCGGCGCAGCAACGGTGGGTTTGAGCTGGTGGCCGGAGAGAGGAGACTCCGCGCCGCCAAGCTCGCTGGACTGGGCGAGGTGCCCTGCATTGTGCTGTCGCTGGATGAGGCGCAGTCCGGCATGGTTGCGCTCGTGGAGAATCTGCAGCGGCGCGATCTGGATTATATCGAGGAGGCGCAGGGCCTTGCCCGCCTGATGCGGACGTATGGCCTTTCGCAGGAACAGGCGGCGGAGCGAATCGGCAAGAGCCAATCGGCCGTGGCGAATAAGCTGCGCCTGCTGCGGCATAGTGACGCGGTGCTTGCCAAGCTGCGAGAGAATCATCTGTCCGAACGCCATGCGCGGGCGCTGCTCAAGCTGGAAACGGAGCAGGAGCGCCTGAGCGCCATTCAGGTGATCGTTGCGCGCGGCTTAAATGTGGCGAACACGGAGGCGTATATTGACGGGCTTTTAAAGCAGGCGGCGGAGGTCAAGCGCGGTACGCGGAAGTTTATCCTGCGCGATGTGCGGCTGTTCCTTAATACGATCAATCATAACTTGGACCTGATCAAAAGCGCGGGAATTCATGCGGATTCCACAAGAGAGGAAACGGAAAATGAAATTGTGCTGACCATCCGGCTCCCAAAGCGTGCCGGATGAACGCCGAAAACAGAGGAGTCGCCCTGTATGACATGAAAAATCATACGAGGCGGCCCCTCCGTTTTCAAACGCCCACTATAGAATTGTACCGCCGCCAAGTACGGTGTCCCCGTCGTAAAGCACGACGGCCTGCCCCCGTGTGATGGCGCGCTGCGGTGCGTCAAAGAGAAGATGTACGGTGCCGTCCTGCCGAACGGTCGCTTCCGCCCACTGCGGAATATGGCGGTAGCGAATTTTTGCCATGACGCGAAGCGGAGCTGTGGGCGCATCGCAGCCGCTCCAGCAGAAGCCGGACGCATCCAGCTCGCGGGAGAAAAGCTGCTCGTTGCGGCCGAGAATTACAAGGTTACGCTCCGGATCCAGTCCGGTCACATAAAGGCGGGCGTCCGACGAAATGCCAAGACCGCGGCGCTGCCCGAGTGTATAATGGGAGATGCCGCGATGGCGGCCAAGAACGCGGCCGCTTTCGCCGACAAAATCTCCTTCCGGACACGGCGCCCGATGCAAATCGGCAATTACGCGCGTATAGTCTCCGTCGGGGACAAAGCAGATATCCTGGCTGTCGTGCTTTCGTGCCGTAAGGAAGCCCTGTTCCGCGGCAATGGCGCGCGTTTGCTCCTTCGTCATCTCCCCCAGAGGAAAGCAGACATGACGAAGCTGCTCCTGCGAGAGCATATAAAGAAAATAGCTCTGATCCTTTTCCAGGTTGACGGCGCGCTTCAGAACCGGACGGCCGTTCTGAAGCGCGATGCGCGCGTAGTGCCCGGTGACGAGGCAATCGCAGCCCTGCCGCATGGCCTCGTCATAGAGCGCGCCGAATTTCAGCGTGCGGTTGCATTCCACGCAGGGGTTCGGCGTCTGCCCGTGCTCATAGGCGCAGGCAAAGTACTCCATGACCTGCCGGCGAAACTGCGTGCTGTAGTTCAAAAGCTGAAAGGGAATGCCCAGGCGGGAAGCGACCTGCTGCGCGTCCTGAATATCCTGCTCGTCGGCTTTACAGAAAAGCTGCATCATTGCGCCGGTGCATTGGTAGCCCCGCTGCTGCATCAGGTACGCGGCAACGCTGGAATCCACGCCGCCGGACATGGCGATCATTGCTTTCATTTTGTTCGCTTCCTTCCTGAGAATATGGCTTGGGCGGCATAGACAAGCAATGTCTCTGCCGCCCAATCAGACTGTCAATAAAGCCCGTAACCGTCAAAACAAGAGAACAATTTTTGCGATTTTCACTTTCTGTGCGTCCGCTTCAATTCGTGGGAAAATGCAAATGAATTAAGTTGAAAAACAAGGATCATATTCATTGTTTTGACTTACTTCGGAACTCGCGCCTTACCGTACCTATGTACGCCTACAGGCGCGAGATTCCTTGCCTTCCGAACTTTCTTGATCGTCTGTCAGCGTGTCAAAAATGCTTTTGACACGCTGCTTGGGCGGCATAGACAAGCAATGTCTCTGCCGCCCAAGCTGAAATCAACAGTAAAAATCGCGGATTTTCTTCGCACGGCTGGGATGACGCAGTTTGCGAATGGCCTTGTTTTCGATCTGGCGGATTCGCTCGCGGGTAACACCGAAAATTTGACCAACCTCTTCCAAGGTATGCGTCCTGCCGTCGTACATGCCAAAGCGCATTTTCAGAACGTCCGCCTCGCGCTCGGTCAATGTACCGAGGATATCGCTCAGCGCTTCGGCAAGCAGGGTGTTGGAGGTTGCATCCGCAGGCCCGGGCGTGTTATCGTCCTCCACGAAGGAACCGATTGTCGTATCCTCTTCGTCGCCGACCGGGGTGTCAAGCGAAAGCGTGTCGGCAGCGGTGCGGTTTGCCTCGATGATCTTTTCAATCGGCAGATTCAGCTCTTCGGCGATTTCCTCCAGCGTCGGCTCGCGGCCAAGCTCCTGTACCAGCTTGCGGTTGCAGCGCGTGGCCTTGTTAATGACCTCGACCATATGCACCGGAACGCGGATCGTCCGCGCCTGATCCGCAATCGCGCGGGTAATGGCCTGCCGAATCCACCAGGTTGCATATGTAGAGAACTTGTTTCCCTTTGTATAGTCGAATTTATCGACGGCGCGAATCAAGCCGGTGTTGCCCTCCTGAATCAAGTCCAGAATATGCAGACCGCGGCCGGAGTATTTTTTCGCAATGGAGACGACCAGACGGAGGTTGGCCTCTGTCAGGCGATTCTTTGCGGCCTCGTCGCCCTCGGCGACACGCTTGGCCAGCTCGATCTCCTCCTCGGCGGTTAGAAGACGAACCTGGCCGATTTCCTTCAGGTACATCCGCACCGGGTCGTCCAGATTGTATTCCGCTGCCAGCTCGACCGGGTCGACAAGCGGCTCCTCTTCTTCAGCTTCCACCGTGGGCAGAACGTCCAGATCGCCGTCGACATCCAACTCTAACTCGCCGCCGATGATCTGAATGCCGAGCGCTTCAAAGGTTTCATAAATTTGGTCAATTTTATCTGGTGAGAAGTTCAGCTTTTTAAGCTGGGTCATGACCTCGGACGCCTGCAGCATTCCTTCCTTGCGTCCTTTATTAATCAGCGCGGTAATCGGCGCCATAAGCTCCTCGCTGATTTTGTCAGAGCGTTTCTCGTTAGCCATAATGCACATCCCTGCTTTAATTTGCAAATGCGTGCGGCCTGACCACCTCGAAATGGAAATAGGGCGGCATGTCGCGCATCTTATCCATTATATACCCTTATCGCCGCTATTACAATACTTTTTTACGGATTTTTTATCATTATTTTCATTTTCTCGCAGAAAAAGCAGGGGAGCGCTTGCTGTTTTCTGCAAAAACAGGAGCGGAAACAAATAAAGCTGTTCTTTTTGCGGATGCTATGCTATACTGAAAGCGGAATTTTGCGGAAAGGCGGATGGAACGATGTACAAAAACATTGCGAAGAAAGAAAAGCTGGAGCTGAAGGATTTGGTTGCCTATCAGCAGGGGCAGGTCGTCAGCAAAACGCTGGTGCAAAATGAGGCGGTCAGCATGACGCTCTTTTCCTTTGACAAGGGGGAGGAAATCTCGACGCACGCGTCCGGCGGTGACGCAATGGTGACCGTGCTCGAGGGGGTCGGCCGCTTTACGGTTGGCGGCGAGGTATTTTTGCTGCACGAAGGGGAGACGCTGATTATGCCCAAGAGCATTCCGCATGCCGTTTATGGAGAGGAACGCTTTAAAATGCAGCTCACCGTATCATTCTGAGCGCAGTGGGAGAAGGCAGGCACGGCCGGAAAGCTAAGCTTTTCCGCCGTGCCTCAGCGTGTCAAAAAACCTTTTTGGCACGCTGGCAGGCTATCAAGAAAGTTCGGAA
>CABQNH010000020.1 GCA_902465435.1 uncultured Eubacteriales bacterium | reverse complement strand
GAAAATCACTATGGATTTTTTCTTAGGTGTCCAACTTCATTTTACAATCGACCAAAAATAGAGTGAATACGTTTCACATAGAAATCGTCAAAAATGTTTTCTCATTTTGACGGTTGCGAACTTTATTGACAGTCTGAGGCGGGCTGGCGCGCCGCCCACGAGGATAACGACGCCAGATGTCGTTTTGCCCCGTGAAAAACCGTGTGTGCCCTTGTCAACTGACGCTAAGGTTTGGAAAACGCAGGAATACTGAGTGCCTTTCCGATTTTCCAACCGAAGCCATGGCGGAAAAGATCCGTTGTCCGCCGCCGAGGATGGATTCAGAGAGGTTACGATCTTCCGAACTTTCTTGGAGTCTGTCAGACTGTCAATGAAAGCCCGTAATCGGCAAAGCTGCCTTACGCAGAGAACCAACGGCGATGAAAGGCAGGTCGGGAAGACGGTCTTGCCCCATGAAAAACGGCGCTTATCCTTGTGAGCCGACACGGACACCCAACGAAAAATCGTTCCCTGTTTATTCTTGCAGACGGTATCGGCGTTTTCTAAAGCATCGTCGGCAAATTGGCAGCGTGGTGCGCGGGTGTCCGTCCTCTGCTGCCGGCTTCGTGAAATACTGTGAGGAGGCGCATTCGCGGCCAAGCATGCGGTCCGGCGAAAAGGAAACGGCATCCGCATTGCGGCATATCTGCGTAATATACGATATACGGACACGTTTTGAAGTGGGGTCAGGTGCCCTGCTCCAAATAATCCGAAAATTCTTGAACTGTTTGGAAGTACACCGGGCTGCGGGTACGCATAAATTCTGCAATTTCCGGCAGATAGTGCGACCAACCGGCACAGGCAAAGGGAACACCGCATGCGGTTGCCATATCCAAGCCGGGCTTAAGATCATCTACCATCAGAAGTTGCGCCGATGGCAGCCCCGTTTTTTCCATAATATCCAGCAGGGGATAGGGGTTTGGCTTTCGAAGCGATTCGCCAAGCTCCCAGCCGTAAATGAGATCAGGCTTCAGGCCAAAGTGAACTGCGTAATCTCTTGCAATGTTTTCGCAGGAGGAGTGGGAGACAACGCAGATCAGACCGCCGCGCTGCTTGTGCCGAAGCAAAAGCTCCCGAATTCCTTCATAGGCGGGCGGAATATGCGTCCGCACATATTGCTTCCAGCTTTCAAAGGAGTGCGCCGCTTCCTCCGGTGTAAAGTGCAGCTGATCGCGGCAAAGTCCGGAAAAGCCCTGCGTAAGGCAGCCGCGCGTAAACTCAGCGCGCGACATGCGCATGCCGGGGCGAAGCTCCGCCAGCGTTTCTAAAAATTGCGGGAAATTGACGGTTTGCTCACTGCGGACGACCGTGTCGTCGTGATCCAGCACCAGACAGGGGTATCTCATTTTGCCACTCCTATTTTAGTTTTTTGCGCGAACGGCGGGAGAATTTGCCGCAGAATAACCGCACGTTTCGTCAAATACTCATGCATCTCATCATGGATGGCCGGTAATCGGACAAGTTGCTTTCCATCATAAAACGCACGAAAGTCTGCTTCAATTCGTGTTTCATAGTATAGCAGTATTCCGATAAAAAAGCAATGCAGGAAATATTTTTACCCCCTTGAAAATCGAACAAATGTTTGCTATACTGAGACTGCAATGAGAACGATGCGCCGTGCCTCCGGAAGGGGTGCGGCTGCGGACGAAAGGGGCGGTGGCACCGTGTCTAATCAAAAAATTGAGGTGATCGCGCACTGCGATGCATTCGGTGCGCTGCGCCCTCTGCGCTTCCGCTTTGAGGACGAGCATCACGGCCTGCGCGCCGCATCCGTGACGGAAATCGTCAGCGAACGGGAAATCCGCTATGTCGGGATCGAAACGCTGCAGTATATCTGCAAGGCGATTTTAAACGGTGCAGAGCGAATGTTTGAACTGCGCTATACCGTGCGCAGCCATAGCTGGACGCTTTACCGGGTGATTTACTGATGGCGAATCGGGTGATTTTCCATGTGGACGCGAACAGCGCGTTCCTTTCCTGGACGGCGGTCTATCGCTGCAAGGTTTTGGGGGAAAAGCTGGACCTGCGCACGGTGCCGAGCGTGATCGCAGGCGACCGCGCGTCGCGTCACAGCATCATTCTGGCAAAAAGCCTGCCGGCAAAGCGCTGCGGAGTCCGGACGGGAGAGCCGCTATTTCAGGCGCAGCAGAAATGTCCCGAACTTCTTATCGCAGAGCCGGACTATGCGCTGTATGTAGAATCGTCAAGACATTTTGTGTCGCTTCTGCGGGAATTTTCTCCCTGCGTGGAGCAGTATTCCATTGACGAAGCATGGGTCGATATGACCGGTACAACGGGACTGTTTGGCGAGCCGCGTATGGCGGCGGAACGACTGCGGCGGCGTGTCAAGGAGGAGCTGGGCTTTACTGTGAACGTCGGCGTGTCCTCCAATAAGCTGCTTGCGAAGATCGCGGGCGACTTTGAGAAGCCGGACAAGGTGCACACGCTGTTTCCGGATGAAATTCAGAAAAAGATGTGGCCGCTTCCGGTGCGCGACCTGTTTATGGTCGGCGCGGCAACGGAGCGGAAGCTGAGGCGGATGGGGATCTGCACCATCGGCGAGCTGGCGCAGGCGGATCCCGTGCTCCTGCAAAAGAAGCTCTATAAGCCCGGGCTGACGCTTTGGCATTGGGCAAACGGGCGCGATACGCAGGAGGTGCGCGCCGTTCCGGAGGAAAACAAGGGTTATGGCAATTCGGTGACCGTGCCTGAGGATCTCTGCACGACGTCTGCGGCGCACCAGACGCTGCTGTCTCTCTGCGAGACGGTGGGAATGCGCCTGAGAAAGGATGGGAAGAACGGCCGCTGCCTGACGGTAAGCCTGCGCAGCAATCAGTTTGAAGATATGACGCGGCAACAGCTGCTTCCCAATGCGACAAATGGAACGGAGGAGCTGTATCATGCAGCCTGCCGGATTTTTGATGCCTTTTGGGATGGAAAAACGCCCCTGCGCCAGCTTGGCGTCCAGGTAACGCGGCTGGAGGAGGGCAGCTGCCGTCAGTATGACTTCCTGTCGGAGGTCAGCGCGGAGCAATACGAGCGAAAGGCGAAGGTCGACGAGGCGCTGGATGAAATTCGTGAAAAATACGGAGAGGATGCGGTGAAGCGTGCGCGCTTTGTCGGAAGCAAGCTCCCGCATATGGCGGGCGGCCTGTCCAAGGAGCGGCGTACCGGCGTGACCAAGGAAATACCGAAGGAGTTTTGAAAAATGGAAATTGCACACTACTATTTGCATGACCCAAAGGCGCCGAAGCCCAATCAAAAAACACGCAGGGGTGCAAACGTTTATCTGGAATATGACGGGAAGCTGCTGCTGGAGCGGCGCTGGGACTGCGGCCAGTGGGGCTTGCCGGGCGGAAGAATGCGGGACGGCGAGGACGGCGCGGCGGGAATTGCCCGCGAACTGCGGGAGGAGGCGGGGATCTCCCTGCCGGAGAGCTGCTTTTCCCGCGTTCGGGTTGTGGAGGATCCGGATCGAATCGCGGCTTATCGGGACGGAAGCGTATGGAGAATGGTGATCGTGCTGTTTTATGCGCGGCTGCAAAGCATGCCGGAGCTGCGCATCAGCAGAGAATCCCGTGAGCTGCGCTTTTGGGGACGGGAGGAGATCCCGGAAATTCCAATCGTGGCAACACATCGGGATTTGATTTCGGAGTTTTGGGAGCAGGCGATTTCCGCGCGCTTTTCCGGAGAACAGGATAAAAACGCGGACGGCACGCATACACCGTAAAGACAGGAAAAATTTTAATTCAGGTAGCAAGGATGGCCGACGAAAAGCTTTTCGTCGGCCATCCTTGCTGCCTGAATCAGAGATCCCGGAGAAAACGCCCGCCTGCACGGATACAATCGGTACGTTGGGGCAGGCGTTCTGAGAAAAGTAAAAACGGTGCACGGTTGCAGATACTATGAAAGGCCGGGTCATGCTGTGCGCGGCTGCGCTCCCTGCGCGGTTTTGCCCCGGAACCCTTCGTAAAGCGGGAGAAAGGCTACAGAGAGAAGTCCTCCTCCTCGTACTGCGCACTTGGCAGAGAGGTCGGCCTTGCGGGAACGCGCTTGAGAGGATCGTAGCGGAAGCGGCGGCACTTGCGGAAGCTGGCAACGAAGCCCTTCTTGCGGCAGAGCATCGTTTCGTTATCGACTTTGCCCGCATAGGCGCAATAGGAGCAGGATTTTTCGATGTTTTTCCGGAACAGCATAGCAGCGACCTCTTTTCTTTCGGCTGCTTCTATTATATAGGGAGCTTCTCGGAATTTCCAGTGGCAGTTTTTAATTTTTGGCGGATTTTTGTGGGAAGTGTCGCGAGAAACGGCAAACACACGCAAAAACCGAGAAATGCGGGCGGCGCAAGCCGGTAGGACAAAAGGGTTAGGGCGGCCGTCAGCACAGCCTGAAGCAGCTTCGCGAGAAGATAGCCGCGCAGGCTAAGCTGCGGCGGCAGGAGCGCTGCACATTGCAGGAACACACACAGACCGCCAAAGCTGCAAATGGCGGCGCAAAGCGCGGCCGAGAGCGGCAGCGGCAGGCTGGACGGCAGCGCGGCGATGCCGGAGGTCATCTCCATTGCGCCGCGCAGAAGCGGCAGTGCGGCCGAATCCGGCAGCCCGCACGCGGAAAGCAGCCGACAAAGCGGCTTCTCCAATCCGAGCGAAAGGGCGACCGTCTGCAGGGCGGAAAACAGAATGACCAGACCGCAGATCTGCAGCATCGACTGCACACTTGCGGTGAGCGCCGCAGAGAAGGCAGGCGCGAAGCTGCGTGCGGCAGGCGGCTTTGCATCCGGGGCGGAGGCGTGCGGCAGCTGCGGCCGGGCAAGCAGAAGACCGATCAGAATTGCAGACAGCGCGTGAAAAAAATAAATTCGGAGCCCGACTGACGCGCTGCCAAAGCAGCCAAGCCCGACTGCGCCAAGGAAAAAAGCAGGGCCGGAGTTGTTGCAGAAGCGCAGAAGCCGCACGGCGTCCTCCTGCGGGAGACTGCCCTCCTGATACAGGGCGCAGAGTGTGGCCGCCCCGATGGGATAGCCGCCGATCAAGCCCAAAAACAGTGCGGTCAGTCCGCAGGGAGGAACGGAAAACCACACGGCAAGCCGATCGGCCAGCGCCTGGGAGACGAGCGCGGCAGCACCGGTTTGTATCAGCAGGTTTGCCAGCACAAAAAATGGGAACAGGGAAGGAATCAGTACCCGGGCACACAGCCGCAGTCCGGCGGCAGCGCCATCGGCAAGCGAGGACGCGCGCAGAAGCAGGACGGCGGCAAGCGCACCGAGCAAAAGCAAACGGACAAGAATTCTGCGGCGCTGCCTCATAAAAAATCACCTCGCCCAAAATATATGCGCGGCATGAAAATAATTGACAAGCCACGCATAGAATGTTGCGAAAAGCACGCGCTTGTGCTTTTAGATTGATGCGAGGTGAGAAGCATGAAAAGACGCCTTTCCGAAAGAATCTCGGCAAAGCTGGCGATTCCGCTCGACGCGATCTCGAACGATCCGCTGCTGGAGCTGGTCGGCGCCACGCAGGCGCGGATCGACCACCATCAGGGAATTTTGGAGTACCGCGACGAGCGGATCGTGGTGCGGACAAGGCTGGGCGCAATTGAAATTCAGGGCGCGGAGCTGCGCGTGGTGCAGATGAGCCGCAGGCGGATCGTAATTCGCGGAAGAATCTCGCTGGCGCAGCTGGTTTGAGGTGCGAGGATGCAGGGATTTGTCCGCTTTTTTCGCGGCGTGTATCAGATCGAGCTGCGTTCGGCCGCACCGGAGGGGTGCCTGAACGCCTTTGCCGACGCGGCGCTTTCCTTTTGGTCGCTGGAGCGTATCGACGAGCTGACCTACCGCGTGCTGATCTACAAAAGTGATTTTCCACAGGCGAAGCGCCTTGCATTGCGCGCCATGACGGAGCTTTGCGTTCTGCGGGAGCTTGGATTCCGACGCCTTTTCTATGGGCTGAAGCGGCGTCCGGTGCTGCTGGCCGGAGTGCTGTTTGCCGTTCTGGCGGCGCTGCTGCTGCCGCGCTTCGTATGGACGGTGGAGGTACGGGGCAATGTGCGCCTACACGAGGAGCAGATCCTGCGTGAATTGGATGCGCTCGGCGTGCACTTCGGCGCATGGGGCGGCGACATCCGGTCGCAGGAGATCAAGAACCAAATTCTTTTGCGGCTGCCGGAGCTGCAGTGGTGCGCGGTAAACCGCACCGGCGGACGCGTTACGGTACTGGTCCATGAGCGGCCGGAAAAGGGTGAGGTGGAGGACGAGACCTCCGTGACCAACGTTGTGGCAACGCGCGACGGGGTCGTTACGGAGATGGTCGTGCTGGAGGGCTTTGCGGTCTGCAAGATCGGACAGAACGTTTCGGCGGGGGAGCTGCTGGTTTCCGGCTATCAGGAATGGACGCTTCATGTGCAGGCCACACACGCATTGGCGGAAATCTATGCGCTGACCAAGCGGGATGCGGAGGTCGTTTTGCCGACGGAAAGCCTGAAAAAGGTCTATACGGGAAGATCGTGGACGTACAGAACGATTCTTTTGGGAAGAAAAAGAATAAAATTATCAGGAAACAGTAGAATTCTTGATAGCAATTGTGATAAAATCATAGACGTGAAACCGCTGACGCTGCCGGGCGGCTATTCGTTCCCCGTAAAGCTTGTGACGGAAACCTATCGGGAGTACCGGCTCGCGCCGCAGGCGCGGGATGAGAACGCGGCGAAGCGCCTGCTCTCGCAGGAGGCCGAGTGGTATACGAAGCAGCAGATGATCGGCGGGCGCATCCTGCAAACGCAGGAGAATTATACAAAGGAAGACGGACGGTATATTCTGCGTGCGCAGTACGATTGCAGGGAAATGATCGCGCGCAGCGTTCCGGCGCCGATATTTAAAGGAGATACCAATGCAGCAGACGGAGAGAACCATTAACGCCGAGCGGCTGGAGCAGATCATCAGCGTGTTCGGCTCATTTGACGAGAATGTGAAAAAGATTGAAAGCAGCTTCGGCGTGCAGGTGACCAACCGTGGCACGGAGCTGAAGGTCACGGGGGACATCGAGGCGGTCGACCGCGGCGCAAGGGCAATCGAAGGGCTGCTTGCGCTGGCCTCCAAGGGGGAGGCGATCGACGAGCAGAAGGTGCGCTATCTCATCTCCCTGATTCAGGAGGGCGAGGACGACAAAATCGGCGAAATGACGAAGGATGTCGTCTGCATCACGGCCAAGGGAAAGCCGATCAAGGCAAAGACGCTTGGCCAGCAGCGCTATATGAAGGCCATTCAGAAAAACACGATTACGATTGGTGTCGGCCCTGCCGGTACGGGCAAGACCTATCTTGCCGTGGCGGCAGCGGTGGCGGCCTTCCGCGAAAAGACGGTCAACCGCATTATTCTGACGCGCCCGGCCGTTGAGGCAGGAGAGCGGCTGGGCTTTTTGCCCGGCGACCTGCAGAACAAGGTGGATCCCTATCTGCGCCCGCTGTATGACGCGCTGTTTGATATGCTCGGCCCCGAAACCTATCAAAAATATTTGGAGCGCGGAAATATCGAGGTCGCGCCGCTCGCGTATATGCGAGGCCGGACGCTCGACGACAGCTTCATCATTCTGGACGAGGCGCAGAACACCACCCGCGAGCAGATGAAAATGTTCCTGACCCGTCTGGGCTTTGACTCGAAGATCGTCATCACCGGCGACGTGACCCAGATCGATCTGCCTGCTGATAAGGTCAGCGGCCTGAAGGACGCCGTGCGCGTGTTGGAAAACGTGCCGGATATTGCGATCTGCCGCCTGAATGCGTCCGACGTTGTGCGCCATGCGCTGGTGCAGAAGATCGTGGCGGCCTATGATAGCTTTGAGCAGAAAAACAGACAGCTGCCGCAAAAAACATACAAGAGGAAGATCGTAAAATGAATCACAAAATCTCGGTTTCCTATGCGAATCGGGCGGATAAGGACTTTGCGCTGACGCTGCACCTGCGCCGCTGCATTTCGGCGGTTTTACAGGCGCAGGGCGTCGCCGCGCCGTGCGAGATCAACGTGTTTGTCACGGACAACGAGGGAATCCGCGCGATCAACCGGGCCTACCGCAATGTGGATTCGGCAACGGATGTGCTGTCATTTCCCATGTTTGAATTTACACCGGGGGCGCTTCCCGAAGACCTTACGCCCTATCTCGACGTGGAGACGGGGCTGCTGCCCCTAGGGGATATGGCGCTTTCTCTGGAGCGCGCGCGGGAGCAGGCCAAGAGCTTCGGACACTCGGTCAAGCGCGAGACGGGCTATCTCACCATTCATTCCATCCTGCATCTTTTGGGCTATGACCATATGGACGAAGGGGCAATGAAGCGCCAGATGCGTGAGCGGGAGGAGATCATTGCCGCGCAGCTCGGCCTGAAACGTTAAACGCGGCATTTGAAGCGGCCGGAACGAGAAATTTGCTTAGGAGAATAGAAATGAGCCAAAAAACTGCTATGATTACCATTGCCGGACGCCCCAACGTCGGCAAATCCACGCTCACCAATACCATCGTGGGCGAAAAAATCGCAATTGTATCCAACAAGCCGCAGACAACGCGCAACCGCATCTGCGGGATTGTGACGCGCGGCGAGACGCAGCTTGTTTTTATGGACACGCCGGGCTTTCATAAGCCGCGGACGCGGCTCGGGGACTTTATGGTGAACGTGGTCAATGAATCCGTTGCGGACGTGGACGCGGTGATCCTGCTGGTTGAGCCGTTGGCGAATGTCGGCGCGCAGGAGGAAGCGCTGATTTCTCACATTCGGGCAAGCAAGGTGCCTGCGATCCTTGCAATTAATAAGATTGATACGGTGGAAAAGGAAAAGCTGCTGGCGGTCATAGCCGCATATGCGGACAAGCTGGATTTTGAAGCCGTGATTCCGATCAGCGCCAAAACCGGAGAGGGCGTGGAGGAGCTGCTGCGCGTATGCGAGCAGTACGCGGCTGAGGGGCCGCAGCTTTTCCCAGCAGATATGACGACCGACCAACCGGAGAAGCAGGTCATGGCGGAGATCATCCGCGAGAAAATGCTCTGGTGTCTTGACCGCGAGATCCCGCATGGCACGGCGGTGGAGATCACAAAATTTACGGAGCGGGAGAACGGAATCATCGATATCGATGCGACGATTTATTGCGAAAAGGCGTCACACAAGGGCATTATTATCGGAAAAAACGGCGCGATGCTGAAAAAAATCAGCTCGCTTGCGCGGGCAGACTGCGAAAAATTCATGGGGACAAAGGTTTACTTGCAAACCTGGGTCAAGGTCAAGGAAAACTGGCGGGATAACAACTTCCTTATTCGCAATTTCGGCTACGAATAATTTGGAAGAATAGCGTGCCTTTCGCTGCAAATCCTAAAAGCAGTACGTTTGCTTTGGAGGAATTGCATATGGAAGCACAGTCCTATTGGTTGTTATTCTTAAAGACCGGCCGCCCGGAAGCTTATCTGCTGTACCGCCATGCACAGCGCACTTCCGAAGAAGCATTGCCAGCCTGACGCCGGAGATCGGCAGTCTGCCGCTTTGACGGCAGCGGGGATGCCGCAGACTCTTCGTCTGCACCGGCGTCCCGGTTACATAGGAGTTTTCATGTATCGAAAAACAAAGGGACTGGTGCTCAGGGAAACGGAATATAAGGACGCGGATAAGCTCCTGACCATCCTGAGCGGCGAGTTCGGAAAAATGACGATCAAGGCGCGCGGTGTGCGCAAGGCAAGCAGTCGGATGAAGGGCGCCTGTCAGCTTCTGACCTATTCGGAATTCACGCTGCTGGACTATAACGGCTATCTGGTCATTACGGAGGCGGAACCGCTTGAGCTGTTTCCCGGCCTGCGCAGCGATTTGGAGCTTTTGGCGCTTGCCTCTTATTTTGCACAGGTCGCCGAGGTCGTATCGCAGGAGGATAGTCCCAATGGGACGCTTCTTTCCCTGACATTGAATGCGCTTTATGCGCTCTCCAAGCTCAAACTGCCGCAGAAGCTGGTCAAGGCGGCCTTTGAGCTGAAAACGGCGGCAATCGCCGGCTTCGAGCCGGAGCTGACTGCCTGCCCGGTCTGCGGAAGGACAACGCCGGATCGCTTTGACGTGCGGCTCGGCACGGTGCACTGCGCCGAGTGCCGATTGGAAGAGGAGGCGGGGCTGCGGCTTCCCGTTTCACCGGGGACGCTGGCGGCCATGCGGCATATCGTCTACGGGGATCCCAGAAGGCTATTCTCCTTTCGCCTGCAGGCGCAGTCGCTCGACGAGCTTGCGGGAATCGCGGAGACGTATTTGACCACACAGCTGGAATACGGCTTCTATACATTGGATTTTTACAAAAATTTGTTTATTGCACAGGGAAAAGAATATGTCTGAATTAGAACAAAAATCAATTCAAAAGCTGGAGCTTGGCGCAGTTTTGCAGAGCCTTGCAGACAGCGCCGCCTCAGAAGAGGGAAAGCGGTGCTGCCTTGCGCTTCTTCCCGGCACGGATGCGGAGGATATTCGGCTGCTGCAGCGGGAGACGTCCGCCGCCTGCCATATGATCACGGTCAAGGGAACGCCCGGCTTTGCCGGGGCGAAGGATGTGGGCGCGTCGCTCCTGCGCGCGGATCGCGGCGGCTGCCTGAACCCGGCCGAGCTTCTGCGCATTGCCGCCCTGCTGCGTACCACGCGCATGGTGCGGGAATACTACGACAGCGATCATGTCGAGGGCGTGCTTGACGCGTACTTTTTGGCGCTGAGTCCGAATAAGTATTTGGAGGAGCGCATTACAAACTCTATCCTCTCCGAGGAGGAAATCGCGGATGCGGCCAGTACGGAGCTTGCCGATATCCGTCGCCATATGCGCGTGCAGAGTGCAAAGGTCAAGGAATCCCTGCAGAGGATCATTTCCTCGCCCGCGTATGCCAAGTATCTGCGCGATCCGATCATTACGCTGCGCTCCGACCGTTACGTTGTCCCGGTCAAGAGCGAGTATAAAAATGAAATTCCGGGATTGGTGCATGATGTTTCCGCGAGCGGCTCGACCTTCTTCATTGAGCCGATGTCTGCCGTAAACGCGAACAACGCGCTGCGGGAGCTTCTGATGAAGGAAAAGAAGGAAATCGAGCGGATCCTCGCCGAGCTTTCCGCCGAGGCGGCGGGCTTCCGCGAGACGATCCAGGCCAGCTATGAAATGCTGGTGCGGCTGGACGTGATTTTTGCAAAGGCGCGTTTGTCCTTCCGCATGAAGGGCATCGAGCCGAAAATTGTTTCGGAGGGGGGACTGCTGCTCAAGCGCGCGCGGCATCCCCTGATCGACCCGCAGAAGGTCGTGCCGATTACGGTAGGGCTGGGCGAAGAATTTGACACGCTCATTATCACAGGCCCCAATACCGGCGGCAAAACCGTCACGCTCAAGACCATCGGCCTTCTGACGCTGATGGCGGAGTGCGGCCTGCACATTCCGGCAGACGACGGCAGTCAGGTTCGCGTTTTTGAGCGCGTGCTGGCGGATATCGGCGATGAGCAGTCGATCGAGCAGTCGCTTTCGACCTTCTCCGCGCATATGAAAAACATTGTGGAAATCGTATCGCTGTGCGACAGAGACAGCTTGGTGCTGTTCGACGAGCTGGGAGCCGGGACGGATCCCGCGGAGGGCGCGGCGCTTGCCATTGCGCTGATTGAGTTTTGCCGCAAGTGCGGCAGCCCGGTGGCTGCGACGACGCATTATGCGGAGCTGAAGCTCTATGCGATGCGCACGGAGGGCGTCAAAAACGCCTCGTGTGAATTCGATGTGGAAACGCTGCAGCCGACCTATCGGCTTCTGATCGGCATCCCCGGAAAGTCCAACGCCTTTGCCATTTCGCGCAGATTGGGACTGTCCGAGGAGATCATCAAGGAAGCGCGGGATATGGTCAGCCAGAACGATCTGGACTTTGAGGACGTTCTCAACCAGCTTGAGCAGCAGCGGCAGCAGATGGAGGCGGCAAAGGCCGAGGCAGAGCGCCTGCGCGCGGAAACGGAAAAAACCAAGAAGAAGAGCGAGGAATACTACGCGCAGATGAAGCAGGAGCGCGAAAAGGCGCAGGCGGCGGCACGCGCCGAGGCGCAGGGCATCATCGACGAGGCGCGCCGGACGGCAAACGGCGTTTACGAGGAGCTGAAGGCGCTGCGCAAGCAGCTGCGGGATACGGCCGACGCGCAGGGAATCAACGAGCGGCAGACGCAGCTTCGCCGCACGCTGAACGAGGCTGAAAGCAAGCTCGCGCCAAAGAAGGGGGCCGTTTCCCGGCCGGCTCCGTCGCGCGAAATTCGCGTGGGCGATACGGTGGAGCTTCTGAAGATCGGCACAAAGGCAACGGTGCTTGCCGTGAATAAGGACGGCAGCTATCAGCTGCAGGCCGGTATTTTGAAGGTCAGCGCAAAGCCGGATGAGGTTTACCTTTTGGAAAACGAGAGCCAAAAGGCAGTGAAAAAGTATCTGGAGCGAACCAAGCGCGAGCTGCGCAACGCTGCCGTCGCGCCGGAGCTGGATCTGCGCGGCATGGATGCGGCGGAGGCCTGCTCGGTGCTCTCGGTTTTCCTGGACAATGCCATGATGGCAAATCTCTCGTCCGTTCGAATCATTCACGGAAAGGGAACCGGCGTGCTGCGCCGCGCTGTGCAGGAGGAGCTGAAGCACAACAAATTTGTGAAAAACTACCGACTTGGCGTGTATGGCGAAGGGGAAGATGGAGTCACAATTGCAGAATTATAAGCATTCCCGCGAATAATGATTGACTTTTTCGTAACTTTTGTTATAGTATGTTAAGTGCGTATTTACGGAACTAATTTGCGCATTCCTGAGGAGTGGTATCATGTATACAGAAAAAACGACCGTTGCTTGTGAGTCGGGCCTTCATAACAAGCAGGCCACCTATTTCATCCAGAAGGCAAATGAATTTAAATCTAGTATTTGGATCGAGGCGGATGACCGCAAGATTAACGCAAAGAGTCTGCTGGGCGTATTGTCCATGGGCATTACGACCGGTACGGAGGTCAATCTGATTGCCGACGGCGCGGATGAGGTTGAGGCTGTCAAAACACTCTCCGCCATGCTGGTACGGGATATTTTCTAAGGAACAGAATGCTGTCTCAAAGGCACAGACCATGGAAATGGACGCGCGTTTGGGGCAGCTTCTTTATTCGGAGCGCATATGACGTTTGAGGAATTAAAGGCAAAGGCACACTCGCTTCCGCTTGCGCCGGGCGTTTACCTGATGCACGCGGCGAGCGGTGAAGTGATTTATGTCGGCAAGGCCAAGAAATTGAAAAATCGCGTCAGCCAATACTTTCAGGATTCGTCGTCGCATACGCCGAAGACGCGGAGGATGGTTTCGCAGATCGCGGAGTTTGAGACGATCGTTGCAAGCTCGGAGTTTGAGGCACTTGTTCTGGAATGCTCACTGATCAAGCGCTACATGCCGAAGTATAACATTCTGCTGAAGGATGACAAGGGATACCCGTATCTTCGCCTTGACCTGCGCGAGCCGTATCCGACCATTACGCTGTCGCCCCGTGTGACAGATGACGGTGCGGATTATTTTGGTCCCTATGGCGGCCGCTCGGTCACGCAGCGCGCCATTGACACGATCCGCCTGACCTTCAAGCTGCCGGGCTGCAATCGAAAATTTCCGCAGGATATCGGAAAGGGGCGCGTCTGCCTGAACTACCATATGGGAAACTGCGACGGCTGGTGCCGCGGCGGCCTTTCCAGACAGGAATATCACAGTAGGATGGAGCAGGCTGAGCTGCTGCTGCGCGGGAAGTACGATTCTTTGACCAGGCAGCTGCGTGAGGAGATGGAGCGGGCGTCGGAAAATCTGGAGTTTGAGCGCGCGGCGGAGCTGCGCGATCGCTTCCGCGCGATCGAGGCGCTGGGAGAGAAGCAGCTCGTCACGGCCGGAACGATGGCGGATACCGATGCGGTGGGCTATTACCAGAACGAAAACCGCGCCTGCATTGCGTGGCTGCATTTTACGGACGGGAATCTTCTGGACAAGGACTATGAGCTTCTGGCGCTTCCGGACGACCCGCAGGATGCGCTTTCGGCTATGGTCAAGCAGTTTTATCTATCCCGCAGAGCGGCGCCGAAGCAGATCCTTCTGCCGATGGAAATGGAGGATGCCGCACCGTTTTCCGAGCTTTTGCTGCAGGAGCTGCAGAAGCGGGTGCATATCCGCGTCCCGCAGCGCGGCGAGGGTCGCCAGCTTGTGGAGCTTGCAAACAAAAACGCCCGGGAGGAATGCGAGCGCATTACCACAAAGGAAGAGCGCCTGCGCGGCGCTGTCGAGCTGCTGCGCGGTATGCTTTCCCTGCCATCGGTGCATCGGCTGGAGGCCTATGATATTTCCAACATCGCCGGAACGGATATTGTCGCTTCCATGACTGTTTTTGAGGATGGAAAACCGAAAAAAAGCGATTACAGGCGCTTCAAGCTGGAGGGAATGGACGATCAGGATGACTATGCCTCCATGCGGCAGGTGCTCCGGCGGCGCTTTGTGCATTATCTTGCGGGGGACAGCGGTTTTTCTGAGCGCCCGGACGCGCTGCTGATCGACGGCGGCACGGTGCACGCCGAGCAGGTGCGCAGCGAGCTGAGCGCGATGGGGATCAGCCTGCCGATTTTCGGCATGGTCAAGGATAACCGGCACCGCACCCGCGCGCTTGTTACGCCGGATGGGTATGAGATCGGCATTTCGGCGACGCCCGCAGTTTTTGCGCTGATCGGAAGAATTCAGGAGGAAACGCACCGCTTTGCCATCACCTATCACAAGAGCCTGCGCAGCAAGCGGCTCCGGCTGTCCGAGCTGAACGCGATACCGGGTGTGGGCGATAAGAGAAAGGAAGCGCTGCTGAAGCGCTTTAAGACGCTCTCTGCCATTCGCGCGGCGTCGCTTCCCGATTTGCAGGCCGTGCTGCCGCGCGATGCGGCGGCGGCCGTTTACGAACATTTTCATAAGGAGATCCCATGAGAGTCATAACCGGCAAGGCACGCGGCGCGGTGCTGAAAGCACCGGACGGGCTTTTGACCCGCCCGACCGCCGATCGTGTGAAAGTTGCGATGTTTAATATTCTGCAGTTTGAGATGGAGGGACGCCGCGTTCTGGATCTGTTCGCAGGCTCCGGCCAGCTCGGCATCGAGGCGCTTTCCAGAGGGGCGCGGGAGGCGGTTTTTGTCGATTGCCGCAGGCAGGCGCTTCAGGTTGTGCGTGAGAATCTTGCGCATACCAAGCTCCTTGCGTCCGCCCGGCTGGTTGAGGCGGACTATATGCAGTATCTTTCCCGGTGCAGGGAACGATTCGACCTGATTTTACTCGATCCGCCATATGCGGAAAAATTTTTAGAAAATGCCCTGCAGAAGATTTCGGAAATTGACATTTTATCAGACCGTGGTATAATAGTAGCGGAACGGCCTGTTGAGAAGCCGTCTGCGGGCGACTTTGCGGGACTTTCGCGGTCAAGGGATTATAAATATGGCAAAACCCTGATTACCGTTTACCGGAAAGAGATCGCGGAGGAGGAAGCATGAGGATTGCAATTTATCCCGGCAGCTTTGATCCTGTGACAAACGGCCATCGGAATATCATTGCGCGCGCGGCAAGAATTTTTGACCGACTCATTGTCTGCGCTATGGTGAATCCGGGCAAGCGTCCGATGTTCACCCTCGACGAGCGGGTGGAAATGCTGCGCAGAGTAACGGCGCATTTGCCCAATGTGGAGGTCGACGGCTCGGATCGGCTTCTTGCGGACTACGCAAGAGAGCGCGGCTGCACGGTGATCGTAAAGGGGCTGCGCGCCGGTTCTGATTTTGAAAATGAGTTCCAGATGGCGATGATCAATCGAAAGCTCAATCCGGAGCTGGACACGATGTTCCTGGCGGCGGAGCATGAAACGATGTATCTCAGCTCCTCCACCGTGAAGGCAATGGGCGCGTACGACATCGATCTGTCCGATTTCCTCCCGCAGGAGATCATTCCGGACTTTAAGAAACGAATACGATCCATATAAGGAGGCACTCTCGATGAACGAACAAGGCATGGAAGAAATTATCAGCACATTGTACGAAATGATTCAAAACGCGCGCAATATGCCCTTTGGCGCGGACAAGGTTATCGTCGAGCGTGACAAGGTGCTTGACCTGCTTGACGAGCTGACCAATCAGCTCCCCGGCGAGCTGAAGCAGGCGAAGACCATTGTGGAATCCAGAAGCGACGTGATTAACAATGCAAAGCGCGAGGCGGAGAACATTCTCAAGCAGGCGCAGCAGCAGGCGCGCCAGCTGATCTCGCAGGAGGCGGTTTTCCTGGAAGCAAAGCAGCAGGCTAATGACATCATTCGGGATGCGCAGGCAAAGTCCAAGGAGCTTAAGAGCGTTGCTTATGCCTATGTGGACAACGCCATGAAGCAGACCGAGGAAGCAATTGCCGAGTCGTTGGCGGAGATCCGCGAATCCAGAGGAAAGTTCCGCGCACTGGTCAATCCCCAGGCACGCTCCAATCCTGCTATTATTGAGGATATCTGATTGCTTGCACAGCGTGCCAATTCCCAATGCGAATTGGCACGCTTTTATTTTGCTGTACTGATTATGAAGGAGGACGAACATGGACTATCTGAATCGCTTTGAGACATGGAGAAAAGAGGAATCCATCCCGCAGCAGATGCGCGCAGAGCTGGATGCAATGGTCGGCAATGACGAGGCGATCAAGGGCGCGTTCGGCGCAGAGCTGGCGTTCGGCACGGCGGGAATCCGCGGCATTATGGGCGCAGGGACCAACCGGCTCAATGAGTTTACCGTTCGCAGAATGGCGCAGGGACTGACACAGTGGCTGCTGGATTCCGGGCTTCCTGCGCGCTGCGCGATTGCGTATGACTCCCGGCACAATTCCCGCTTCTTTGCGGAGATCTGCGCGACGGTCTTAGCGGACAGCGGCGTGAAGGTGCACCTGTATCATGAGCTTGCGCCGACACCGATGCTCTCCTATGCCGTGCGGGAGCTGCACTGCGGCTGCGGCATTGTGGTTTCCGCGTCGCATAATGCGGGAATTTATAACGGCATCAAGTGCTATGGTCCAGACGGCTGCCAGATGACGGATGAGCCGGCGAAGGGCGTTTATGAAAGAATCGAGCGCATTGCATACTTTACCCCGTGCGCGTCGTGCTTTGACAAGCTGGTGTCGGATGGCCGGATCGCGTATATTCCGCTTTCCCTGTGGGAAGCGTACTATGAGACGGTGCTTGCGCAGGGCGTGCAGCTTGCCGACGTGCCGAAGGCTGCGCTGAAGGTGCTCTATACGCCGCTTTGCGGAACGGGCAACAAGCCGGTGCGCGAGGTCTTGAAGCGGATTGGAGTCACAGTTGATGTGGTGAAGGTGCAGGAGCAGCCGGACGGCGATTTTAAAACCTGCGAATACCCGAATCCGGAAACGGATGCAGCGCTCAATGAGAGCTATAAGCTGGCACGCAGCGCCGATTACGACCTGATTCTCGGAACGGATCCGGACTGCGACCGTGTTGCAATTGCCGTGCCGACGGACGGCGGCTTCCGCAAGCTGTCCGGCAACGAGCTGGGCTGTATGCTTTTGGACTACATTCTTGGAAAATCCGCGCGGCTGCCGCAGGATGCAGAGTGCGTCCGCAGCATTGTGTCAACCTCTATGGCAGACCGTATTGCGGCGCATTACGGCTGCCGGATGAAGACGGTACTGACCGGCTTCAAATACATTGGCGGGGAAATCCTCCGCCTGGAGCAGGAGGGCAAGCAGGAGCAGTTCGTCTTCGGCTTTGAGGAGAGCTGCGGCTATCTGAAGGGCACCTATGCGCGGGACAAGGACGCGGTCGTCGCGTCGATGCTGGTTTGTGAGATGGCTGCATCCCTGAAGCGGGAGGGAAAAACCATCCTGCAGCATCTGAACGAGCTGTATGCACAGTACGGCGCGTATCTTGCCAAGGTGCAGTCCATCGAGCTGAAGGGCGTGGATGCCATGCAGCAGGCGGCGGCGTTTATGGTGCGGGTGCGTGAGAATACGCCGAACGAGGTTGCCGGGCTTGCGGTCACGCAGGTCAACGATTATCAGAGGGGCATTTTCGGTCTGCCGAAATCCAATGTGGTCGAATGGATTCTGGGGGATGCGGCGCGCCTGATCTTCCGCCCGTCCGGCACAGAGCCGAAGGTGAAGATCTATTATACGGCGATCGGAAAGACCGAGGAGGAAAGCAAGGCGATGATGGACGCGCTCTGGGCGGACGTCGCGGCGCTGACCTGCAAATAAGAGAAACAGACGCGAAACAGAGCCGGATGCCATAGCAGGCATCCGGCTCAGGCTGTCAATAAAGTCCGTAACCGTCAAAATGAGAAAACATTTTTGGCATTTTCTATACAAATCGAATCTATCCTGTTTTTGGAGAATTTCAAACAAATACGGTTCAAGAAGTGAATAAAGTTTATTATTTTGACTTACTTCGGAACTCGCGCCCTACCGTACCTATGTACGCCTACAGGCGCGAGTTTCTTGTATTCCGAACTTTCTTGATCGTCTGTCAGCGTGTCAAAAAGGTTTTTTGACACGCTGAGCCGGATGCCATAGCAGGCATCCGGCTGTTTTTGAGACGGCACCGTGCAGAGTGGACAAAGAGCAGTGGGCATTCTATAAGCACAACATGGTAAAATTGTGCAAGTATACAATTGTTTTCTCATGTAAAATGTGGTATTATATTTTCGGCAGTAGAAATACTCAGGGGGGGAAACTTAGTAAGACGTACAAATTGCTGCCGCACGGGAGAAGGAGAGCGCATTATGAAAAAGAGAAAATATTATTGAATTATAATAAGTCTATTGATTCTGACCATGGTATCGTCTTTTATAATTCCGGTGCAAGCATCTGCAAGTCAATCAAAATACTATTATGATGTATACACAAGCGATGATTATTGTACAGCAACAGAATACCTATATGAGCATGGGATAATGGTAGGTACAAGCAGCGCAACTGTGAATGGAAATTTAGGTTTAATCCAGCGGCGTCATTGACACGTGCAGAATTCGTTACAATAATGTGGGCCATGATGAATAAGCCTGAGCCAGATGGTGTAACGACAGATTTCAGTGATTGTGCGGATGATGCTTACTATTACGAAGCGGTACTCTGGGCAAGTTCATCTAATGTTAACATAACTGCTGGAACGGGTGGTGGAAAGTTCTCACCTACACGAACTCTTACAATGGCTGAGGTGTTTACATTCCTGTACACATTTTCTTACTATTGTGGGTACTCAAGCAAAACTACGTCTGAAATTAATAGTTTCACAAATGCCTTTGAAAATTCTGCATTAACACATAAAAGCGAATTTCCAAGTTATTCAAAGGCGGGAACGGGATGGGCATATGTCAAGGGCTTCATTAGCAACAATAGCATTAAGTATAATGATATTTGCAAGCGGTCGGATATTGCTAAAATGGTTTATCATTTTTATTGCACATTTCAAAATAAGTATGCCGTATCAGTTGTTAGCACATCGAATATGAGTTATGCTGCAAGTTGCGGGAATGCCATGAAGAATCTATTTGAACACTACGGTGTAAGCAATTCATTGTACTATACTGATATTTCTAAAGCGGGTTTTGCGTCTGCTATGAGTAGCGCATTCTCTAAGGCAAAAAGATTGGATATTTGTTATATCTTCTGCCAAAGTCATGGTGGCCGAAGCGGACTTGCCCTGTATAGTGATACAGTACTGACGCCAGCATACTTGCGCGAGCAGATTGACTTATATAAGGGTACGTTTGTTGTATTTGTTGCTGGATGCCATACAGGGACATATATATCAAGATCGACAACCTCAGCAGACGATGTATTCGATGCAGAAGCATTTTTAAGTGGCCTAATGAGCACAACAAACAGCAATGGTGATATCGTTGAGGGCAGCAATTTAACTGGAACTACCTGATGGTATCAGATCATGTGAACCAACACATGGTCTGCTATCCTACAAATGATGCGTTTATTATTTTTGAACAATAGCGTTTTTCGTTTCGCGGTGTAATAGCATATATGTTGGAGGAAATAATATGAAAATTCTGAAACGATTTTTTGCAGCGGCTTTGTGTGTGGCGCTGCTGCTGACACTGACTGCAGCGGTCTGCGCGGACGCACCCTCCGGCAGTCTGTATCTGCCGGGAGAGAATAAGACCATTGCCGTGGACAGTGAAACGGCGCAGGCGCTTGCTGCGCTGCTTACCTCGGAAAAATGGGAAAAACAAGAGGATTTATATCCCGAATTTGCTGCGGATTATGAGCTGACGCTGGACGGATGCTGCTATCGCGTTTGCCTGACTGCGGAGATGCCGCTCCTTATCGGCGTTCGGGATATCGTGTCGGATACCTACTATGGTCTGCAGGCAGACAGCGAGGCGGTATATGCACAGCTTTTGGCTCTGCTGGAGCCAATCGCGCCGATCGGTGTTCTGCGGCTTCCTGCGGGAAGAAAAGCACAGACGCTTACCGAGCAGCAGACGCTTGCCGTTCAGAAGCTCGTGACGGGCACGGCTTGGCAGCGCACCGACTATCCGGAGTTCGACGCCGTCTATGAGCTGGAGCTTGGCGCGCTTCGCTTCCGGATGTCACCGGAGGAGGAGAATATTCTTGGCTGTGTGGATCGCAGGGATGGCAGCCAATACGGACTGCTGGACCCGGACGGCACGCTCTTTGCACAGCTTGTGGAGCTGGCAAACGGAATTTATCCCTGTTTTTCTTTCGCAGATGTGCCGGTGGACGCCTGGTATCGTTACTACGCGGAACAGGCATTCTATCTCGGCTTTTTGACGGGGACGGGTGACGGAACGACCTTCGGCGCAGAGCAGCCGCTCAGTCGCGTTATGCTGGTGCAGATGCTCTACGCACTTTCCGGCAAGCCGACGGTTACAACGACCGCAAGCGGCTTTACGGATGTAGATGCGGAGGCATGGTATGCGAGCGCGGTGGCATGGGCAAAGGAGACGGGTGTCGCTGCGGGGTATTCGGACGGCAGGTTCGGCGTATCGGACGCCGTAACGCGCGAACAGCTCGCGCTGATGCTGGCAAAGTATGCCGACTATCAGGAGCCGACGCAGGCGGTTCAGCCTGCCGCCTATCCGGATGAGGGCGAGGTCAGCGCGTGGGCACAGAAGGCGATTCGCTGGGCGCTGCAATGCGGCATTCTCAGCGGAAAGCCGCAGGGGACGGAGCGCCGCCTCGCGCCGCAGGACGGAGCGACCCGCGCGGAGGCTGCGGTAATGGTGCTCAATTGCCTTTCGCTTTTGGAAGGAACGAATTAGAGACTGCATATTGCAATCACTCTGCGGCGAGCGGATTTCTGCTTGCCGCAGAGTTTTTTATATCGGCCTTCTGATCAGCGGTACTGCCGCAAACCGCGTTCCTCCAAAGCGCAGAAGACCCGGAGCCTTTCTCCTCATTAGAAAGACTCCGGGAATTTTTATGAGCCGTATCATCGTTCTGTGTCTGAAGCTGTCAGACCCTTTGGGCGTGCCCGCTGCGGCGTTCGCCGCAGGCAATCAAGCGGTTCAAGCATTCGATTGCAGCTCGGCGCTATAGGCAAGATAATCGTCGTAGCTCCCGTCGCGATCCAGAATTGTGCCGTCCGGACGGAACACAATGATGCGGTTGCAGACCGTCTGCAGCAGCTCGTGGTCATGGCTGGCGAGGATGACGTTGCCCGGAAAGGCAATCAGCCCTTTATTGACTGCCTGAATGGATTCCATATCCAGATGGTTGGTCGGCTGGTCTAAAAGCAGAATGTTTGCACCGGAGAGCATCATTTTTGAGAGCATACAGCGCACCCGTTCGCCGCCGGAGAGCACGGAGACGGACTTAAATACGTCCTCGCCGGAGAAGAGCATCCTGCCGAGGAAGCCACGCAGATAAACGTCGTCCTTCTTCTCCGAGAATTCGCGGATCCAGTCCACAAGGCTTTCGTCGTGCCCCTCAAAGAACGGCGTGTTATCCTTTGGGAAGTAGCTCTGTGTGGTGGAAACGCCCCACTTGACCGTCCCGGCATCCGGTTCCTCTTCGCCCATCAGAATGCGGAACATGGTTGTCTGTGCCAGCTCGTTTTCACCGACAAAGGCGATCTTGTCATTCTTTCGCATCGTAAAGGAAACGTCCTTTAAGAGCGGAACGCCGTCGACCGTTTTGGAAATTTCCGTGACGAACAAAAGATCCTTTCCCGCCTCGCGTTCGCGCGTAAAGCCGACGAAGGGGTAGCGGCGCGTGGATGCAGGCATTTCCTCGACCTCAAGCTTATCCAGAAGCTTGCGGCGGGAGGTCGCCTGCTTGCTCTTGGCGCGGTTGGCGGCAAAGCGGGCGATAAAGCTTTGCAGTTCTGCGATTTTTTCTTCGTTTCGCTTGTTCTTGTTGCGAATCATGGCCTGCACAAGCTGGCTGGATTCATACCAGAAATCATAGTTGCCGACATAAAGCTTGACCTTTCCGTAGTCAATATCGACAATGTGCGTGCAGACCGTGTTCAAAAAGTGGCGGTCGTGGCTGACAACAATGACAAGGCCGGTCTCATAGTCCAGCAGGAAGTTTTCCAGCCAGTTGATGGATTCAATATCCAGATTGTTTGTCGGCTCGTCCAGCATGATGATATCGGGCTGGCCGAAGAGCGCCTGCGCAAGCAGCACCTTGACCTTTTGTCTGCCGTCGGTGTCCTTCATGAGTACGGCGTGCTGCTCGACCGGAATGCCTAAGCCCTGCAGTATGCGGGACGCATCCGACTCGGCCTCCCAGCCGTTCAGCTCTGCAAATTCCGACTCCAGCTCGGCGGCCAGAAGGCCGTCCTCGTCGGTGAAGTCCTCCTTTGCATACAGCGCTTCCCGCTGCTTCATGATGTCATAGAGCCGTGCGTTGCCCATGATAACGGTATCCATGACGGTATATTCGTCATACTGGAATTGATCCTGCTTCAGAACGGACATTCTTGCGCCCGGCTTGATCGAAACATAACCCTTTGTGGAGTCCAGTTCTCCGGACAAAATTTTTAAAAAGGTGGATTTTCCGGCGCCGTTTGCGCCGATGATGCCATAGCAATTTCCCGCAGTGAATTGCAGATCCACATGCTGAAACAGAACGCTGCCGCCAAACTGCATGGCAAGATTGGAAACGGTAATCATTTACTTCACCTCATTGTAATGCTTGCTTTCCAGTATACCATACAATGGCGAGGATGCAAAGCGGAAATTCTACGGTGCGGGGCAGCGCTGCGCATGGCGGCGGCGCAAAACGCGGATGCTGTGGAAATATACCGGGACGAGGAACAGATCTGCGCAGATCCATGCCGCCGGATTCGCAAAGCAAATGACGGCAAAGCCCCAGTAGCCGGTCAGCCAAAAGCCACAGATGCAGCGGGCGATCATTTCAAAAATACCGGCAAAGACCGCCTGCTTTGTAAACGACAGGCCCTGAATCAAAAAACGAAGAATATTCACAAAGGCAAGCGGAATGTAAAACGCACCGTTTGCAAGCAAAAATTGACGGGCATAGCGGGCAATTTCCAACCGCGTGGCGAGCGGCTCGGAGGAATCGATAAAGAGCAGCGCCAGCTCCGAGCCGAAGAGCAGCATCACCGGAAGGACGGCAACCGAATAAATCACGGCCAAAAGGCCGCAGGAGAGGACGCCCTTGTGCAGGCGATCCAGCTTCATCGCACCGTAGTTCTGCGCGCCGTAGACCGCCATGGTCGTACCCATTGCGTCAAAGGCACAGGTAAAGAGCTGGTTGATCTTATTGCCGACCGTGGCGGCGGCGATATAATTTGCGGCCAACCGATTGACCGCCGCCTGCACGACGATCGTGCCGATTGCGGTAATGGAATACTGCAGCCCCATGGGAATGCCCATGGACAGCAGATTCAACAGTTCCTTTTTGCGTGGCTTCCAATCGTCGCGCGACAGCCGCAGGATCGGATAGCGCCGGAACAGGATCGCGAGGCACAGCAGTCCGCTGATCGCCTGCGACAGTACCGTCGCCCAAGCCGGGCCTTCTACGCCCATGCCAAGAACCTGCACGGAAAGAAGATCGAACACAACATTCAGCAGTGACGAGAGCACCAGAAAATAGATCGGTGTGCGCGAGTCGCCGAGGGAGCGAATGATGCCTGAGAGCAGGTTGTAAAGAATAATGACGGGAATGCCGAGAAAAATAACAAAAATATAATCGTAGGCATAGGAGAAGATTTCCGTCGGTGTGTCCATCCAGTGCAGGATCGTCCCACACAGCAGGCAAATCGCGGCGGTGATGACGACGGAGAAGATTGCGGCGAGCCAAAAACCGTTGGCGACATAGCGGCGGAGCCCGTCTTCGTCGCCTGCGCCGAATTCCTGCGCAACGGGAATGACAAAGCCGTTGCAGATGCCGATGCAGAAGCCGAGCACCAGAAAATTGATCGAGCCGGTCGAACCGACGCCCGCCAACGCATGGACGCCGAGGTACCGCCCGACAACGAGCGTATCGACCATATTATAAAGCTGCTGAAACAGCAGGCCGCCAAGCAGAGGGAGCAGAAAGCCGAGAATCAGCTTCATCGGTGACCCGGCAGTCAGATTTTTTACGGAGCTTTTCTTCATGGCAGTCTCCTTTCGTTACGGTTTCTTTCCTGGCCTCCTGCCAGAAAAGAAACAAGATATTGCGGTAATCTTTGACCACGATAGTCTACAGCGGATGCGCGTATCTTGCAAGATGGAAAAGTTCCGTATTTCCGGCAATTATCGCAAAACGAATTTGATAAATTGCACAAAATTATGCGATTATTTTGTGCAATTCAACCGAAGCAATAAAACGGCGCATTGTGTGGGGCGTCTGCGTCACGTTTTTGTGCAATGCGACCGCGTTTTTTACCGAAAACCTGACTTTGGCAGGCAGGGGCTCGTGCCGCGCTGCGGGGCAGCAGCGCACACTTTGCATTTCCGGAAGAAAGTCGGCAGAGGCGCGGTAGAAAAAAGATGCAAAGAATTTGTCAATAGGGCTTGCTTTTTTCAAAAAATGGTCTATAATAGCGTTAGCACTCGAATGACGAGAGTGCCAAATATAAGCGGGAGTTGAAGACAATATGGCAAAGAAACAGTTTAAGGCAGAATCCAAGCGCCTCTTGGATCTGATGATTAATTCCATTTATACACACAAGGAGATCTTCCTCCGTGAGATCATTTCCAATGCATCCGACGCAATTGACAAGCTGGCCTATCTTGCGCTGACGGATCAGAACATCGGCTTGAACCGGGATGACTTTAAAATTGAAATCAAGGCGAATACGGAGCATCGTATCCTCACCGTTTCGGATAACGGCATCGGCATGTCCGCAGACGAAATGGAGGAGAATCTCGGCACCATTGCCAAGAGCGGTTCGTTAAAGTTCAAAAGCGAGATGGAAAAGACTGAGGATGTGGACATCATCGGCCAGTTCGGCGTCGGTTTTTATTCCGCATTTATGGTGGCGGATCATATTCAGGTGATCTCGAAGAAGTACGGCGAGCAGCAGGCTTACATGTGGGAGTCCTCCGGCGCGGAGGGCTATACGATTACGCCCTGCGAGCGCGACGGCGTCGGCACCGACGTTGTGATGAAGCTCAAGGAGGATGCGGAGGGAGAAGACTACTCTCGCTTCCTGCAGACCTACGAGCTGCGCAGCCTGATCAGAAAATACTCGGATTATATCCGCTACCCGATTCGCATGGAGGTCGAGAAGGAACGCAAGAAGGAGGGCTGCCCAGAGGACAAGCCCGAATATGAGACGTATCGCGAGGAGGAAACACTCAATTCGATGGTGCCGCTCTGGCAGCGCAATAAGAAGGAACTGACGGAGGCGGATTATAACAGCTTCTATCACGAAAAATTCTATGACTTTGAGGATCCTGCCGCAACGCTGCATATCAATGCAGAGGGTACGATCAGCTATCAGGCGCTGCTGTTTATCCCGAAGCGCGCGCCTTACGATTTCTATACCAAGGACTTTAAGAAGGGCCTGCAGCTCTATTCGTCCGGCGTCATGATCATGGACGCCTGCGAGGAGCTTTTGCCCGACCATTTCCGTTTTGTGCGCGGCATTGTCGATTCGCAGGATCTGAGTCTGAACATCAGCCGTGAGATGCTGCAGCATGACCGCCAGCTGGCGTTCATAGCAAAGAATCTGGAAAAGAAGATCAAGGCGGAGCTTTTGCGTCTGCTGGAAAACGAGCGGGAGAAATACGAAGGCTTCTGGTCTGCGTTCGGCAGGCAGCTCAAGTACGGCGTGGTATCGGATTACGGTGCGCATAAGGAGCTGCTGCAGGATCTTCTTCTGTTCCACTCCTACAAACAGGATAAGCTGATTACGCTGAAGGAATATGCCGATGCGATGCCTGAGGGTCAGAAGCACATCTATTTTGCATCCGGTGAAAGCGTGCAGCGCCTTGCAAAGCTGCCGCAGCTGGACAAGCTGAACGAAAAGGGATACGACGTTCTGTTCTTCACGGAGGAGGTCGACGAATTCATCCCGCAGACGCTGCAGAGCTACGCGGAGAAGGAATTTAAGAATATCGCCAAGGACGATCTGGAGCTTGCGACGGAGGAGGAAAAGGCCAAGGCGGAGCAGCTTGCGCAGGAGAAGAAGCCGCTTCTGGACTTCGTGAAGCAGACGCTGGGCGAGCGCGTCAAGGAGGTTCGCGTTTCGGCGGAGCTGGGAAGTCATGCGGTTTGCGTGGTGCCGGACGGCGGCATGAGCTTTGAAATGGAGAAATATTTCAAGCGCGTGAATCCGGAGATGGCAATGGAGGCCGGACGAATTCTGGAGCTGAATCCGGAGCATCCCGCAGTTGCCGCCATGCTTGCCGCAACGAACACAGAGCCGCAGAAGGCAAAGGATTACGCGGAGCTGCTTTACGGGCAGGCGCTCTTGATGGCGGATCTTCCGCTGGACGACCCGACGCATTATGCGGATCTGGTTTGCAGTCTGATGTAATAAACGTTTACCGCGCAATGCCGCGCGTCTGTGCGGCAAACGGGCACGGAAGGAGCGGGGGAAATCGCGAAAGCGCGGTTTCCTCCGTTTTCTGTTTGGAGAAAAGTGCAGGGAGAACAAAAAGGGCGATTTGTGCGGACGACTTTGCTGTGAGTACCCCGAAATTCAAAAAAAGGATAGCATTTTTCCTGATTCTGTGCTATTATATAGAATAGTCATTTTATGCGGACGGGAGGAAGGCCAGATGACCTATCTGAAAGCGATCATTCTCGGACTGGTGCAGGGCGTTGCGGAGTTTCTGCCCATTTCCAGTTCCGGCCATCTAAAGATTTTTGAAAGTATTATGGGGCTGCCCAATGTGGAGGAAGGACAGTATATGTTCTTCGATGTGCTGCTGCATTTTGGCACGCTCGTGGCGGTCTGCGCGGTTTACCGCAAGGAAATCCTCGATATTCTCAATGAATTTTTCTGCCTGATACATATTAAGAAGCAGCCGCGTGGCGTGCGGCCGAATATTCTCGCGCGCAGGATGATCCTTATGCTGATCCTTGCAACGCTGCCGCTGTTTTTGATCCTGCCGATCAAGGACGCGGTCGAGGGACTCGGCTCTATGCTGTTCATCGGCTGTGCGCTGCTGCTGACCGGTGTGTTGCTGTTTTTTGCCGACCGGGCCAAGCGCGGCGATAAGGACGAGAAAAGCATTACCGTAACGGATGCGCTGTGCGTTGGACTTGCGCAGGCCTGCGCAACGGTTCCGGGGCTTTCCCGCTCCGGGACAACCATTTGCGCGGGGATGACGCGCGGCTTCGAGCGTCAGTTTGCCATTCGCTTTTCCTTCCTGATGTCGATCCCGGCCGTGTTGGGTGCGACGGTTCTGGAGCTTGTAGACGCGCTAAAGACCGGTATTGACACCAACCTACTGCCGATGTACCTTGTCGGTCTGATCGTTGCGATGGTCAGCGGCTATCTTTCCATTCGTTTTCTGAAGTACATTACGAGCAAGGACGCCTTCGGCGGCTTTGCCTATTATTGCTGGGGCGTCGGCCTGGTCGCAATCGTTCTTTCGCTTCTCGGCGTGTAACGACTGCACGGAAGAGGCAGGACGTCGGAAGCTGCAAAGGAGTATTCTATGGCTGCAAATCAAACCACGAAAAAACCGAAAACGAAGCAGGCGACCAAAGCGGCGGCCAAGGGACGCGGCAGACAGTCCGCTGCGCCTGTTGTGGAAGAGCGGCAGTCCTACCACCGGGAAATCTGCGGCGGATTGTTTCTTGTGCTGGCGTTCTTCTCTGCGCTGTGCTGCTTCGGCAGCCGAGCCATCTTTCTGGATTTGCTGACGGCGCTGTTTACCGCTCTGGTCGGCTATACGGGAATGTATATTCTGCCTTTTGTATTCCTGATCTGCGGGATCGTGCTCCTGCTGCACGGCGGTCGGCCTGTGCGCATGCGCATTGCCTGTGCGTTCGGCATTGTGCTTTCCCTTTCCGCCATTGTGCACCTCATCAGCTATCGCAGCGGCTTTTCCTGGAATGCGCATATTGTCGCGCAGCTTTTCCGGGCAGGGAAGAGCGGCAATGCAAGCGGCGTGCTGGGCGGCCTGATCGCCATGACGCTGGAACGGCTGTTCGGTGTGATCGGCGCATTCTTTATTCTTTCAGTTGCGCTGCTGCTGGAGATGCTTACCACGCTGAATTTGACCATGCGAAGCATTCTGAAGGCGATCAAAAATCGCCCGCGCTCGCCGTATGAGCAGGAGAAATCGGCGTATCAGCCTCCTGCAGAGAAAATTGTCAATCATGTCGCGCGCAAGCATATTGAGCGTGTTGAGCGTCGGCGCGTTTCAGAGTTTGATCTGCCGGTCGACGATCCGCCCGCCGCGCAGGAGCACCCGCAGCCGAAGCGCAAAAGCCCGATGTCGCCGGACGAGTACATTTTACAGGAGCGCAAAAAGCGCGAAAGAACACCGTCCGCGCAGGAGCTTGTGCAGCAGGAGATCGATATGCAGCGGGATGCTGCGGTGAGTGTCCCGCAGGATGTGCCGCTGCCGGAAAATCAGGAGCAGGAGCCGCAGATGCAGCCTACGCAGCCGATGCCGCCTGAGGAGCCTTTGCAGGAGCAGCAGACGGAGCAGCCGCTTCCCGTGGAGGCGCTGCCAAAGCTCGAAAAGGAGAAAAAGCCTGCCGTTGTGAAGAAGGCGGATGCGATCGAATCCGCAGAGCAGATCGCGCAGGAGATCGCGGAGAAGGAAGCGCCGGTGCAGGAATACGTTTACCCGCCGGTATCGCTGCTGCATTTGGGCGCGAAAAGCGGGACGGACGGTACGGCAGAAATGCGCGAGAATTCCAAGCGCCTGAGCGACACGCTGGAGAGCTTCGGCATTGAGCCGCATATTGTGAATGTAACGCGCGGCCCGTCCGTTACGCGTTATGAAATCGAGCTGGATCGCGGCGTGAAGCTTGCCAAGCTGACGAACCTCTCGGAGGATATCGCGCTGGCGCTGGGCGCTGCCGGCGTCCGCATTTCGGCAATTCCAGACAAGATTTCCGTCGTGGGCATTGAGGTGCCCAATAAGGCGGTGACGACCGTTTATGCACGCGAGGTGATCGACTCGCCGGCCTTTTATCAAAGCAAGTCCCGTGTGACCTTTGCCGTCGGCAAGGATATCAGCGGCAATTGTATCGTCGAGGATATCTCCAAGCTGCCGCATATGCTCATTGCCGGTACGACCGGTTCCGGTAAGTCCGTGTGTATGAACACGCTGATTATTTCCCTTCTCTACAAGGCCAAGCCGGATGAGGTGCGCCTCATCATGGTAGACCCCAAGATGGTGGAGCTGGGCTGCTATAATGGCATTCCCCATTTGCTGATCCCCGTTGTGACCGACCCAAAAAAGGCCGCCGGTGCGCTGCAGTGGACTGTGACGGAGATGATGCGTCGGTATCGGCTCATGTCGGAGATCGGCGTGCGCGATATGGAGTCTTACAACAAGGTTGTCGCCGCAGACCCGGATCAGAAGCCGATGGAGAAAATCGTCGTCGTCATTGATGAGCTGGCGGATCTGATGCTGGTTGCGGCCAAGGAGGTCGAGGAGTCCATCTGCCGCATCGCACAGATGGGCCGCGCTTCCGGAATTCATCTGATCATTGCGACGCAGCGTCCTTCCGCAGATGTGATTACCGGCCTGATGAAGGCGAATATTCCGTCCAGAATCGCATTTGCGGTGGCCTCCGCTATGGAATCGCGAATCATTCTTGACACGCACGGTGCAGAGAAGCTGGTAGGAAAGGGCGATATGCTCTTTGCCCCGCTTGGCAAGGGCAAGCCGAAGCGGATACAGGGCTGTTTCATTACGGACGAGGAAGTCCTTTCCGTCATTGATTTCATTAAAAAGGAATCTACTGCGCAGTATTCGACGGAGATCATGGAGCAGATTGAAAAACGTGCCGAGCAGGGCGGCAAGCAGGATAACGCCGCACAGGGCGCGCAGGAGCCGGAGGAAGAGGGCGACGAGCTGTTCCCCGCCGCTGTCGAGGTGATTTTGGAAATCGGGCAGGCATCCGTATCCATGCTGCAGCGTCGCTTGAAGCTTGGCTACGCGCGTGCCGCACGCATCATCGACGAGATGGAGGACAAGGGCATCGTCGGCCCCTATGAAGGCTCCAAGCCGCGGCAGCTTTTGATTACACGCGAGCAATGGCAGCAGATGCAGAATGGCACCGGAGAGGCGACGGAGGAGGAGAATCTTCCGGTTGAGGAAGAAATTCCGTAAGAAAATCTTAGGCATTCCGGCAGCGTCAGCTGACAAGGACAGATCTGCGGGAGCCATTTTGTCAGGGCATTGGTTTGACGAAATTGCATTTACTTCCACTCTTGTGAAGTGCCGTTTGTCTCCATTCTTGTGATGGAATCAGAGCTTTCGTGTTCTAAGAAAGCTCGCAAATCATAACCACCGGCCGTGCCGGTGGTATGCACTAGCCCCCTTGGGGCATGCCCATGGCCGAGCCTATAGGCTCATCGAAAAGTCTGCCAACCGCGCAGCTTTCACGGGCTGCCCCTAAAGGGGCTTTTGTTTATTTGCCCTCTGTTATTGGCTGACCCGTAAACGGGTCTACATGCTCCTTTATACTCATTTGGTCGTCTGTGTAATCTTCCTGTAGCTGATTTCGGATATACTCTTGGATTGCCTTCCTGTTCGCTCCTACTGTACTTACATAATAGCCCCGGCACCAGAAATGCCGGTTCCCATACTTGTACTTAAGGTGCGCGTACTTCTCGAAAATCATTAGGCTGCTCTTTCCTTTGAGGTAACCCATAATCTGTGCTACACTGTATTTCGGCGGTATCGAT
>CABQNH010000019.1 GCA_902465435.1 uncultured Eubacteriales bacterium | reverse complement strand
GAAAATCACTATGGATTTTTTCTTAGGTGTCCAACTTCATTTTACAATCGACCAACTCAATTTATTTGAATTTTTCCATAAAATGAAATGGACTCGCTGAAAGAAAAATCGTCAAAATTGTTTTCCTGTTTTGACGGTTACGGACTTTATTGACAGTCTGAAGCTGCCCGCTTTTGCATTGGCAAAAGCGGGCAGCTTTCGTTTTCTGGGAAGGATCGTAACTGTCAAAGCAAGCAAATTCCTTGCATTCTCCAGTTCGAAATGCATCCTCTCGGTTTCAAAAAACAAATATGCTCGAGAATTCGAAGGCGCCAAAGGCGGCCTTGGCGTCAGTTGACCAAGGCGGCCATCGTCTTGCCCCGTGAAAAACCGTGTGTGCCTTTGTCGATTGACGCTATCGCTGCAGCAGCGTGCGAACCCGTTCCGCCAGCTCCAGTGCAAACGGCTGCTCCATCCGCCATGCGACATAAAACAAAACTGCGAACAGCGCCAGCCAGCCCAAAAACACCAGAAGGAAGAGGAGAAAACCGTGCCGCTTCCGCGGCGGCTCCGGCTGCAGCCTAAGCGGCGCAATCTCCGGGAATTCCTCCTCCGCCGACCGCACTGTGTCCTCCGTCGCTTCCTCTTCCGGCTCGAGGCAGCCCAACGGCGCAGATATTTGCTCCAAGGTGGTTGCAGCCGCCGAGTCGGGCGCATTCTCCCGCTGCTGCGGTGCCTGCGCCGAATTCTCCCGCCGTTCTCCGGCAAGCTCCGAACCGGCACGAAGCTGCGCGTCGGACGCAGCCTGCCGGATCGGCGCGAAGCCCGCCGCGCCCTCCCGGCAGCGCCAGTCGCTGCCGTCGGCAAATAAAATCCGCAGCAGGGTAATGGAAACGGTCTGCGTCAGGCGGCTGCGCAGGAGCAGCGGCCGATCCTCGCCAAAGCATGCACCCGCGTCGGCAGAAAGCTTGGTCATCGCGCAGGCGGGCATCCGCGCCAGGCTTTCACCCTCTGCATCTAGGCAATCCAGCCGCAGGATCAGCGCGCGCACCGGTTTCTCGGTTCGGTTCTGCAGGCGCAGCTGCAAAACACAGCGGCCGGAGCGCCGATCGCAAAAAACCCTCTGCCGCAGCAGCGCAATGCCGCAATCCTGCTGCAGGCAGGCTTCCGTATTCTCCGAAATGATCTGCACGCGCTCTGTCTGTTCCATGCGCCGTATCCTACTTTCGTAATCTTCGCCGGAGCTTCGCTCCCTGCGGCGCGGGCAGGTCGTCTCTGCCGCCCAAACCTCCAGATAAACGAAGGGAAAAAGCGAAGGACGGCCGCGATATGCTCCACGCGCGATTATTGTAGCACATACGGGACGATCCCGCAAGTTCTTCCGTAAAAGTACAGAAAAATCACAAAAATGCTTGCATTCCGAACCTATGTGCGCTATGATAACTGCGCTATTTCTATATTTTAGGAGTGAATTTCCATGTCCTCAGTCAAAGCAATCGTGCTTGCTGCCGGAAAGGGCACAAGAATGATGTCCGAAGAAAACACCATGCCGAAGGTTTTGCGGGAAGCCTGCGGCAAGCCGCTTCTGCACTATGTTTTAAAAGCGCTGGATTTTATTCCCGCCGAAGATACCGTTTTGGTCGTCGGCTACCGGCGCGAGGACGTCATTGCGGCGTTCCCTGCCTATCCCCACGCCGTACAGGAGCCGCAGAAGGGCACCGGACACGCCGTGCAGTGTGCGTCGGAGTATCTGCGCGGCTTTGACGGCACCGTTCTGGTCTGCTATGGCGATATGCCGCTGCTTCGCCGCGAGGTCTACGAAAACCTGCTGCGGCAGCACGATGCTGACGGCGCAAGCTGCACCATGCTCTCCGGCACCTGCACGGAGTATCTGCCCTACGGCCGCGTCCTGCGCGATGAAAACGGGGATTTCCTGCGCATTGTGGAGGACCGCGACTGCACGCCGGAGCAGAAGGAGATCCGCGAGCTGAACGTCGGCATCTATGCCTTTGACTGTCAGGAGCTTCTTGCCTGCCTTGACCTCATCCGCAATGACAACGCACAGGGTGAATACTACTTAACGGACGTTCCTGCGATTCTGCGCGTCCGCGGCAAGCGCGTTGCGGTCTACAAGGCCGCGCTCAACGAGCAGATCATCGGCGTCAACACGCCCGAACAGCTCAAAATGACCGAGCGTTTCCTGAAAAACTATGATTGACGAGATCATTCGCCGCTGCGGCTTTCCCGTCATCGGCGGCTTTGTCGCGAACCGCAATGCAAACATGACAGACTGCGTGGATCCTATGACGCTGTACCGGGAATCCATTGCCGTTTTAATCGGCGCGGATGGGACGGTCTATCTCGCCCCCGTCGACGCAACAACGACGCTCGACGACCAGCCGCCGCTTGCGTTTCGCCCTGCAAACGGCCTTCGCCCGGAGAAGCGCATCGGCTTTCTCTGGCGGACGGCCGGCTTTGCATTCCGCGCGGGCGAATTCTCCGGCGCTTACCTCATCTCGCCGGATCTTCTGCAAACGCCGCAGTTCCTCAAGCCGAAGGATTATGTAAACTATTTAATGCAGCACAGCTGAGCGAACGCAAGCCCGTTTTTATAGCATCAACTGAACGCTGCATTTCGCACTCCGCATGAAATACGGAGGCATTTGCAGTGAAGGACACCCCGCTTTTTTGTAAAACCAGCCTTCTTTCAATAGAATCCGTTCTATCCATAAACAGTTTTATTCATAGTAACTTGGGGTCAGGATTCAACTCCTGACCCCAAGCTCAGACTGTCAATAAAGTCCTTAACCGTCAAAACAGGAAAACACTTTTGACGATTTTCCCTTTCAGCGCGTACATTTCACTTTTTGGCGAAATTTAAATCAATTACGTTCAAAAACAAGGAACTATTTATTGTTTTGACTTACTTTGGAACTCGCGCCTTACCGTACCTATGTACTTGTGCAGGCGCGAGTTTCAAGGGAACCTCTGATTCCATCCGCAAGGATGGACGGCGAGAGATTTTTCGTCAGATTGGCGTCAGCTGACAAGGGCAGACACGCTTGCGGGCCGGACTGGAACGCCGTCTGCTGCGTGATCGTCCTTGACTTGCGTCAGCAAGCCTGCGTCCTCTGCCTTGCAGACAACGCCCCAGACCGGCCGGCAAGTCCTTCGGAGCCTTTCACGGAGGATAGACGGCGGCTGGCAAGGCAGGCGGGCTGGATAACGACGCCAGACGTCGTTTTGCCCCGTGAAAACCGTGTGTGCCCTTGTCAACTGACGCTAAGGTCTGGAAAACGCAGGAATACTGAATGTCTTTCCAGTTTTCCAACCGAAGCCATGGCGGAAAAAATCCGTTGTCCGCCGCCGGGGAGGGATTCAGAGGTTCCCCTATCTTCCAGACTTTCTTGATCGTCTGCCAGCGTGTCAAAAAGGTTTTTGACACGCTGCGAACGGGGCGCCGCATAAGCGACGCCCCGTTCTTTTTCTGCTGCTCGCGCAGCTTAGTTGTCATACATCGCAATGAGCTTCTTGAGGTGCTCATAGCGCTCCATTGCATTCTGCTCGTTGCGCTCGAAGAGTCCCTCCGCACGCTCCGGGAATTCACGGGTCAAGCGGCTGTAACGGGCTTCGTTCATCAGGAACTCACGGTAGCCGCCCTTCGGCTCCTTGGAGTCCAGAATAAACTTCTTGCCCTGCTCTGCCGCCGGGTTGAAGCGGAACATGTTCCAGTAGCCGCAGTCAACCGCCTTCTTCATCTCGCTCTGGCAGTTCGTCATGCCGCCCTTGATGGAGTGCATTTCGCACGGCGCATAGCCGATGATGAGCGACGGGCCATTGTAGGCCTCCGCTTCCTTAATCGCCTTCAGCGTCTGTGCCATATTGGCACCCATAGCGACCTGTGCCACATAGATATAGCCATAGGACATTGCGATTTCTGCCAGGCTCTTCTTCTTGATTTCCTTACCGGCTGCCGCAAACTGCGCGACCTGACCGATATTGGAAGCCTTGGATGCCTGACCGCCGGTATTGGAGTACACCTCGGTATCAAAGACGAAAACGTTGACGTTCTTGCCGGAGGCAAGCACATGATCCACGCCGCCGAAGCCGATATCATAGGCCCAGCCGTCACCGCCGAAGATCCAGACGGACTTCTTAGAGAGGTAGTCCTTCTTTTCCAGGATCTCTGCTGCCAGCGTGCAGGCTTCACAGTCGCAGTACTTCGCGCCCGACTCCTTCAGCGCCTTTGCATGGGCAAGGAATGCATCGGCCTTGTCGCCGAAATGCTCCTTTGCAGCAGGCGAGGACGCAAATGCGAGCAGCTCGTCCACCGTTTCAAGGCCATTTTCAAGTGCAGCGATGTAAGCGTTCGTCGCTTCCTTGTTCGCGTCGCCGTCGTCCATGGTATCGAGCCACTTCTGCGCAGCTTCCTTCAGTGCGGGCATTGTGTAATCCACAGCAATCAGCGCGCGGGTCTTCTCTGCCAGATTGGTGCGGATGACATCCTGCGCAACGAACATACCGAGGCCGTGCTCTGCATTATCCTCAAACAGGGAGTTGCACCATGCCGGGCCGTGACCCTCCTTGTTGGTGCAGTACGGTGCAGTCGCGCCGGGGTTGCCCCAGATGGAGGAACAGCCGGTCGCGTTGGAGATGTACATTCTGTCGCCAAAGAGCTGGGTGACCAGACGGGCATACGAGGTCTCCGCACAGCCCGCGCAGGAGCCGGAGAACTCGAGCATCGGCTGCATAAACTGGCTGCCCTTGACGGAAGCGTCCTGCAGCTCCTTCTTCTCGGAGATATGCTTTACCGCATAGTTGAAAACATCCTGCTGATCGAGCTGGCTCTCCTGCGGCTTCATGGTAAGCGCATCCACCGGGCAAACGCCGATGCAGACGCCGCAGCCCATGCAGTCCAGCGGGGAAACGGCCATGGTAAAGGAGTAAACGCCCTTGCCCTTACCGCTCTTCACGGGAACGAGCTTTGCGGCAGCAGGAGCGGCCTTTGCCTCTTCCTCCGTCAGCGCAAACGGACGAATGGTAGCATGCGGGCAGACAAACGCGCAGTTATTGCACTGGATGCACTTGCTTGCGTCCCATTCCGGAACGGAAACAGCAACGCCGCGCTTTTCATAAGCGGAAGCACCCAGCTCATACTGGCCGTCCACATACGGCTCGAAGGCGGAAACAGGCAGGCTGTCGCCGTCCATCTTATCCACCGGGAAGAGGATGTTCTTGACCTGCTTGACCAGCGCGTCCTTGCCCTCCAGCGCGTGCTCGACGACCTCGTCCTGCGCAGTCGCCCAATCTGCCGGAACCTCGACCTTCACGAAGGCCGTAGCACCCGCGTCGATGGCGTCCCAGTTTTTCTGCACGACATCCATGCCCTTCTTGAGGTAGGAATGCTCCGCCGCGTCCTTCATATGACGGATTGCTTCCTCCTGCGGCATGACCTTTGCCAGCGCAAAGAACGCCGACTGCAGAATCGTATTGGTGCGTTTGCCCATGCCGACCTTAATTGCAAGGTCGATGGCGTTGATGGTGTAAAGCTGAATGTTGTTCTTAGCGATATAGCGCTTTGCCTCGGCGTTCAGATGGTGGTTCAGCTCCTCCAGATCCCACTGGCAGTTGATCATGAACACGCCGCCGGGCTTGACATCCTGCACCATCTTATAGCCCTTCGTGATATAAGAGGGGTTATGGCAGGCAACGAAGTCCGCCTTGTTGATATAATACGGGCTGCGGATGGGCTTATCGCCGAAGCGCAGGTGCGAAATCGTAACGCCGCCGGTCTTCTTGGAGTCATACTGGAAGTATGCCTGCACGAATTTGTCAGTGTTGTCGCCGATGATCTTAATGGAGTTCTTGTTCGCGCCGACGGTGCCGTCGCCGCCCAGGCCCCAGAATTTGCACTCGATCGTGCCTTCCGCTGCGGTGTTGGGCGCGTCATGCTCCGCAAGGGACATGTTGGTCACGTCGTCCACGATGCCGATGGTGAACTGACGCTTCGGCTCTGCCTTGGCAAGCTCTTCGTAAACGGCAAAGATGGATGCCGGGGGCGTATCCTTGGAGCCGAGGCCGTAGCGTCCACCGATCACGGAGATCTGGCGACCCATTGTTGCCAGCGCCGTCACAACGTCCATATAAAGCGGCTCGCCCTGTGCGCCCGGCTCCTTGGTGCGGTCGAGCACAGCAATGGACTTGCAGCTTGCGGGAATGGCTTCGACAAGCTTTTCCGCCGAGAACGGCCGGAACAGGCGAACCTTCACGAGGCCGACCTTCTCGCCGTGCGCGTTCATATAATCAATGACTTCCTCCGCCACGTCGCAGACGGAGCCCATGGCAATGATCACACGCTCTGCATCCTGAGCGCCGTAATAGTTGAAGAGCTTATAGTCCGTGCCGAGCTTGGCGTTGATCTTGTCCATGTACTTCTCGACAACTGCGGGAAGTGCATTGTAATACTTGTTGCAGGCCTCGCGATGCTGGAAGAAAATATCGCCGTTTTCGTGGCTGCCGCGGGCTGCCGGGTGATTCGGGTTGAGCGCATGGCGGCGGAATTCCGCAACCGCATCCATGTTGCACATTTCCTTGAGATCCTCGTAGTCCCAAACCTGAATCTTCTGAATCTCGTGGGAGGTACGGAAGCCGTCAAAGAAATTGATAAACGGGACCTTACCCTCGATCGCGGAAAGATGCGCGACCGGAGCCAGATCCATGACCTCCTGCACGTTGCCCTCTGCCAGCATGGCAAAGCCGGTCTGACGGCAGGCGTAAACGTCGGAATGGTCACCGAAAATGTTCAGCGCGTGGCTTGCGACGGTTCTCGCAGAAACGTGGAACACGCAGGGCAGCAGCTCGCCGGCGATCTTGTACATATTGGGAATCATCAGCAGAAGGCCCTGAGACGCGGTATAGGTGGTCGTCAGTGCGCCTGCGCCGAGCGAGCCGTGAACCGTACCGGCCGCACCGGCCTCAGACTGCATTTCGACAACCTTGACGGTATTGCCGAAAATATTCTTACGGCCGCCCGCAGACCACTGATCCACATAGTCCGCCATCGGGCTGGAGGGCGTGATGGGATAAATGCCGGCTACCTCCGTAAAGGCATAGCTGACATGAGCGGCGGCAGTGTTGCCGTCCATAGTTTTCAGTTTTCTTGCCAAAGTGAATAACCTCCTAAGTGCAATTCAATATTTGCCGTATCTATTCTAACACCAAAATTCCACGTTTTCAACGGCAAAAATAGGATTCTGACAAAAATTGTTGTAAAATCTGTGAGAAACGCAAAAGAGCATTTGTAATTTTGCACATTTTGGAGTATGATGAAAGCAGAAAATCTTCATGGAGGGAAAAACGGATGATCAGCCGCGTCGGTTCCATGGGCATTCACGGGATTGAGGGCTATGCCGTATCGGTAGAGTGCTTCATTTCCAGCGGCTTGCCCGCCTTTGATATTGTCGGTCTGCCGGACGCCGCCGTCAAGGAAGCGAGGGAGCGCGTCCGTGCCGCGATAAAATCCTGCGGCTTTAAATTTCCACCCAGCCGCATCACGCTGAATTTGGCTCCGGCCTCGACCCGCAAGTCCGGTACGCTCTACGATCTTCCGATCCTTCTCGGGATCCTCGCCGCGGCGGACGGCGTCCGTCTGCCTAAGGAGCGCAGCGCATTTTTAGGAGAATTGAGTCTGGAGGGCAAGCTGCGCGGCGTGCCCGGCGTCCTGCCGATGGCGCTTGCCGCAAAGGAAGCCGGCTTCTCCGCGCTTTACATTCCCGCAGAAAACGCGCAGGAGGCTTCGCTTGCCGACGGTCTGCGCGTATACCCCGTGCAGGATGTCACGCAGCTGCTTGCGCATCTGCGGGGCGAGCAGGAGATTGCGCCGCAGGAGCCTTGGACGCCGCGGGAAAGTACGCTTCCCCGCCCGGATTTCGCCGATGTCAAGGGACAGGAAAAGGTCAAGCGCGCCATGGAAATTGCGGCTGCCGGCTCGCATAACATTCTTCTGATCGGCCCGCCCGGCTCCGGTAAAAGTATGCTCTCCAAGCGCCTGCCCTCCATTTTGCCGGATATGACGCGCGCCGAAGCGCTGGAGGTCACGAAGATCCACTCCATCATGGGGCTTTTGTCGCGCGATCATCCGCTTGTGGAGGAGCGTCCGTTCCGCAGTCCGCATCATACGATTTCCATCGCAGGTCTTGCCGGCGGCGGCGCGAACCCGAAGCCCGGCGAGATTTCCCTTGCGCATCGCGGCGTATTGTTTCTGGACGAGCTGCCCGAATTCCGTAAGGATACCTTAGATGCCATGCGCCAGCCTCTGGAGGATGGGGTTGTGACGATTTCGCGCGCGAGCGGCACGGAATCCTACCCGAGCCAGTTTATGCTGGTCTGTGCCATGAATCCCTGCAAGTGCGGCTGGTACGGCGACCCGTCGGGGCGCTGCACCTGCTCAAAAGCCGCCGTGGAGAGCTATATGGGCCGTATCTCCGGGCCGCTGCTTGACCGAATTGATTTGATCGTTGAGGTTCCGGCCGTTAAATTTGACGATCTGCGCCGCCGCGCGGCCGCCGAGCCGTCCTCGGCGATTAAAGCGCGCGTCAATGCGGCGCGCGAACGGCAGCACGCGCGCTTCTCCGCCTCGCATACGCAGTGCAACGCCCAGATGCAGCCCGCGGAAATGCGAAAATTCTGCGCATTGAGCGACGACGCAGCGCAGCTCATGAAGGCCGCGTTTGAAACGCTCGGCTTAACGGCGCGCAGCTACGACCGGATTCTGAAGGTCGCGCGCACCATTGCGGATTTGGACGGCTCCGCGGAAATCGCGCCCCAGCACCTTGCCGAAGCGATCCAATACCGCAGCTATGCCTTCGGTAAGGAGCGCTGACGCCCGTCAGACTTCCCGCGGCCTTTGCCGCAAACGATATTCACCAACAATGAGGAGAACCACCTATTATGAATGAAATGTTTTTGTTGAAGCTCGGCGAGATTGTCCTTAAGGGCGGCAACCGCCGCCATTTTGAGAACAAGCTGCGCAGCAATATCGGCAGAAGAATGCGCCCCTTCGGCGAATTCGACGTCAGCATCACCCAGTCCACCGTCTATATCGAGCCGCAGAACGAGGACTGCGATCTGGACGGTGCATGGGAAGCCTGCCACTTTATCTTCGGCATCATCTCGCTCTGCCGCTGTCGGCCGTGTGAAAAAACGCTCGACGGGATCTTCGGTGCAGTCATGGATTATCTCGCGGATGACCTTGCCTGCGCCCGCAGCTTCAAGGTGGAATCCAAGCGCGCCGATAAGCGCTTTCCGCTCAACTCCATTCAGGTCTCGCAGGAGATCGGCGGTCGGTTGGCCGAAGCGTTCCCGCAGATCGAGGTCGATGTACACCATCCTGCCTACACCGTCTATGTCGAGGTGCGCGACCGCGCGGCTTATGTCCACGGCCCCGCCGAGCCGGGCGCAGGCGGTCTTCCCACCGGAACGGGCGGCCGTGCCGCTGTGCTTTTGTCCGGCGGCATTGATTCGCCCGTCGCAGCCTATATGATTGCCAAGCGCGGCGTTGAGATTGAATGCGTCCACTTCTTCTCTTATCCGTATACCTCCGAGCTGGCAAGGGACAAGGTTTTGGAGCTTGCCCGCCTGCTTACGCGCTATTGCGGCCGTATGACGGTCAATATCGTACCGTTCACGGAAATTCAGGAGGCCATCCGCGACCATTGCCCGGAGGAGTTCTTTACGCTGATCATGCGCAGGTTTATGATGCTGCTCTCCGAGCGGATCGCAAAGGAGCACGGCTGTCAGTGCCTTGTCACCGGTGAAAACCTAGGGCAGGTCGCCTCGCAGACCATGGAGGCCATGGCCGTCACCGGTGCCTGTGTCGAGCTGCCGATTTTCCAGCCGCTCATCGGCATGGATAAGGAGGAGATCGTCACGGTCGCACGAAAAATCGGCACGATGGAGACCTCGATCCTGCCGTATGAGGATTGCTGCACCGTCTTCACACCGCAGCATCCCAAAACGAAGCCCACCAAGCAGCAGGTCGACAACGCCTGCCGCGATCTGGACTTTGAGGGTCTTATGGCGCGTGCGCTGCAGGGCGTTGAGCTGGTCAAGGTAAAATATCATGCAGAGTAATTGGGCTGAAAGTGTAATTGCATCCGCTGCGGCGCACGGTCTGACGCTTGCCACCGCCGAATCCTGCACGGGCGGCCTTTGCGGCGCGTGTCTCACGGCCGTCTCCGGCAGCTCCGCCGTTTATCGCGGCGGCATGATCACCTATTGCAACGAGATGAAGCAGCAGCTTCTCGGGGTTCCCGCCGAGCTTCTTGCCGAATATGGTGCAGTTTCGCCGCAATGTGCCTGCTCCATGGCGGACGGCGCGCGCAAACGGCTTTGTGCCGATCTTGCAGTATCCGTAACGGGACTGGCCGGGCCGAACGGAGACGGAAGCGGAAAGCCCGTCGGTCTTGTCTATCTCGGTCTTGCGGACGCATCCTCCGTGCATGCAGTCGAGCTTCATCTGCATGGTACGCGCGAGGAGATTCGCGCTGCCGCCGCCGAAGAGGCGCTGCGACTTCTGCACTCCGCCATTGCCCGACAGAATGAAAAAGTCACCCATAAATAAAAAGCAAAAGCAGCGGAAGCGGGCGAACCCCATCCTGTTCCGCTGCTTCTGTCTTTTTAAGAACCGTCCCCGTCAAACCATTCCGGCTTTCCTCAAAGCGCACGCCCGCCGCACCCATGTGCCTGTGCGGGCGCGAGCTTTTCGTTTCCTCCCGGCCTGTCTGCCGTTCCCCTTGCAGTCTCCGGACTGCCTTTCTGCGCCCGTTATGCCTCCTGCGGAAAAGAGATCTGAATATGCGCGGGCAGCCGTTCCGTAATTTCCGCCTGCTGCACTGTGCTGATTGCCGCGCCCGCAAGGCCCTTCACGGTTACCGCCCCCGGTGTATCTCCTTCCTCCACAGTGCAGCCTGCGACGCATTGCGCCGCCGCCCGCGCCCGATCCAGTGTCCAGCTCCCCGCTGTTTTTTCTAAAAGCCAGCGAAGATTCTCCCGCTTTTCCTCCGGCGTATCGCCAAGCACGGCGCAGCCCGCAAGGCTCTGATACATGGAAAGTCCCACGTCCTGCGCCGTCGCCGGAACGGCCTCGCGCAGGCAGTCTTTTGCCTGCGCATACAGCGCGTCGAGCGCCTGTCCCGCTGCAAAAAGCTCCGCGCCGGAAAGGCTGTCCTCGCGCAGCGCATAGACGCCCAGCGGCGAAAGCAGCCGTACAAAGCTGTCATAGTAGCTCATTGTGTTTCCTCCGAAAGGAAAATGTCCTCCAGCCAGGGACGTTGAAACGCCGTGCAGACAAGATCGGAGCAGGATGCGTCAAAGTGGTAGGTCTCCACAAGGCCGGTCGCCTCGATCAGACTGCCCAGCTTTGTGAGATAGATCGGCTTTCCCAGAAGATTCCCGTCAAAATAGGCGCGAATCGCCGCTTCCGCCGCCTGCGCCGCCTCGGAAAACGATATACCGGTCTTTGGCTTCAGCGTCACCGTGTACGAAACGCTGACGCGCTCCGGCGCGCTGACCGTGACCTGCGTCGCGACCTCGCGCGCACTCTGCAGCGCCGTCCGGATTTTCTCCAGCAGCGCAGAATTTGTGCTGCCGCCCTCCGTTTCCACCACCACGCCGACCGTCCCGACGCCGTTTACACGCGGGACCACACGGCAGGCCGTCACGCCGTCAAAGGCCGTGACAAAGCTTTCATAGAAGGCCGCGTTGGCAAGGCCCGCGCTGCGCCGATAGTCCGCAAGCAGCCGCGTCCGGTAGCTCTCGTCCTCCTCCGTGTCACGTCCGCCCAAAAATGCCGTGGGATTCCGGCATGCGCTGACACCCTGCGGATAGGCGGAGAAGCAGCAGACCGCGCCCGCCGCCACATTTCCCTGACTGCCCTTCGTGCAGCAGGCCGCGCTGCAGCTTGCGCTGCATTTGCCCTCCGCAAAAACTGCGTCCTGCGTCGTAACAAAGTGCAGTCCCTTCTGTGTCAGCAGAACTGTTCCCGTCGGAACCGTCAGTGTTCCGTCGCCCGTGCCGCGCGTAAAGCGGACGGTTCCCACAGCGGCCGCCGCCTGCTTGCGGGGCAGATTCCGCATTTCGCCGAAGCAGTCCAAATAGCTCCCCGTCGCCGTCTGCGGAAAGCATTGTGCCCGCGACCAGTCCAAGTAGCAGTATAAGCTTTGCAGCTCCGCCGCAAATGCATAAAGCCGAACGGAGATATCACTGTGCGCCGCGACCTCCCGCCCGGATTGCTCCGTATAGGTTCGGCACAGCGCCTCATAAAGTTCATTGATCATTTTCACACCGTAACCTCCAATTCCGCCGTCTCTCCGCCGACCTGCAGCAGTACCGTGACGGCCAGCATATTTTCTGCGCCGCGCGTCACCGTTACCTTCCGTACCGTGAGCGGCAGTTCCTCCAGCGCCTCCTGTATATAGGCCGTCGCCGTACTTTTGAGCGCCGACGGCTTTTCCTTACCCAAAAGATATAGCCTGCTTCCCAGCTCCGGCAAGAACGGAAAGCTCCCGCGCCGCGTCTGCATACAGAACAGCGCCCGCTGCAAAAGCGCCTCTGCGCCCTCCAGCACTATGACGCCGCCGCACTCATCCGGCACATAGTCGCCCGAAACGAGCTTATTCTCCGTCATTCTCGCCGATCCTCCTGCCATTAACAAATATCGTGCCCAGCACATGAATCTCCCCGTTATTCTTCAGCGTGACGGAGGCGCCGTCGCTGTATAGGCAAAGCTCCCCCGGCAAAAGCGTCTGCTCGCAGGAAACCTCCTGTCCGAGCACGCAGTCCTCCGTCCCCTGAAAAAGCAGCACCGTCTGCGCCGTGCGCGGTGCCCAGGCAATGCCGCCCGGCGCAATCAGCCGCAGCCCCCGCCGCTCCGTATCCGTCACGGCGGCAAGCTGTGTCCCCAGTGCCGTCACGGTGCCAAATGCGCCCGTCTCCTGTTCGCGGCGCCGCTGCGCCATTTGCTTTGCAATCCACATCGCGTTTTCCTTTCTCCTCTCAGCGGTATAGCGTAAGCTGCGTTGTTATGCCCTTCTCCGAGCCGCGTCGGCGTACCTGCCGTATGCCGTAGGTCGCCCGAACGCCAAGCGTGGGCAGCTCTACCCAAACGCCGCAGCCCGGCTCGTATGCACGCTCTCCCGCCAGCTTCAGGATCAGCGTATCGCGCTCCTCCTCGGATTCCTCGATCATCTCCTGCGCCGTGCGGCTTGTCGCGGAAAGGCCGCCGCTGTCGCTCCGCACGCGTCTGCGGCGCCCGCACTGCGCCTGAAACGCCGCATTTTCCGTCTCCTGCTGTATGCCCCTTCCGCTGACCGTAATCACGCTGGAAAGCACCTCGCAACAGCAAAGCCCCCACTGTGCCTCCAGCACCTCCCGCTCCTGAATCGGCGGTGCAGACTGCGTGCGGAATCGCCGAAGATACAGCGTGCCGTCCGCCAGAAAACGAGGCTTTTGCGCGCCCACATGGCGGCAGTAGCCCTTTAAAACCTGCATGCAGCTGTCGCCCGTGGTAATGGAGAAGCCGTCCAAGCTTGGAAACTCCTCCGCGTCCGCCCGGATGCCGAAGGGCGCGGCATAGCGCCTGAGCAGCTCGGAAAGCGTCGCCTTTTCAAAGCGCGCTGCCGTCACCTCATTGTCGATCAGCAGCGCACCCATGCCCCGCCCCGCGATCTCCGCAAAAAATCCGTCGTCCGACCATTGCGTTTGGATCTCATCCACAACGCCGGTAAAGACGGTTCCCCCATTGCTTCGCAGCGTAAGGCGCGTCGCCTCCGCAAGCCGTGCGCTTTGGGAAAACGGCATGGGCACGCAGACCGTGAAGCTGTCGCACAAACTTCCGTCGGTACGGGAAACATCCCAGGCAAGCAGCTCCGGCAGCTGCACGACCTCCCCGCTCCAAAGCGTGACCTCCGCTGTCATGGCAGCCTCACCGTCCTTCCCTCCTCCACCTCGCTGGGGTTGGACAGCTCCGGATTGACCCGCAACAGCGCCTCCATACTCAATCCGCGCGCGCTGCAGAAGGACCATAGCGTCTGCCCGGGCAGCAGCGCAGCCATTTCCTCCGTCCGCGCGGCCTGCGCATCCTGCACCGCTCCGGGCAGTTCATAGAACACAAAGCGGTAGGCGACATAGTCGTCCATCGGCTTCTGCGTCAGCTCCAGCGAAACGAAAAGCGCCTGCGCAGCCTGCCAGACAGGGTGACGCAGCAGACCGCAGCCGCTGCCGTAGAATTCATTTGCCAGCCTGCCGAAGGTTTGATAGGCGTCCTTTCCAAAGAACTCCCCCTCGCCCTCCATGATGCGATAGCTTCTTCCGAGATTCTGCAGGCAATAGGTTCCTCCCGGGTATTTCAGTGCCGCCGTTTTCCGCGTATAGCGGATGGAATAGGAATGGGGGTTGTTTGGCCAGATAAAATCGCGAAATTGCATTGCCGAAAGCATCTTGCATGTTCCTCCTTAGTCATATCGCCGCGCCTCCCGCGCAAACAGGCGCGAGAGTGCTTCCGCCGTCAGGCCGCCGTTCCGGGCGCTGGCATCGGGAACTGCCGTCTCCGCCCAGAAGGGTTCGCCATTCTCTGCGGGAAAGGGAATTCGCATCGGCGCTTGGGTTTCCTCCGCCGAATACTTCTGTGCAGCAGCCGCCCCGTCCTGTCCCTTCGAATTTGCAGAGGCTCCTTGCGCCTGCCGCCGCAGCGGCAAATGTGCCTGCTCGGAAAGCGCCGCCTGCAGCTGCCGCCAGGTCTCCCGCTCCGCCGCAGCCTGTCCGATTTCCCCGCGCCCTGCGCCCGCCTGAAGCAGCCGCTGCGCAAGCGTCTCGTGCCTTTTCAGGATCGCGTCCATCGACCGGCTCATGATCGTAGCTCCTCAAAGCGCCTGCGGTCAAAGCTTTGGTTCGTTCCGCACTCCTCCGCAGGCTCGTTCTGTGCAAAATATTGCGCGGTCAGGCGGTAGATTTCCTCCTCCGGCAGCGCGCGCAGGACCTCCTGCGCCGAGTGAAAGGCCGGACGTCCAAAACGCCGCGCCGCCCGTGCGACCACTTCCGCGTTAAAAACCAGCCCCTGCGTTGCTTCGTCAGCCTCCAGACGCGCCGAAAGGCGCGCCTGGAGCAGCTCCCATGCGCTGATTCTGCACAGCTTGAATCTTCGTCTGCGCATATCAGAAAACCGTTTCCACGCGGCGTGCGGCGAGCACCGTGACCCTTTCCAGCACCATTCCGCCAACCTCGGCGCTCTCCTCCAGCGTGTCCCACTGGCAGCCGTAGTAGATCACGTTGCGATCCGGCTTGCAGATGACCAGAGAAAAGTCCTCCAGCTCATAGAAAGAGATTCCGTCCCGAATGGCCTCGTCCGTCGCATACAGGCGGGACAGCTCCAGCTCATAGGTGCTCTGTCCGCGAATCGTCGCAACCGGCTCGGATTGGCCGAAGGCCTCTACCTTGCGGCTGCGGCGGTTTGTTCGGACGCGGTAGCTCTGTACGACCGCAACCTTCGTGCCGTTGACCTCCAGATAAATGTCGCTGGAGGTTGGAATTTTCATTGTGTTCATCGTCATGTCTCCTAATTTATACGCTCACATGCGCCGTGAGGTAGATGCGCGAAAGACCGCTCAGTGCCGAAAAGCCGAACTCGACCTCGCAGACCGTGGGGTCGATCGTGCTCGCCTCCGCCGATACCTCGCCGTAGCCTCCGATGATTTCGCGCTCGACGCGGCTCTCCAGCTCCAGGATCACCTGATTACGGATCGCGTTGCGCGTCGTATAATTGTTTTTCGCGCGCGAAAACTGCAGCCGCAGCGCGCGGCGGATGGCGGGGATCACTTCGTCGGCAACCAGCGTGGTGTTCAGCTCGCGGAACGTCGCGTCCTCCTCTCCCTCCGTCTGTGTGCGGGTGGTGACGCCTCGCAGGAGGCAGACCGCGCCGCCCTGCGCCTCCAAAACGCAGACGCCGCCGCGGATCAGGCGATCGATCGTGTCCTCCTCGTAGCGTCCGAGCACGCCGGAAAGTCCCAAAAGCGTCATGCTGTGCAGCGGCATTGCAGGGTCGGACTGCGCCGCAAGCTGCCCTGCAAAGCAGGCCGCCGCGTCCGCGGGCTGTGCCGTTTCCTCCCTGCCCTGCGTAGTGCCCGGTGCAAGCAGCGCCACCCGCTCGCAGTTGATTGCCTTTGCGCGGGCAAGCAGCGCATCCGGGTCGGACTGCGTCAGCGTAACCAGGCCGATGCACTCGTTGTTTTGTCTTGCCGCATTGCAGAGCGCCTGCGCCAGCGCTTTCTGCACCGTCTCGTCCTCGCTGTCCACAACGAGGTATGCCGCCTGCTTCTCCGTCAGCACGCGCGCAATCGCCGCGGCGTAGTCCGTTCCCGCCGGGCAGGCCAGAACCGTCTGCGCCCCGTTCCGGAGGCAAAGCAGCGTCAGACGGTACAGGGCGCTTTCCTCGCCGAGCAGCGTTTTTGCACCCGCCGCGTCGCGTACCGTGTAAACGCCTGCCGCAAGCTCCGCCTGCGCGACGATGCCTACCGTTTTTCGGTTTGCCTCCGTCACCGAAACGCGCGAGCAGTCATAGTCCGAGTAGACGCCCGGACGTTCATGATAGATCACGCTCATAAGATCTCACCTTTCAGAGTAAATTTTTCAAATGCCGTACCGTCCGCGTTGGCTGTGGCGTAGGCATAGGCGCGGACCTCGGCGCAGACACGGCAGGTAAAGCAGTCCGCGTCCGGGTCATAGGCACAGCCGCCAATGGTAAAGCGCACAATATCCAGTCCCTCGACCCCGCGCAGGAAAAGCGCCGCAAGCTGCTGTGCAGCCTGCATGCAGGCGCTTCCGCCCGCGCTTGTCGGGCTGTAAATGTCGCACTGCAGCGTTGCAAGCAGCCGTCTGCCGTACAGCTCCCGCCCGTCCAGCATCCCCAGGTAGCGGTAAAGCCCTGCCTCCTGCGTCTGCGCCGCAGCGGTCTGCACCGTAATAAACGGCGTTTTCGCGCGCGGAAAGGTACGCGCCGGGAAGGCCTCTATCGCGGTCAGTCCCTCCTCCTTCATGGCTCTGTACAAAAGCGTTGTCAACTGATCCACGATGTGCCTCCCTCCACGCAAAGACCCCAAACGTAGAGCGGCTGATCGCCCATCAGGATGGTGTCCGCCCGGCGCACCTCATAGCGCCTGCCGCCCAGCTCCAGATAATCCGCCTGCAAAATATCCGTTTCCGCCGGACCGAGATAAAGATACTGTCCGCGCGGGATCCTCCCCTGCGTCTGATAGATGTGCTGCATATTTTGCCAGCTCTTTGAGGTTACAAGCTGTAAAAATGCCCGCACCGGCGTTTTGCTCTCCCCCTGCACGAGGAAAAGCTGCGTGCCGTAATCCCGCAGAATTCTGTCTATGATTTTTTTCATTGCTTACACTCCCAGAAATGCAAAGCCGCGATCCTTCAGATACGGCTTTAGAATTTCCTCCGCCTGCCGAATGAGGCCTGCCGCGTCCGTACCGGAGCGCGAAACGCTGAGCGTTCCCGCCGTAAAGCTTCCCAGACCGGCCGATGCGGCGGATAGATAGCTGCCTGCCGCAAGCATTGCCGCCGCGCACAGAAGGCTGTCCTCGCAGCACGCTGCGTCGCCGCGGAGGCGGCTGTGCAGCGTTTCCTCCGCAGCGCGGCAGAAAGCGCGCAGCGCCTCCGGTGCCGGATCCAGACCGCACAGCGTCTGTGCGATTTTCAGGATCTGCTCGTCCATATCAAACGTTCAGGAGCTTGACTGCGCCGTCATAGATCTTGCAGAAGCCCGCAATGCTGGAAATCGCGGCACGCTCCAGCTGCCGGTCGATCAGCTTGTCATATTCAACCAGCACGTCGCCCGCGCAGACCATTTCCAGCGCGCAGCGGCGGTCAAGACCGATGATGGTGTCCACCGGCGTCTGCTCCACGCGCAGCAGCTGCGCACCGATCGGCGTGGAGAGCTTTCCGGTGCCCTGGAAGTTCAGTCCGGCCTGCGGATTCTGGAATTCCTTGATCTGCAGCAGTCTGCAGGTCGTTTCCGCGTCGCAGAGCATCGTGTTCAGCTCAAAATCGCGGAATTGCGACCAGAAGCGCAGCAGCGCGTCGTAATCCAGCGTCTCACCGGGGATTGCGCTCGTATCGAGCGAGAAGGCCTCCGCCGGATTGTTGTTGCCGTCACCGGCCGTCAGAACGCCGATGGCGTCCTCCGTGTGCATTTTGCGGATGTAAGCGCCGATCTGACGCAGCACGACCGAGAAAAGGTCCAGCTTCTGAAAGCGCAGTGCCTCGTAGGAGGCCACAAGCATTCTGCCGCGCTTGTTCAAATGCACCAGATTCTCCTTGCTCTTGATGCTCGTCGCCGGGATCTGCGCGCCCTGTGCAACGTGCGCAAGCATCTTGTCGTCGTTGTCCATGTCGGTATAGACGGAGCGGTAATCCAGCGAGTCGATCTTCGTTGTGGTCGCTACGATTGCAGAAAGCACATCCTGCTCGTCCATTCCCGCACGCACCGTGCGCGCAACGTATTCCGGGAACAGTACGGCGGAGTCCATCGTGCTGAAAAACTTCTCCACAGGGTCGGAGCCAGCGCCCTTAACGCGGATGCCGAAGCGCTTGAGCTGCCGCTGAAATGCATCCGTTCCCTCCATCGCCGTGCCTTTGTAGGCCTCGCTGGGGTCAAGCGCCTCCAGAACCTGCGTAAACGACTTTCCGCCCTCGCGGTACATACCCTTTTCCAGCCGAATGTTGTCAAATGCCATTTTGTTTTCCTCCTAATTGAAATTAAAGAAAGAAGCCGACGACCTTTGTCGCCGCGTTTTTATATACGACGAGAACCTGCTTGCCGCTCTCCGCCGCCGCAACGCCGCTCGTGCCGATGCTCAGTGCGCCGTAGCCGTAGGCGACCTTCGTGACGTCGTCGCAGACCGCTTCCGCGTAGCCGCTGATCTGCACGCAGACCGTGTCTGTCTCCACGCCGCGCACCACGCCGCAGAACGCGGCGCTCGCCTTGCAGGCCTCGCCGTTGCCGTTGATGCTGCAAAGATCGCCCACCTTCATTTCGCCGCTGCGGCGCAGGGTGATGCAGTTTTCTCCAATGCCCTCAAAAGAGATTTTCATGTTTTTTCCTCCCAAATCAAATCATAAATTCATTTTCCATACCGCCCGCGCAGGCGGCCTGCGTCATCTGCGGGATCGGCGGGTAAAGCGTGTCCGCCTTTGCCTGCAGCTCCTTGCGCAGCGTGTCCAGCTCCGCGTCGTGCAGCCGCGCCGCAAGGTGCTTGAGACTTTCCTCTGAAGCGCCGAAATCGATGCTCAGGCCGAGTCGAACTACATCCTGCTCCATCCCGGCGCGGTACTGCCTGCCGAGCGCCGCCAGACGCTCCAGCTCGCCCAGCGCTGTCTGCGCCGCGCCGTTTCCGCTTTTCTGTACCAGCTCCTGTAATGTCACGTTCCTTCCTCCCTTCCATGCCTTCAAAACGCCTGCCGCAGGCTGTGCGGGCACGGCGACGAAGGAAAACTCATAGCAGTCCGTCGGATCGGAAAGGATTTTGACGCAGGTCTCGCCGTCATAACGCGTTCCCTTCCGGTGCGCGCAGACGCCGTAGCTCCCGCCGCAGATCGAGCAGGTCGCGCGGCCCATCGCGCAGCCAACCGAGACCTCCTTTCGGATACCGGCCTCGATCTCTTCAATCACAGGCGCATTCTTCTCATTGCGCAGCATGTAAGCCCACGCTTCCAGATAGCAGCCCTCGTCGTCCCGTGCGACCCGCGTGTCAAAAATACGCGCAAGCTGCTTTCCCGCCGACCATTCGTGGTCCGCAATTCCCGTCTTCCCCAAAAACATCGGCGCCATCTTCTCGATCGTCTCCGGGGAGAATCGCTCAAAGTCGCGATCCACGCGGTCATCGCACAGCCGCAGGGAAAAAACATAGACTTCGTCCTGCGTCAGCGCCGATTTTGCATAGCGGTTGACCAGCGCAAGCTGCTGCGCGGTCGGCGTTCCGGCCGTCGCGAGCCGCGCCGCCTTGGTGATGTTCAAAATGGTATTCCTCCTCATGCGTTTTCCAGCTCCGCGCGAATTTTGTCTGCCTGCGCGCGGTAGTATTCCGCCTGCGCCTCCTCCGTCAGATCCTGCAGGCTGATGTCCTCCCAGACGATTTCCGGCTTGCGTCCGCAGCCGTTCATGCGCAGATACTGCTCACAGATTCGTTCGAGCACCGGCTGCACGGCGCGGCGCAGCGCCCAAAGCTCGCTTGTCAGCATATCGGCCTGCTGGGCGCTCATGCGCTCCGTTGAGGACCAGCTCAGTCCAAGCAGGAAGGGCGGCAGACCGGTTCGGGAGACAAGCTGCTCTAAAATCAGCCGTACCGGCGTCTCCGCGTCCAGAATTTGCCCGTCCGAGCCGATCACCTTGACGGAAACGTCGCCGACTGCCACAAAGTCGCGAACCGAGCCGTTTTTGCTTTCCTGCATCGCCTGCGCCCATTCGCCCGCCATCTGCTGCGCGCGCTCCTGTGCGGTTCCCGCATCCGGCGCGTCGCCGGTCGGTCTGCAGACGACGGCGTAGCGCACATTCCCGGCGCGTTCCCAGTTCACGCCGATCGTGTTGTAGATTTTCAACAGAATATCGCACAGAAACGGCATGCTGCGCAGCAGGCTGACGCCATAGGGATTCGTCGGCTCCGGATTGAGCGTAGCGAAGAGCAGAAGCTGCGGATACGGCAGCGGCCGCATCGTACCGTTTCGGTCGGCCGCGCACAGAACATAGTCGTAAGGATTCTCCCCCTCCTCGATCTGCAGCTGTGTCACGTCCCCCCAGCAGACACCGGTCAGCCGACCGCCCGTAATCACCATCTCGCCGATGGCGCGGCCGTAGGTCAGCAGGCTGTCCAAAAAGCCGGAAAGGAAGCTGTCGATGCCGCGCTGGCCGCGCCCGCAGTCCACGGTTCGCAGAAATTCCTGCAGCGCCGCCTCCGGTGCGCCGCCCCCGCAGCGCACCGTAAATCCACCGGTCAGCCGCACCAGCTTGCAAATGGCCGCGTCGAGAAGCGGGATCGCCTCGCGCATCGCGCTGTAGAGCCTTGTTTCCGCACCGCCGAGCGGCACATAGCCGCGCATGCTCCCAAAGGGATGGCTCTGATAGCTGCGGAGCTGCGTCGTGCAGCCCGCAACGCTGCTTTTTTGCTTGCGTTTCAAGTTTTGTTCACCCCCTTTCCCGGTTTTGGATTTGCATTCGCCGTGCTTTTCCCGCGCACCGCACTATGCACGCCTCACAGCGCTGCATACGGCGAAGTCCGTATGCTGCGGTGTCAGCACGGTCGAAACGAAATAACGCATATCGTCCATAGCGTGGTCGTGTGACTTCCGGACTGCGTCCTGCCCCGTTCTCTCGTCCCAGACGTACTCCTGCAGCTCCTGCAGGCAGTCGGTGCAGGTCTGACAGATCACGATTTTTCCTGTCTTCAGCAGATCCGCTGTCCGCCGGATGCCAGAGAGCACATCGTTCTGCGCCTTGCGCGCCGGAAAGCCGCGCCTGCGCAGCACCTCCAGAAAGCTCGCTGCCGAGGGATCGACGATCACGCCGCAGATGCGTCGGCCTCCCGCCAGCGCGGCAAGCCGTTCGGCGTATTCCTCGTCGGTCATTTGACGCTTTTCCCGCCGCGAATCAAAATAGAATTCCTTCACGCGATACCACACGCCGTCCTGCAGCCCCCACAGGCCGAAGGATGCCGGGTTGACCGTTCCGTAGTCGCAGGAAATGTACCAGCTTTGAAATGCGCCGGTCGGCACGGGCTTTGCCATGGACGGCGTAAAGAAATCGTAAACGCGCCCCTGTGCCGCGACCCACTGCCCCAGAATGAACCGCTGATAAAATACGCCCGTGTAAAGTCTGCGGTAGCGCGCGCGTACCTCCTGCGTCAGTGAGGGATTGTCGTCCATCGTGAAATGCAGATAAAGGCAGTTCCGCTGCGCCGCGCGGCATATCCATTCCGTATAGAACCAGTGGTATGGCCCCTCCGGATTGCAGTTGAACCAGAGACGGGAACCGGCGACGGAGCAGCGCGCACAGGCCTGCTCCACAAAGCTGCGCGGCATCAGCGCGACCTCGTCGAGCAGCACGCCTGCAAGCGTCACGCCCTGAATGAGCGCGCAGGAGCGCTCGTCGTAGCCGCCGAAAAGGTAAAAATCATTTGCGCGGCTCCCCAGGCTGACGCGTATTTTATTCTCTGTGCGCTTTTCCTCGCATTGAAAGCCAAGCGCCCGCAGCCTCGGCAGCAGCTCTGCAAGCACGTTCCGCCGCAGGGAGGACGCCGTCTTGCCGCAGAGCGCGAAGCGGCGGTCGCAATGGTTCGCCATTGCCCAGAAGAAGAAGCTCAGACCCATGCAGAGCGTCTTGCCGGAGCGAATTGCGCCGTCGCAGATGATAGCGTCGCACGTTCGGTAAGGACTTCGGGACGTCCACCAGAGCAGTACGGTTTTTTGCTTTGGCGAAAAGCCTATGCCTTGCAAGCGCAGTCACATCCCTGCGGCGTCTCGTCGCTGAGCGCGCGCAGGAATTCTGCCGCGCCGTTTCGTTCTCCGGCACTCTCCAGCAGCCGGTCGATTGCCTCCAGCCGGTCGATCAGCTTGATTTCGACCGCGCCCTTATCGCTGCGTTTGATTTCGGCAAGCAGGCTCAGATCCAGCGAAGCAATGTTTGTCTCCTCGCCCAGCGCCAGCCGCACGCAGTCATTCGCGCGGCCAAACGCAAGCTGCGCCAGCCTGCGCAGGCTTTCCTCGCGGGAGACTTGTCCGCTCGTCGCCCCGCGCTGCCGCTGCAGCTCCTCTGCGATCTCCGGCTGCGTCAGAATGGCAATCCCGTCCCGCTTGCCGATCGCCTCTGCGGCGCAGTCCGGATCTCCTGTCTGCAAGTAGACATAGGCAAAGCGCCGAACTGCATTCTTGCTCAGTTTCATCATTGACCTCCTAAATAACCAGTATCTTTTCGGTGCCGCGCCGCGCGGCCGAATTCCGCCGTCTTCTCTCACGCAGCCCCTTCACCCTTAATCCAGAAAAAGGGAATTGTTGCATTTTTTCATACAACTTCGCGCAAATAATCTTTTTTGTTGTATCTTTCGGCGGAAAATGCTATGATGGTTTTATCATTCACTGAAACGGAGGTTTCCTTCTTATGTATACAACTTCGGAGTTTCTTTCCTTTTTGGATCGCGGCGTTTCGCCCGCGCACGCGGTGGCCAACGCTGCCGCACTGCTGTCCTCCTGCGGCTTTTCCGTACTTGGCTACGGCGAGCCTTGGACGCTTACGCCCGGCGGAAAGTATTATGTGCCGGTGTTTGACAATTCCCTCGTCGCCCTTGCGCTTTCGCAGCATGTGTGCGCCTCCGACGGCATCCGCATCGCCGCGTCCCACACCGATTGGCCGTGTCTGCATATCAAGCCGGAGCCGGAGCTTCTGTCCGGCGGCTGTCTGCGGCTGAATATTGAGCCGTACGGCGGCGCAATTTATGCAAGCTGGCTTGACCGCCCGCTGTCTCTTGCCGGCACGGTCGCCCTGCGCGGCAGGGATCCGCTGCATCCCGAGGTACGGCTCGTGTCTTGGGATCGTCCCGTGTTAACGATTCCGAATCTTGCCGTCCATATGAACCGTGAGGTCAATAACGGTGTTGCGCTCAAGGCCAACGTCGATCTGCTTCCCATCTGCCGGACGGCCGAGCGTACCTGGAGCAAGGACGGCTACCTGCTCTCCAAGCTGGCCGAGCGGCTCTGCGTCCTGCCCGAAGAAATTCTGAGCTTCGATCTCTGCGCGTTCAACGCGGAAAAGAGCGAGCAGATCGGCTTTGAGGAGGATCTGCTCTCCGCGCCGCGTCTGGATAACCTGACCAGCGTTTACGGCTGCATCCGCGCGCTGGCCGATTCGCCGTGCAGCCGCGGCATCAACGTCGCCGTACTGTATGATAACGAGGAGATCGGCAGCAACACCAAGCAGGGCGCGGATTCCGCCATGCTGGGCAGCATTTTGGAAAAGCTCTGCCTCTCGCTCGGTCTGGATCGCGCCGCCTTCCTTGATGCCTGCGCAAACGGGATGCTGCTGTCCTGCGACGTTGCGCACGCAGCGCATCCGAATCACATGGAAAAGCTCGATCCCGTCTGTCAATCGGTAATGAACGGCGGCGTGACGCTCAAGATGAACTTCAACCAGCGCTATCCGACCGACGCCGTCTCCGTTGCCGTCGTCGAGCAGCTTTGCCGTGATTATTCCATTCCGGTACAGCGCTTCATGAATCGCGCCGACCTGCGCGGCGGCGGAACGATCGGTGCCATGGCCTCCGCGCTTTTGGGTATGCGCGCGGTGGACGTCGGCGTTCCGATCCTCGCAATGCACTCCGCCCGGGAGCTGATGGGCATTCGGGACGAGGAAGCGCTGACGCGCCTGATCGCCGCCTTCTATTCCGCCTGAACGGGGGCGCGCACCGCGTGGATTTCTCCGTTATCATCACCCGCATGGTTATCCTGCTGCTGTTGATTGCCGTCGGCTTTGTCGCCGCGAAGCGCGGCGTCTTCCCCGCAGGCTCGAACCGTGTGCTCTCGCAGCTCGTCATTTGCATTGCAAATCCCTGCATGGTGCTGTTCTCCGTATTGGGCAGCGAGCGTCAGCTCAGCAATCGCCAGGTGTATCTGCTGACCGCCATCGCCGTTGCGATGTATGTCGTTCTGATTCTTCTGGGTCTGCTGCTTCCCCGCCTTCTGCGCTGCCCGGAGAAGGATCTTCGACTTTACCGCTTCATGTGCATTTTCTCCAACATGGGCTTTCTGGGCTTTCCGGTTGTCGAGGCGGTCTATGGTGCAAACGCCGTGTTTTACGCTGCGATTTTCAATCTGGTGTTCCAGTTCGTGGTCTACACCTACGGCGTGGAGCTGCTCGCGCCCTCCGGCTCGCGCTTTTCGCTCAAGCGGCTGACCACGCCCATGATCCCCGCCTCGCTTCTTGCTTATCTTTTTTACCTGACGAATGTTCGCGCGCCGGCCTTCATCACCGGCGCGCTGGAAATGCTCGGCAGCGTGTCGAGCGCCGTATGTATGCTTGTGATCGGCATTGCGCTCTCTGCCGTGCCGCTGCGCGAGGTGTTTACCAATTGGCGGCTTTATGTCATCTGCCTGATCCGGCAGCTGCTCCTGCCGCTCGCAGTGTATGCGCTGCTGCACCCCTTTGTCGCAAACGAGCTGATTCTTGGCGTCACGGTTCTCATGGCCTCGATGCCAATCGCCGCGCTCTCCACACTTTTGACCGCCAAATACGGTGGGAACGAGCGGCTTGCCGCCTCCGGTGTATTTTTGTCCACACTTTTGAGCCTTGCCGCGGTTCCGCTTCTTCTCTGGCTTCTCTTCGGCTGACCGCACACCCCTCTGGGACATAAAATACTGCTTGCTTTTTCCCCCTCGGCAGTGTATTATGAAACTGAAAAGTTCTGAGATTCCGCCAACACAGGCCGGGGCTTCCTCGCCGAACCGACGTGCAGGCAAAGCGCGGCGGTGCGGCGTTTCTCAGAGTCTCAGGGTTTCATAGATTTCTGGAGGCAGCCTTCCTAAAGCGCACCGCCGCCACGGAGGGCTGTCCGGTACATTTCGTACAAAGGGTTCCGCTGGAAACAGCGCAGCCTTCCATGCTTGAGAAGGAAATCTGCCGGATCGCACCGGGCGCTTTCTGTGTTTACGGATTGCTTGTCCGCAGGCAATCCGATCGCGCGCCAAAAAACGTATTGACGCGCGGACAAGCTGTCAAGGAAGTTCGGAAACGAAAGGCTCGCGCCTGCAGCCGTACCACAGTACGGCAGAGCACGAGTCTTGAAGTAAGTCAAACCATTGTCATTTGTCCTATTTTGAACCGCATCTGTTCGTTCTTTAAAGGGAACGGTCGCGTTTTCAATAGGCAAAAATGCTTCTCTGTTTGACGGTCGCGAGCTGGATTGACAGTCTGGACGGATTACTTGTCAGCAAGTAATCCGTTTTTTGTTTTTGTCAATCGGCGCTATTCTTTTTGTAAAATAACGCCCCGGGAGGGCTTTCTATGCAGCATAAAAGGCTAATTTGTGTTTTCCTTTGTCTGATATTGACGCTTTCATGCTTCTCCGGCTGTAAGAAATCCGGATATGACCCGCTTGCGGGAGTCGAAACCGTCGTGTTCACGGACGACGCCGGACGCGCCGTCACCGTGCCGAAGTCGATCACACGGATCGCGGCCAGCGGTTCCACCGCGCAGATGATCCTGATGACCGTCGCGCCGTCGCTTTTGGTCGGCCTTTCGAGCAGCCCCAGCACCGCGCAGATGCCGTACTTTCCGGAGGATATGTGGTACCTTCCCACCTTCGGCCAGTTTTACGGCAGCAAGGCCAATTTAAATATGGAATCTTTGATCGCGGCGCAGCCGCAGCTTATCATTGACCTGGGCGACGTCAAGGAGTCTGTACGCGACGATATGGATCGCATCCAGTCGCAGACCGGCATTCCCACCATATTTCTTGAAGCAACGCTGGAGACCATGCCGTCCGCCTACCGAAAGCTCGGCACGCTTTTGGGCTGTGAAGAGGAGGCGGAGGCGCGCGCGGTCTATATCGAGCAAACACTCGCCATGGCGGCGGAAAACGTCGCGAAGATCCCGCAGTCGCAGCGCAAAACCGTTCTGTTCGGCACCGGCGCGACCGGGCTTGCCTGCAATGCGGAAGGCTCCGTGCAGGCGGACGTTCTTCCTCTGGTGGGCGCAGTCAACGCCCTACAAACGGATGAGATAAGCAACCGAAACGGCGGAACGACCGTCAATCTGGAGCAGGTCTATGTTTTAGATCCGGACGTCATTCTTCTGTCCGGCGGCGGCCCCTACGATACGCTGCCGGACAGCGAATGGTCGGCGCTGACCGCCGTGAAATCCGGAAGCTATTATGAGATTCCCAATCTTCCCTACGACTGGATGTCCACCCCGCCCTCAGTGAATCGCGTTTTGGGCATCTGGTGGCTGGGAAATCTTCTGTACCCCGAGGTCTTTTCCTATGACATGGTCGCCGTCGCGCAGGAGTTTTATGCGCTGTTCTGGCATTACGACCTGTCTCAGGCGGAGGCCGAGGCCATGCTGTCCCGTTCCACCTTAAAGAAATAGGAGCTGCCGATGAAAAAAATTGGAGCGCTGCTGCTCAGCCTTGTGCTTCTTCTGTGTCTGCCGACGGCGGCGCGTGCTGCGGGGCAGGTCACGGATACGCTGACCATCAAGGTCGGCTACTTTGGTATGGATACTGCCGATTATGTTGAGCTTGCCACCTATCATTGGAGCGAGCTTTACGAAAACCTGCCGCTGCACCAGAACGCCTATTCCTTTTTCCGCAGCGGCAGCGACGGCACCTACCGTACCGTCATTGATTCCGCCTACGGCTTTTACCTCGCGGATCTCTTTGACTACGCCGGCGTCTACACCGGCGACATTCTGTCCGTGCAGTTTTATACGCGCGATCAGGAGATCGGCTATTTCACCTCATTTACCGCCGCCGAGCTGTTCCGCACACAGCGCTATTATTTTAACGATCTCGCCGCACACATCCATTCGGTCTATGATGAAAAAGGCAACTTTGTCGAATACGACGCGTCCGAAGCGTGGAACGACTGCTGGACGGTGCCCCCCATGCTGGCGCTGGAGGACAGCTGGGTAACCTACGAGATCGGCATGGAGCATACCGCGCCGAATTATACCTCGCTCGGCACCGGCAATCGCTTCCGTCTGCTGTTCGGCCAGTCCTCCCCGATGGAATGCCGCACGAATCAGAGCGCGAAGTATACGCATACGCTTTATGTCACACTGGATGGCGCGCCGCAGATTCAGGATATGCCGCCGGAGCTGGACGGAACCGTCGGCTCTCATACGGTCAGCTTTTCCGTAAGCGCGGGCAACCGGGCGATTTTAGAAGCGCTGGCCAGATTGCTTCGTATTACCTCGTCGGACTCCTCCATTCTAGAGATCACGGGCGTCACGGTCACGCTCAGCGGCGAGTTCAGCGACCTTGCAACGGTCACGGTCAGCTACACGGTGCATCGGAGCGGCAGCGTCAGCCTCTCCATCGGCTGCGCCGATGCCGCGATCACCCCGCCGTTGCAGATTGAGGCGCGAGAGCCGTCGCCTCAGCCGACCGAGCCGCAGCCTTCGGACGCGCAGCCGCCCGACCCCCAACCGACGGAAACGCCTGCGGACGGAAACTCTCAGGATGCGACGGGCGGCGGGCAGGAATCTCTCCTCCCACAGGGGCAGCAGGGCGATCCGGCCACGCAGGAGCCGACGCAATCGTCCAATGCGCGCACAGACGGCGTGCGCCTCTACGCCATCCCCAGCGAGTTGGCGCAGCAGCTGCAGCGCCGCGCCGCATCCGACACGTCGCCGGGCGAGTCTGACAGTGATGCCCTCCTCCCCGCCGTCCGAACCGCACTCTCTCTGCAGGCGAAGGAGGATCGTCTTTCCCGGCTTCTTACGGCGCTCAGCGCACTTTTGCTTGCCGTAGGCGGTGCCGTCTGTGCAAAAACCTACTATAAAAAGGAGCGAATCGATCCATGACCTCTGTTTTTCATAATATTCTGCGCGTCATCGCCAGCGCGATGGAGATTCCGGACGTGATTCTTCTTGTGCTGCTTCTCGGCTTTTCCGTTTTCTCCGTCGGCTGGCTGCTTGCCGAGTATTTTGCCGAGCACCGTCCCATGCGCGAGGATCTGCCTCGTCTGCTCGATACGCTGCGCGCAAAGGATACCGCGCTGCGTCCCGCCATCGAAGGCAGCCTGCTCAACCGCCGCCAAAAGGCAGCGCTTCTGGAGCTGATCGGCCACCCGGAGTTCAGCCCCGCCCTGCGGGAGAGTCTTGCCGCCAATCTGCTTGAGCGGGAGCAGTCGCATTATGACCGCATCGTCAAGCTGACGGATCTTGCCTGCAAGCTGGGGCCGATGCTCGGCCTTCTCGGCACGCTGATCCCGCTCGGCCCCGGCATCATTGCTCTGGGTCAGGGCGATACGCAGACGCTCTCGACCTCACTTTTGACCGCGTTCGACACCACCATCGCCGGCCTGTGCGCCGCAGCGGTCTGTCTTGTCGTTTCCGGCATCCGCAAGCGCTGGTACAGCGCCTATATGGCCGATCTGGAAACGCTGGTGGACTGCGTGTGTGAAAGGATTTCCCAATGAAGAAACGTAGAATTCGCGGCGGCCGCTTCGACGGCGGCGACGTCAACCCCATGGACTACCTCTCCAACCTTTCCGATGCCATGCTGGTGCTGGCCGTCGGCATGATGCTGGCGTTGATCCTGCACTGGAACGTGGATATTTCGACCTCCGGCGGCACGATGTCCAATTCCGGGCAGTCCTATGCAGCCGATGGGCAGGGCGGCCACGCCGCCATAGACCGCAGCAACGCGCTCTCGTTCACACAGGACGATCTTGCCCAGATGGAAACGCAGGAGCACGCAGAAGGCGATGATGAAGGCATGGAAAAGCTGGGCGAGGTCTATTACGATGCCGCGACCGGCAAGTATTATATTATTGAAGATGGAAATAAATAACCGACCGGCGTTCCGTGAGGATCGGCGTTACGCCCGCCGCTTTGCCGTGCTCTGCGCGGTCTTTTTCCTCACGCTTCTCGGCTCCGCGATGCTTGGCCGTTTTCGGCTCAGCGTTGGGGAGCTGTGTCAGCTTCTCTGGTCGCGCGTAGCGCAAACGGAGCTTGTCCTTCCCCCCGGCGCAGAAAACGTGCTGTTCCGCATTCGCCTGCCGCGCATTGCCGCAGCGGCGCTCGTCGGCGCGTCTCTTTCCGTTGCGGGTGTCTGCTATCAGGGAATGTTCCGTAACCCGATGGTCTCACCGGACATTCTGGGCGCGTCCACGGGCGCGGGCTTCGGCGCAGCCATTGCGATCCTGCTCGGCGCGGGCTATTTTGGGATTTCCGCCTCCGCCTTCTGCTGCGGTCTTGCCGCCGTATTTGTTTCCTATCTCGTCAGTCGGCTGAGCCGTATAAACCCGACCGTCGCCATGATCCTTGCCGGCATGATGGTTTCCTCCCTGTTTTCGGCTGCGACCTCCTATGTCAAGCTGGTCGCCGATACGCAGCAGCAGCTTCCTGCGATCACCTATTGGCTGATGGGCAGTCTCTCGGCGATCAAGCAGGAGGATGTTTTGTTTCTGGTCTTCCCGTTTCTCTGCGGCCTTGTTCCGCTTTTCCTTCTGCGCTGGCGGATCAACCTTTTGACCGTCGGCGACGAGGAAGCGCGCTCCATGGGCGTCAACACCACCCTGCTGCGTCTCGTGGTCGTCGTCTGTGCCACGCTTTTGACGGCATCGAGCGTCGCCGTCTCCGGCATGATCGGTTGGGTCGGGCTGGTAATTCCGTATTTCTGCCGGATGCTGTTCGGCTATGATTATCGCCGCCTGATCCCTGCAGCCACCCTGTTCGGCGCTTCGTTTCTGGTCATTGTGGACGATGTCGCGCGTCTGGCCATCTCCGGTGAGCTTCCGCTCGGCATTCTGACCGCCTTCATCGGCGCGCCGCTGTTCCTCTATCTCATTTTGACGGGAGGTGGAAGACATGCTGCTTGAATGCAGGGACGTCTCCTTTTCCTATGGGAAGCAGCCGGTTCTGCGCCGGGTCAGCTTCGAGGTCCCGCGCGGCGAGCTGGTCGCCGTTTTGGGTGCGAACGGCGCGGGCAAAAGCACGCTGTTTCGCTGCATCCTCGGCTTTTTGCGCCCGCAGGGCACACTGCTTCTGGACGGCAAGCCCATCTCGGCCTATCGCCGCCGAACGCTTGCGGAAAAGCTTGCCTATATTCCGCAGTCGGCGGAACCGATTTTTAATTATACGCTGCTCGAAACGGTGCTGATGGGCACAACGGGTGCCGGAAGCGCACTTGCGCGCCCGCAGCCCGCGCAGCTTGAAGCGTCTTACCGCGCATTGGAGCAGCTTGGCATCGCGGCGCTCGCCCACCGCGGCATTGCGCAGGTCTCCGGCGGCGAGCGGCAGCTTGCCCTGATCGCGCGTGCGCTCGTGCAGAACGCCGAGCTGCTCGTTATGGACGAGCCGACGGCAAATCTGGATTACGGCAACACGCAGCGCGTGCTGGAAAAGATCCGCGCCCTGACGCACGCAGGCTATACCGTCCTTCTGTCCACCCACAATCCGGAGCATGCGCTGCGCTACGCCAGCCGCGTTCTGGCACTGAAGGACGGCACGATCTGCGCCCACGGAAAAACAGCCGATACACTGACGTCTGCGCTGATCGAGTCGCTCTATGGCGTCCGCGTCCGCATGGCGGAGGTCGAAACGCCGCAAGGTATGGCAAGCGTTCTGCTTGCCGGAGAGGAGTAAGTTTATGAAACGAAGCATTCTCTGTCTTTTCCTCTGCGTCTGTCTGATCGCGCAGGCCGCCCTCTGTGCCTCCGCGGAGGACGGTTTCGTCTCCGGCACGCTGGAAAAGCGTCCGGACTATGACCTTGCCACGGTGCGCTGCGAGCTTTCGGACGGCAGCTATTTCTTCGTGGAATTTGAGGAAACGGCCGACGGCTATCGCTACCGCTTCCCTACGCCCGACGGAGCCTATACCGTCCTGCCGGAATATTACTGTCTGTCCGTCTGGGACGGCGCAGTGGATATCTCCTGGTACGATGCCGAACAAACCACATTTTACCTCGAAACCCCGGCACAGCTCGCCGGGCTTGCCGCCCTGGTCAACGGGCAGGTAGATGCTCAGACGCCGGACTATCGCATCAAGGGCGACCGCAGCGAGCTGGTTTCCACAAGGGACGGCCACTTTCTTTTGGTCGGCGCGGGCGGCGGCAACCAGTACGGCACCGTCTATCTCAGCGACGCTGCGCACGATTTTTCGGATAAAACGGTTTATCTGACTGCCGATATGGATATGGGCGGCACGGCGAACTGGACGCCGATCGGCGGCAAGTACCCCATGGACGCCGCAAACAGCGAAACGGTCATTGAAGCATTTTTCAACGGCGTGCTTGACGGGCAGGGGCACCGGATCACCCGTCTGTTCTGCGACCGCTACGCCGCAAAGGGCTATGCCTACTCGCAGGCGGTCGGCCTGATCGGCTATCTGGGTGAGCTGCGTGACGGCGAAGCCGCGCCGCAGACCGCTCCGGCCGTAAGGAACCTTTCCGTCAGCGGCAGCGTGTACGGCCGCCGTATGGTCGGCGGCATCGTCGGCCGGACCGGCAGCATCCCGACCGGCGTATTCATTGAGAATTGTGCAAACTTCGCCTCCGTCCGGAATACGGACAGCAAGGGCGTCGGCGGCATCGTCGGCGCGTGCTGGAGCAAGGGCGCCATCGTCAATTGCTATAACGCGGGCGACGTCACGACGGTCCATGCCTGTCCGGCGGGCGGCATCTGCGGCAATAACGACGGCATGGACATTTATAACTGCTATAATGTCGGTAAAATCGACTCCAGCGGCAACGCGCGCGGCCGCGCCATCGGCGGCCATAACGGCGGGCAGTACACCGTATCGGACTGCTATTATCTTTCCGGCTGCGACGATGACCCGGCCTCCGGCGGCTGGTATACCGGCGGCTCCCCCGCCGTCACGGTTTCCGTGCAGGCACTTTCCGCCGCAGAGCTGCAAACCGCCGCCTTTGTGGAGAAATTGAATTGCAACGGCGTCGCCTATGCCTTCCGGGAAAACGGCTATCCGCAGCTCCTCTGGGAGCAGAATGCCGCGCATACCGAATGCACCGTCCGCATTGAGGCATCGGAGGGCGGTACGGTTCTTGCCGATTGCGGCGGCTCCGTTCCCTCCGGCAGCGTTCTGCATCTTTCCGCCGAAGCCGATACAGGCTGGGCATTTCGCTATTATACGCTCAACGGCAGTGCGCTGTCCGGCCGTTATGCAACCGTCGCGCAGGACTCCGTTCTGAGCGCGGTATTTGCCCCGCTGACCTCCGGCGCTCTCTACCTCGAGCGCAGTCCTTATTGCGCCGTCACGGTTACAAAGAACGGTACCGCGCTCGTTGACGGGCAAATGATGCGCGTCACGAACTATCCCGTTGCGGACGGTGACCCTTTGTATGAGGGCGACGAGCTTACAGCCACCGCGTCCCTCCTGCCGAATGCCGTGCCGGAGGATCTGGATTATGTGTTTAGCGGCAAGTTCCGCTATACCTTTGCGTATCAGGACGCCTCCGCCTCGCCCAAATCGACCGACACCGGAAAATTTACCGTCGATTCCAAAATCACATCCGCCTCTTTGAAGCTGTCGGTCGAGCCGTACACTACGCATAAGCTCTGGACCCAGCTTGCCCAGACCGACTGGTATCAGCCGGAGTGCGATACGTTTGTTTTAACCACGGCGCGCCAGCTCGCAGGGCTTGCGAAGCTGGTCAAGGAGGGGAATTCCTTTGCGGGAAAGACCGTCCGATTGGGTGCGGCCATCTCTCTGCGCAACGATGACGCGACCTTCAATCGCAGCGTGCGCTGGTTTGACGGCATCGGCTCGTTAAACGCGCCGTTTTCCGGCACCTTCGACGGCTGCGGGTATGCGATCACGGATATGACCGCCGTCTCGGCAGGCAGCGGCTCGGCGCTGTTTTTGGCGACGGACGGCGCAGTACTGCGAAATATCACGGTTTCGGGCGAGGTACAGGCCAACGGCAGCGCGGCTGGCGTTGTGGCTCATGCGAGCGGCACGACGCTGACGAACTGCGTCAGCCATGCCGCGATCGTCTCAACCGGCGAGCGAGCCGGTGGCATTACCGCCGTGATGGATAACGGCTCGCAGCTCTCCTATTGCACCAACTACGGCACCGTCAGCGGCACGGATGCCGTCGGCGGTCTTGTCGGCGTCGTCTCGGATACCAAAAGCCTTTTATCCGACTGCGTAAACCTCGGCGCAGTCACCGCCGACGGTGCGAGCGGCGGCGCGGGCGGCGCGGTCGCGCAGTTGGGCGGCAAGCTCCTGCGCTGCGCCAATTATGCGCCCGTCACCGGCTCCAGCTGGTATCTCGGCGGCCTTGTCGGCGTCTGCAGCGTACAGGGTGCCTCTTCTTTGTGCGACAGCTACAGCGTCGGCCGCGTAGAAAATGCACACCGCTACGCCTCCTCCGGCACGGGCGGCCTGATCGGCTACGGCAATTATTATACCGCCGTAAATTGCTACGCCTACGGTACCGTGCAGGCGGCATCGGGCTTTGTCGGCGGCGCGATCGGCCGCGACGGCAAGCGGGCATCAAATGTGCGCGATAACCTCTTTTATCTCGATACCGCCAGCGAGTATGCCGTACATAACGCCGCCTCGGCAGACGGCGTCTCCGTGCAAACCGCAGCCCAGTTCCGCTCTGAGGAATTCCTCCGGCTTCTGAATCGGGATTCCTGCTTTGTTCTGAATAGCGGTTCCGACTACCCGGAGCTGTCGCTGCCCTGTTCGCACCGGCAGACCGAGCAGCGCGGCGCGCAGGACGCAGCCTGCACGCAGGACGGTTATTCCGGCGACCTCGTCTGCACCCTATGCGGCGCGGTGCTGCAGGCCGGGCATTCGATTCCCCGCTTTGCCTGCCCCGGCGCGCAGTTCATCGACCAGCCGGGCGCGTCCAACTGGGCGCACAAGGGTCTGGACTTCTGCATTGCGCGCGGGCTGCTCTCCGGCACGTCCGACACGACGGTCTCGCCCAACGTGACCATGAACCGCGCCATGCTCGTCACGGTGCTCTACAGCTTAGAGGGCAAGCCCGAGGTGACGGCGGAGAACCCCTTCACGGACGTGGAAAATGACCGCTGGTTCTCCAAGCCGGTGATCTGGGCGGCTGCCAACGGCATTGTTTCCGGCGCAGGCAACGGGAAATTCAATCCCTTCGGAAATGTGACGCGCGAGCAGATCGCGGTCATGCTGCGCAGCTACGCGCGGTATAAGAGCTTCGACACCTCCGCGAGCGTCGAGCTTTCCCCCTATCCGGATGCAGGCAGCACCAGCGGCTGGGCAAAGGACGCGCTTTCCTGGGCGGTCGCCGAGGGCCTGATCTCCGGTGCGGCCTCAGGCGGCGCAACGTACCTAAACCCGAAGAACAACGCCACGCGCGCACAGGTCGCAACGATCCTCATGCAGTTTGTGACGAAGGTCGCAGAAGACGGAGCAGAAACGAATTTTTCCTAAGGCAATACCGCACAGGAAAAAGTGCCAGATACCGCCAAGCGTGATAGAATAAACTTATGGATAAACAGATGACGATTTCCGCATTCCGTGACGAATTGGCACAGGTGCGGACGAAGAAAAAAGAATTTCTCAGTCAGATTGAACGGATTGTCCCGTGGAAGGAATGGCTTGCCATGATTCAGCCGTGCTATTACAAAGGAGAGCGCGGCAACAAACCCTATCCGCTGGAGATCATGCTCCGACTGTATCTGCTGCAAAACCTCTATGACCTGAGTGACGAGGCCACGGTGGCAGAAGCCATCGACAGCCGCGCATTTTCGGAGTTCTGCGTGGACAAGGACAGCGGACTGGTTCACACAGTGGAAGCCACACCGGCAAATGTCCACGACGTTGCGGAAGTGCCGAAATTGTTAACGGGAGAGGAAGAAACAGTCTATGGAGACAGCGGTTATCTCGGCGCAGGTAAGC
>CABQNH010000018.1 GCA_902465435.1 uncultured Eubacteriales bacterium | reverse complement strand
GCGGAAAAGATCCGTTGTCCGCCGCCGGGGATGGATTCAGAGGTTCCCCTATTCCAAACTTTCTTGATCGTCTGTCAGCGTGTCAAAAAGGTTTTTTGACACGCTGTGGGGCCGTCCTGAGGACGGCCCCGGCGCGGTGAAAAAGAGAAAAGAGAGAAAAAGAGAGGAATACGGCAGAGAACCGTACTATAGCGAGCTTCAGAATGCATTCGTGCAGCGTGCCGGTGGAGGTTGGAACTCAGGTGGCAGGAGAGGAGAGAAAAGGAGAGGAAAGGCACGCTGCACGAATGGGAGGTAATTTCATGAAACGGACGGGGATACGCATCTGTGGTTTCCGTTTTCTCTTATAGTAAACACTATTTTTGACAAAACGTCAAGATATCCTTACAACATGAAAGTAAATAACAAAAATATCGTGCAGAATCGACAAATACTGCGAATTGAAATTGACGGAATTGTAGAAAAGACTGTAATTACGTAAGAGAATATTGACAAGCTGTAAATTTAATCGTAAACCCATGGTAGAAAATGCAGCACGAAAGTACGGATTATTTGCGCTGCATTCCAAATATTTTACCAATTCAAGGTAAAATGAATTTATTGGGGAGGGATAAGATTTGAAAGCATTGTATGTCAGACTCGACAGCCGCTTGGTACACGGTCAGGTCTGCACCGCATGGACGCCGCAATTGGGTATTAATCGAATTGTGATCGTCCACGATCTGTTCGGCGGTGATCCGTTTATGGCAAAGGTGTACCGGATGGCGGTTCCGGCCGGCGTTCAGTGCGATGCGCTCAAGAGCGACGCCGCGCTGGAGGAATGGCAGAAAAATCAGTTCGGCGACGGCAACGTTCTGGTGCTGTTCCCGGATGTCAAGACGGCAAAAAAGCTGTATGACGCCGGGTTCCACTTCGACCACCTGCAGGTGGGCACGCTGCCGGGCGGCAGGAACAAGGTCACGATCTCCAAGCAGGTCAATGTATCTGCAGAGAACGTCGAGGACTTTAAGTACCTGCTCGATCAGGGAATTCATGTCTTCTGTCAGATGGTTCCGTCAGATTCTCGCGTTCCGATCGGCAATCTTCTCAGCAAATTTAAGTAACATTCGCGTAACAGTACAAAACTAAAAACTATTTGGAGGTTACACAATATGACCATATGGCAAGCCGCGTTGATTGCCCTCCTTTACTGGATGTGCAATAACTTTTTGCTCGGTTATTTTGGCGTTCAGATGAACTGGCCTGTGGTTCATGGTTTCTTCATCGGCCTGATTATGGGCGACCCCGTCACGGGCACCATTCTCGGCGGTACGATCCAGACCCTGAACATGGCACCGTCTCTTGTTGGCTTTACCGTTACGATGGATATGACGCTCGCGGGCTTCATTACCATCCCCCTTGCCATGGCGACCGGCATGGAAACGGATGCGGTCATCGCATTCGCCGTTCCCTTTACGGTCTTGGGCACATTCCTGCAGCCGCTGCTCAGAACGCTCAATACGGTCTGCTGCACCGTTTGCGACAAGGCTGCTGACGAAGGCAACACGAAAAAGTATTACTTCGGTTCTACGATCCTGCCCTGCCTGATCAGCTTCCCGTTCCGTTTCCTGCTGCTGTTTGTGGCGCTGTACTTTGGCCGCAACGCAATGTCCGCGCTGCTGGCTGCTGTTCCCGAATGGCTCATGCTCGGCTTTATTGCGCTGGGCAAGTTCCTGCCGGCGATCGGCTTCGCAATTTTCCTCGCTTCGATGAACCGCAAGGATCTGCTGCCCCTGTTCTTCATCGGCTTCTATGCGATGTACTTCTTCTCGAGCACGCTTAGCATCCTCGGCCTGACGATCTTTGCTATCATTGTTGCGGTTATGGTCATCCAGAGAGGTCTGGCGAAACTGAAGGAGGAGGAAAAAGCCGTATGACACAGGAAAAGAAGGTAAGCAAAAAAGGCTTATTCAAGTGCTGGTGGTATGGCTGCCACGAATTCATCAAAGCACACAACTACCAGAGATTCTACGGCCTTGGCTGGACGCAGGGCATGATCCCCGCACTTCAGGAGCTGTATGACAAGGAAGAACTGACCGAAGCAATGCAGTTCTGGACCGATAAGTTCTACATCTCTGAAACGACGACCGGAATGGTTCTGAACGCGATCGTGATCCGCATGGAAGAGCGCAGAGCCAACGGCGCCGACATCCCGCGTGAAGCCATGCAGGCAACCCGCGACGGCCTCATGGGCGCGCTCGCAGGCTTCGGCGATACGATCTTTACCTCTACGCTTCGTCCGCTGGCTATGGCAATCTTTACTCCGATGGCCATTTCCGGCAATGTAATGGGCCCGATCGGCTTTATGCTGTTCAAGGCGGCCGCCCGTTATATCAACTCCGTGTTCTGGTGGAAGCGCGGCCTGAAGCTCGGCTCCGCAGCGCTCGATAAAATGCTGGACGGCGGCAACAGCAAGCTGCGCGTCTACATGGAGGGCGCAAGCACCATGTCCATGATCGTCATGGGCGCGATGACTGCGAAGTACGTTACCGCGGGCTTTAACCTGCAGATCACGACCGGCGAAACGGTCACGTCCCTGCAGAACTTCCTCAATTCGGCGCTTCCCGGCATTGTTCCGCTCGGCGCTGTGTTCCTGACCTATTGGCTGATGGCCAAGAAGAAGGTCAATACGACTTGGATCATCCTCGGCTTTGCAGTTTTCTGCATCCTTGGCGCTCTGGTCGGTCTCTTCTAATAATCCTACACCCTCCCTATAAATCAAAGTACGCAAAAAACGAGTGGAGGCAGCTTTGCCTGCCTTCACTCAACTCTTAATCTGGGACGCATGATGTGCATCCTGCCTATAAACAAGAAAATTCAATTTGCAACAAATTTTGAAATAAACCGGATATCTCAATTTGACGAAAAGGAGTGCGTTATGAAAGTTTTATGCCTGACGGATGACGGAATCCGCAAAGAGTTTTTTGAGGAGGCCGCGAAGGTCTTCTCGCCGGAGGTTGAGGTTGCAATCGAACCGTGCGGTTATACCGCAAGCCTGGAGATTCTGGGGAAGATCGAAAAACAGGGGCCTTCCTCGCTGCCCGTGCCGGAAGCGTTCCGAAAGCACCCGGATGCAGAGGTCGTAGTCGGCTGCATTATGTGCCCGATCTCCAAGGAGGGCATGGACGTTTTTCCGAATCTTAAGGTCATTGGACTGACGCGCGGCGGCATTGAAAATATTGATATGCAGGCGGCGAAGGACAGAGGCCTTCTTGTTGTGAACGGGCTGGGAAGAAACGCAGAGGCGGTTTCGGACTATGCCATGGCGATGATCCTCTCCGAGGTGCGCAATGTTGCGCGCAGTCACGCCTCCGTGGTATCCGGCGGATGGGCGACAAAATTCGTCAGCACGCCCTATTGCCCGCACCTGCGCAATAAAAGGGTCGGCCTGTTCGGCTTTGGTCAGATCGGCCGTCTGATGGCGCAGAAGCTTGCCGGCTTCAAGGTAGACATCATGGTCTATGATCCCTATGTTCCGGAAGAAACCGTGAAGGCGCTGGGCGCTCGCGTGGTGGATAAGGATACGCTGTTCAAAGAAGCGGACATTGTCAGCATCCACGCGCGGCTGACTCCGGCGACCCATCACATCATCGGCGAAAAGGAGCTTGCGTTGATGAAGCCGACTGCTTATTTCATTAACACCGCCCGCTCCGGTCTTGTCGATATGGATGCGCTGCTCAAGCGTCTGCAGGAGCATCGCCTCGGCGGCGCGGCGCTGGATGTGTTCGACGTGGAGCCGCTGCCGCAGGACAGCCCGTGGCGCAAGCTCGACAACTGCACAATGACGACGCACATTGCGGGCAGCGTGATCGAGTCGAGGGCATACGCTGCAGAGCTGGTGCTCTCCGCAATTGCGAAGGCAATTACGGGCGAGGTCACGCCGCAGGTCGTGACAAAGGATATGGTGCAGGATCCCTCGTTCCGCGCTTGGGCGGACGGCGTCAGGCATCTGGTCAGATAAGGAGGCCTCCGTGTTAATCAGAATGGATCTTCTGACTGCGGACGCGCGCAGGAACGGTTACGGCGTAACCGGAACCTGCCCGATGTCCATCGAGGCGGTCAAATGGAGCTTTCAAGCCGCAGAGCGCATTCACGCGCCCCTGATGCTCTGCTGCCATGCGCATATTCCGGACGCCATGCCGCTTGAAATGGCGGGCGACGTTGTCTCCTACTACGCGAGAAAGTACGATCAGGTTCCTGCTGCGCTCTGCATGGATCACGGCAATTGCTTTGAGGATGCGGCGCGCGCCATTCGCGCCGGCTTCACCGGCGTGATGGTGGATCGCTTCCTGGATCCCGTAGAAGAAAATGCGAGAATCGTAAAGGAAGCTGTCCGGTTTGCCCACAGCGCAAACGTCAGCGTGGAGGCTGCGCTTGGCGGCCCGCGCACACGAGACGCAAGCTTTGCGGATATTGAGGCGTCCTTGACGAAGGTCGACGAGGCGAAGTGGTTCTGCGAGCAGACGGATGTGGACTGCCTTGCCGTCGCGGTCGGCTCGTATCACGGCGAGCACAAGACAATCACCTCGGTCATGCATTTTGACCTGATCGAGGAGTTGAACCGCGTTTGCTCTGCGGCGCTTGTGATGCATGGAACGTCCTTCATGGGCGACGAGAACATTGCAAGAGCGGCACGCAGCGGCATTGCAAAGTTCAACGTCTCCGGCGACATGACCGCCGCCGCGATTGCGGGCGGGCGCAAGGCGCTGCAAACGGACGCAGAGGACCGACGTCTGCTGCTGCCCTTCTATCAGGCAATCGGTGACAGCTATGTGGAGCGCACAGCGCAGTTTATGACGCTGGTCGGTTCTGCCAACCGCTGGTAAGAAAGGGGAAAGCAGTATGTTCGTCAGATTAGATACGTTAACAAAGGCGGCCGCCGGCGCCGGCTACGGCATTCCCGCGCCGACGGTGTATAACAGCAGTTCGGTCGGCTGGTGCTTTGCGGCTTGTCAGCAGATGCGCGCGCCGCTGATTTTGAGCTGCAATGAAAAGGTCGGCGATTATTTAGAAATGGCCGACTTCGCAAAGTATTTTGAACGGCGTTACCCCGAGGTTTCCGTGGCGCTGGCGCTCGATCACGGAACTGGCATAGAAACGGCGATCGACGCCATTCGCGCCGGATATACAAGCGTCATGGTTGACCGGGGAGAGGAGCCGCCGGAGGAAAACGCGCGCTATCTCAAGGAGGTCTGCCGCATGGCGCACGCCATGAACGTAAGTGTCGAGGGTGCGCTGGGCGGCTGCGGGCGCAATGCAACGCCGGAGGAGATCGAGGCCACCAAGACGAAGGTTGACGAGGCGATTTGGTATTGCCGTCAGACGGGCGTCGATGCGCTGGCTGTTGCGGTCGGCGCGGCGCACGGCGATTATCCTTATGGCGCGCCGGTCATCGACTTTGCGCTGATCGCTGAGCTGAAGCGCTCCATTCCGGCGACGCTTGTCATGCACGGAGCGTCGTTCACGAGGCATGAGGCGCTGGCAAGATCGGCAAAGGCCGGTATTACTAAGTTCAATGTCTTTGGCGAGCTTTCTACCGGCGCAATGGAGCGCGCGAAGAAGGTTTACGCAATGGACGGCGATGACCGACGCAGACTGTTCCTGTTAGATGATGAGATTGAGATCGGCTATCGGGAGAGTCTGTGCGGACTGATCCAGCTCTTCGGATGCAAGAACAGATGGTGGGGGAAAAATGGAAACTTGTATTTTGGTAATTTCGCACGGCAATCTCTGCGAGGAACTGGTGCGTTCGGCAGAGATGATTATGGGAACGATCGAGAATATCGAAACGCTTCCCCTGCAGGAAGGCGTTGATCCCGAGGAGTATATGCAGGCGCTTGAAGCGCTTCTGGAGAAGCATAACTACCGGGTGATGGTGCTTGCGGATCTGTTCGGCGGAACGCCGTTCAATTCGATCCTGCGCCTGTCCCGCGAGCGGGACATTCCACTTGTGACCGGCGCAAACCTGCCGCTGCTTTTAGAGGTCGCAAACCTCCGCGACGAGCTGGAGGATCCGCAGGAAGTTCTTGCACAGGCGGCGCCGCTTGCCATTGCGGGAATGCGCTGGCAATGGGATCTTCATTGAAAAAATAAATAGGGTATCCTTCCCGAAGGAAGGATACCCTAGCGCACCGAATACTCGATCGCACGCGGACAGATTTCAAAAAGCTCTAAAATAAGTCAAAACAATAGATAGTATCTAATTTTTGCACCGAATTGGTTTGGATTTTTCCTAAAAGTGGAGTAGATACGCTTCGTATGGGAATCGTCCGAAATGCGTTCCCGTTTTGACGGTTATGGGTTTGATCGTCAGTCTGCGAGCCTTCCTTCGGAAGGATCAGACAGAGACGTTATTCCGTTTCAGACCAGCCGAATTCCCGTGAGATGGACTTGCTGTTTTGCAGTCCGGCCTTGACCAGCTCCGGCATAAGGGGCTGGATGCGGCTTGTCGTGTCGGAAAAACCGAGGACGCCGATCAGGTGCTTATGCACATTAAAAATCGGGAAGGCGATGCAGGTCGTATTGTCCAGCGCTTCCTCATTGTCCAGTGCGTAATCCAATGAGCGGATGCGCGCAAGCTCCCGCAGAAGCTCCTGCTTATCCATAATCGTGTTATTCGTGTAGCGAACCATGGTGAGGCTGTCGATCAATTCCTGACGGATCGACTCCGGGGCAAAGGCCAGAGCGACCTTGCCGGTTGCAGTTGCCGAGAGCGACAGAGTCGTGCCGAGCTGCGGCGCAACGTCGGACTCCTCGTTCTTGCTCAGAATGACGACGGGGGAGTCCGGGTGCGAGGTGATCGCAAGCTTAATGCCGATATGGTATTGGTGGAACAGCGTGTTGATATACGGCTGCGCCGTCCGCGCGAGCGGAACCTTGCGCGGAAAAATGCTGCCAAGCTCAAACAGCTTGGAGCTGATCCAGTACTTGGATTCCGCGTTTTTAAAAACGTAGCGATTGTTTTCCAGCGTATTCAGCAGGCTATACGTTGTGGTGCGGTTAATGCCGAGCAGCGCGCCGACCTCCAAGGTGGACATTCCCTCGTTTCGTGTTGAGAGAACCTCGAGAATTTTCAATGCGCGTTCAACCGACTGAATGGAGCCCTTGTTTTTATCATTCGTCATTTCTTTTGTCATATCGTTCGTGTCCTTCTATAAAGAATGGTGAGTTTGTAGAAATTATAGCATATTCCGGCCGGATTTACAAATAGAATCGTAAAATATTTTAACACAAATGCAAGAAGGTGGGCGTTTATCATGAAAAAAAAGAAAAATATTTTTGAAATTCAGGAAATGCGGCATCGGGACGAGCCGTTTGCCGTGGCGGTGATTTATGATTACTGCTGGGCAAAGCTCGTCGATCAGACGGAGATTGACATGATCCTTTGCGGTGATTCCATGGGCATGACGGTGTATGGCTATGACACGACCATGCCCGTTACGATGGAGCAGCTGATCGATCACTGCGAGGCGGTGCGCCGCGGAGCGCCCAACACCTTCCTGATTGCGGATATGACCTTCGGCAGCTATCAGGAGAGCGTTGAGCAGGGCGTCCACAATGCGGTTCGACTGATCAAGGAGACCAAGGCCGACGCGGTGAAGCTGGAGGGCGGCCGCGCGATGTGTGACCGCATCCGTGCGATCACGGACGCCGGAATCGTAACCTTTGCGCACATCGGCTTGACGCCGCAGGCGGCGGGCATCCTCGGCGGCCATAAGACGCAGGCGAAAACCGTTGCGTCGGCGCGGGCGCTGATCGAGGATGCGCTGGCGGTGCAGGAGGCCGGTGCGAAGGCCGTGCTTGTCGAGTCCGTCCCGGCAGAGGTCATGGCGTTTTTGGTGAAGAAGCTGGATATCCCGGTCTTCGGCGCGGGCGTACCCTGCGACGGCTTCGGCTTTACCTGCTACGATATGTTCGGTATGTATGACAGAACGCCGAAATTCGTCAAGGTTTATGACGATTTTAAGAACGCTATCATTGAAGGCTACAACAAATTTGCGCATGACGTCAAGACCAAAGCATATCCGCAGCCGGAGCATGCCTATCACTTCTCGGAAAATCTCGACGAGCTGAATGCGCTGTTCCGGGAGTATGAATAAGGAGGCCATGAGCATGGAGGACAAGATCGTGATTTTCGAGCGGGCGAAGCAGCCTGCACCGCGAATGCTTTCCATTGACCAGATCGTCGATCCGGAAAGCGAATGGGAAAAGGTTGCGGAGGTTTATGGCCATATTGAGGGCATGAACTTCGACCGTCAGGGGCGGATGTGGATGGTTTCCACGCCCAAGGGACAGATTATCCGGATCGACGACGGGAAGCCTGTCGTGGTCGGCCCCAGCGAGGACGCGCCGAACGGCATGGCGTTTCATAAGGACGGCCGTCTTTTTGTGGCGGATAAGGTCGGAAAGATTTATTGGGCGGATCCCGAAAGCGGCGAGCGGCATCTGATTGCGGATCGGTACAAAAACGGACACTTCTCCGGCCTGAACGACTGCTGCTTTGATACGCGCGGCGGCTTCTATTTCACGGAGCCGTACGGCACCAGCACGACCAATCCGACCGGCCGCGTCTTCTATCTGCCGCCGGACGGCAAGGCCGAGGACATCGTCTGCCTGATGGAGAACGTAGCGTTTCCGAATGGCATCTGCTGCGCGCCGCATGATGAACGCCTGTTTGTTGCGGAGTTTGCGAGAAACCGTGTGCTCTCCGCGCAGTGCGTGCCGCCTGCCAACAAGAGCGAGCCGAATTATGTATTTTGTACCTACACGGGCGGCGTTGGCCCGGACGGTATTTGCGTAGACAGCGACGGAAATCTTTACTGCGCGCACTTTGGCGCGACGGAGGTGGTCGTCTGCAATCCGGAGGGCTTCCTTTACGGCGCGATCCGCCTGCCGGAGCATCTTGGCGTGCATTCTGACAACCTGGCGTTCCACGGGAATTACCTCTATGTGCAGGAGGGGCAAAGCAACACCGTATGGCGGATTCGGCTCAAGACGCATGGCCCGAAGCTGTACAGCGATATGTAAGAAATTACGGGTGAGCTTATGAAAAAAATATGGGTAGAAATTGAAAAGTGCTTGGGCTGCAAAAGCTGTGAGCTTGCCTGCGCAATTCACCGCGATTCCGTTGGAAGAACGCTGCGCACAGCGGCGCAGGAATCGCCGACACCGATGGCGCGCGTTCATGTGGTGGGAAAAACCGGCGGCTGTATGCCGCTGCAGTGCCGCCAATGCGCAGATGCGCCCTGCCTCAAGGTTTGCCCGGCGGGCGCGCTGCACCGGGACGAAAAGACACAGAAAATCCGACTCGACAGCGGAAAGTGCTGCGGCTGCTTTATGTGCGTCACGTCCTGCCCCTTCGGCGTAATTGTGCCGAATCGGGCGGGGACCGCGGCCGTGAAGTGCGACGGCTGCTATGGAATGGACGGGCCGTATTGTGTGGAAGCCTGTCCCACCGGAGCGCTCCTTTATTGTGATGAGCAGGAGCTGGAAAAGCGCCTCGCCGCGCGGGCGGTGCGCTGCTGGAAGGAAAACGCCGCAGCCAGCCTGACCGGTGCGGTTGTCAGTATTGAGTGTGTAAAAGGAGTAGGCGAACATGAAGAAGGTATATAAAAAGAGCGCGGATATCGCAATGGACGAGCTGCTGCTGAAGGCCTATCGCGAGAAGAAGGCGCTGATTTGGGATCGCGCAGAACGGCAGCAGCCGCAGTGCGGCTTCGGAAGAAGCTGCCTTTGCTGCACACAGTGCGCCGACGGCCCCTGCCGCGTCAGCCCCTTTGACACTGGCGCACAGGTCACGATCTGCGGAAAGACTGCATTGCAGCTTCAAGCGGAATCGGTGATGCGGCGCTTTTCTGAGGGGCTGATCGGTCTCTGGCAGACCGCCGGTGCGCTGGGTGTGCGCGAGGCGCTCTGCCCGAACGCGCTGTGCGCGGCAGATTCCATGCTCGGCAGCGGCACGCCGGAGAAGGTCGGCGAGGAGGCAGGGAAGCTCCTGCGCGCCATTGCGGAACAGATCCCGGAGGAGACGCGAACGCAGGAAGCAAGCTTTGGGATCCTCCGTCCGGAGAAGCCGAATGTTCTGCTGCTTGGCACGGCCGACTGCAAGACGGTTGCCGCGCTGCAGGCGCAGGCGCATTTGAACGTGGTTTCCGCCTGCGGCAGCGAGCTGACGCACGGCGTACCGGTATTGACGAATTATGCTTCACAGGATGCGGCGCTTCTGACGGGACTGATCGATGCCGTTGTGGTCGGCCGGCAGTGCGTGCCGCCTGCGGTCTATACACTGGCGGCGGAGCAGGGCATCGCCGTGTTCGCAGGTGAGATCGACCCGGCAGCGGTGGCTGCGGCGGCCGTTGAATCGGCAGGGAAAAACGCAATGCGCACAAATTGCGCGCCCGTTACCGTGGAGATGGAAACAGTGCGCGGCGTGAAAACGCTGCGCGCGCTCATGGAGAAGGCGCAGAACGGCACAAAGGGCGTTGTATTCCTCGGCGGCTGCGGCGGTGCTGCGCATACGCAGGATTGGGATGTTGCCAATCTCGCGGCAGGTTATATCGATGAAGGTTATTTTGTCGTGACGGCGGGCTGCGCCGGTATGTCTCTGGCGAAGGCCGGAATGTGTTCGAAGACCTATCGCGGCGGAAATTATCCCGTCGCTGCGGCCGGACTGGCGCCTGCGGTTTATATCGGCTCCTGCCATGCAGCCGGCGTCTTCCTGAAGGCTGCGGAGGGGTTGGAGAATACCTACGCTGTGTTTACGGAGCTGACGCATAACAAACCGTATGCAATCGCGGCGGCGCTTGCTGCAGCCGGGATCGGCTGCTCGATCGCGGACAGCAAGCTGGAGCTGCGCCCGGAAATTGCCTGCCAGCTGGAGAAGGCCGGGATTCGCGTGCCGACGGCGGAGGCTTGATATGTACATCATAATCGGACAGGGCGCGGCGGGCGCGGCGGCGGCCTTTCTGCTTCGGCGCATCGACCCGCAGGCGGAAATCACCGTCGTGACCGAGGAGAAGGACTGGTACTACAGCCGGATCCTGCTGACCGATGCGCTGGCGGCGCACATTTCGCGCGACGCGCTGACGCTGCAGGATGCGCAGAGCTTTCAGAGCGCGGGCATCTGCTGCCGCATGGGCGTTCGTGTGACCGCAATCGACCGCGCGCGCAGGTGCGTTGCGCTGGAGGATGGCACGGAGCTTATTTATGATAAGCTGCTGCTCGCTACCGGTTCTTCGCCGGTGAAGCTTCCGATTTCCGGCGTGGATGCCGAAGGCATCGAATGCCTGTGGAACACCGCGCAGCTTGACCGGCTGAACGAGAACGCGCAGAACGCCTCCTGCGCCGTTGTGATGGGCGCAGGTTTGATCGGTGTGAAATCTGCCATCGCGCTCAGCCAGCGCGGGATTCAAACGATTCTTACGGCACGCCGCCGCATTATGACGGATCGCATGGATGAGACGGCGTCGGAATTGGTTCGCGAAGAGCTGGAGGCAAACGGGATTCGCGTCATGACCGGAACGACGGTTTCGGAATGGAGAAAGGACGCGGAAGGGCGCGTCTGCGCGGCGATCATCGACGGGCGGGAATATCCCTGCCAGCTTGCCGTGCTTGCGGCCGGTACGCACGCCAACACGCAGCTTGCCGAGCAGGCCGGGCTGGAGGTCGAGCGGGGCATTCTGGTGGATCGGCACATGCAGACAAGCGACCCCGATATCTTTGCGGCCGGAGACGCTGCGCAGGTTTGCGATTGCCTGACGGGCAAGCCGGTCAAATCGGCGACGTGGCCGGGCGCGGTGGAGCAGGGCGAGACTGCGGCGAGAAATATGGCGGGAAGCGCCTGCGTCTATGACAGCTATCTTGCCGTCAACAGTACGCACTTTTTAACGCTTCCGATCGTCTCGGCAGGCTGTATTCACCCCGAGGAAGGCGACAAGACGATGGTATACCGGAAGGGACGCGTTTATCGCAAGCTCGTTCTGCGCGGCGGCCGCCTGATCGGAATGCTTCTTGTCGGCGAAATCAGCGGGGCGGGGACCCTTGCGGATCGGATGCGGCGTCAGCTTCCGGCGGACACGCTTTCGCCGGAGCCGGGCACAGTCTGCTTTGCAGACGCTTTTTCCTGACATTCTACAGGAGGTTACGAACGTGAGAATCGATAAAACAAAATGCGTTGCCTGCGGGCGCTGCGCGCAGATCTGCACAGTCAGCGGTGCGCAGGTGCATATCCTGCGGCGTGATCCCGTGGACGGGCATCTTTACTACGAAATCAATGAGGACGAATGCGTTGACTGCGGCCTTTGCAAAAAGCTTGCAGGCTGCGAGACGGACGCAATGTATATGCCGGATTACGGCTGGCCGCGCATTATCCGCGCGCAGTTCAGCGATCCCGTCGTGGATCATCCGGTCACGCAGGGGCACGGCCGCGGAACGGAGGAAATGAAGACCAACGAGGTCACGGGCATTATCCCGATGGATCATGTCGGCCTGTTTGTGGAGTTTGGCCGTCCCGCGATCGGCGCGCGCTATCACGATGTCCAGATGGTTGCGCAGGCGCTTGCCAAGCTGGACGTGGAATTTGAGCCGTGCAATCCCTGTACGGCGCTCATGAGCGACCCGAAGACTGGCACCTTTAAGCCGGAGGTGCTGGATGAGAAGGTGCTGTCAACCATTCTGGAGATGGTTGTGCCGATTGACAAGGCGATTGAGGCGCTGCGCATCATTAAGGAGCTGGAGCCGAAGCTTCACTGCGTTGCTTCCGTGGCGCTGGCGTCGCTGTTTGACCGCGGCTTCCACTGCCAGGGTGACGATGTTTTGGCGGCAGCCGGCTTAAAGGCCAGACCGAACGGAAAAATGACGACCGGCCTTGGACGGCCGCTTGCGCATCCGCCGCAGGCGATCCCGTATTGGGAGCTTGAGGGCGAGGAAAGGCAGGAGGGTTAACATGTCACATACCTTACATCGAACAGGAAGCTATGAAAGCCTTTCTCATGACTTCGTGATGCTCTGCCTTGCCGCAAAGGGCTTTAACCGCAAGGGAACGAACGATAAGGGCTACGATCATATCCCGGCCTACCGAAAATTTCTGGAGACGGGCAAGGCAAACCATGCAATCAACCTCAGCGACGGAAAGTTTGGCAGCCTTTTAATTCACGACTACGACTGGATCCATGAAAACTGCAAAACGGTCGTCCACGCCCTGTTTGACAGCGAGGAGAACACGGCGGAAATGCTCAAGCAGCTCAACGAGGCGGAAATCGGTATTTCGGTCGTCATGAGCGGTCTTTACGACAAGCTGTTTGCCTGCTGCCGCCATGCGCACCTGCAGCCGCACGGGCTGACCCAGTCGCTCGGCGTGATCGGCCGTGTTGACGAGCTGCCGGACGAAAAGCCGATGGAGCTTACGACCATGTGCGGGCATGCACAGGTTTCGGTCGGCATGGTGAACCGGGTGCTCTGCAAGATCAAAAAGGGTGAAATGACGCCCGAGGAGGCCGGACTGGAGCTTGCCATGCCGTGCACCTGCGGCGTATTCAACTTTGAAAGGGCTGCAAAGCTGCTGGAGGAATACTGTGCGCTGTATACGCTTTCAGACGAATGACAGAAGGAGAGCTGCAATGAACCACGCCAAACGCACGATGGACGGAAACGAAGCGGCGGCTTATGTATCCTATGCCTTCACGGAGACGGCGGCAATCTATCCCATCACTCCGTCGTCCGCCATGGCCGAGTATGTGGATACTTGGGCGGCGAATGGAAAGAAAAATATTTTTGGCGAGCCGGTCAAGCTGGTGGAGATGCAGTCGGAGGCCGGTGCGGTCGGTACGCTGCACGGCGCGCTGGAGGCCGGTGCGCTTGCAACGACCTACACCTCCTCGCAGGGGCTTCTGTTGATGGTTCCGACGATGTACCGCATTGCCGGGCATATGCGCCCCGGCGTGATCCATGTGGCGGCGCGCTCCGTTGCAACGCACGCCTATTCCATTAATGCGGAGCATTCCGACGTCATGGCCTGCCGCCAGACCGGCTTCGCCATGCTGGCCTCGTCCAGCGTGCAGGAGGTGATGGATCTGGGCGCGGTCGCCCACCTTTCCGCAATTCGCGGCAGTCTGCCGTTTCTGCACTTTTTCGATGGCTTCAAGACGTCCCACGAGCTGCAGAAAATTGAATGTCTCGACTATGACGAGCTTGCAAAGCTGGTCGACCGCGAGGCGCTGCGGCGCTTCCGGAAAAGTGCGCTGAACTCGGAATATCCCTGCCAGCACAGCGCGGGTCATGCACCGGAATTCTATTTTCAGGGAAAGGAAGCCGTCAATCCGTACTATGATCGCCTGCCGGAGATCGTAGAGGAAGCCATGCGGGCAATCGAGGGAATTACCGGACACCGTTACGAGCTGTTTCAGTATTACGGCGCGCCGGATGCAGAGCATGTCCTTGTTGCGATCGGCTCCGTCAACGGCACCATCGAAGAGACGGTGGATTATTTGAATGCGCGCGGCGCAAAAGTCGGCGCGATCCAGGTGCACCTCTACCGGCCGTTCAGCGCAAAGCACTTCCTGCAGGCGCTGCCCGGCACGGCAAGAACCGTTACGGTGCTGGACAGAACCAAGGAGAGCGGGGCAGTCGGCGAGCCGCTTTACGAAGATGTTTGCGCCGTACTGCGCACGGCGGGCAGCGACGTTTGTGTCTTGGCGGGGCGGTATGGTCTTGGCGGAAAGGATACAACGCCGTCGCAGATCAACGCGGTGTTTGAAAACGCGGCCGGCGCAAGGAAAAGCCCCTTCACGGTCGGCATTACGGACGATGTGACCGGATTGTCCCTGCCGGTCACCGAGAAGCTGGATACGACGCCTGCCGGAACCTACTGCTGTAAATTCTGGGGACTTGGATCAGACGGAACGGTCAGCGCAAACAAAAGTTCGATCAAGATCATCGGAGATCATACGGCGCTCTTCATTCAGGCGAATTTTGAATACGACGGCAAGAAGTCCGGTGGCCTGACACGCAGTCATCTGCGCTTTGGCAAGTCGCCGATCCGCTCGTCGTATGGGGTTGGGCACGCCGATTTTGTGGCCTGCCATACTGCGTCGTATCTGCATACCTACGATATGGTGCGCGACGTAAAGGAGGGCGGAATTTTCCTGCTTAACTGCGGCTGGAGCGAGAGCGAGCTGGATAGGAAGCTTCCTGCTGCCGTCAAGCGCACGCTTGCGCGCCGAAGGGCACGCTTCTATTGCATCGATGCAACCGCCATTGCCGAGGAAATCGGCCTTGGAAACCGCACCAATACGATCCTGCAGGCGGCGTTCTTCAAGCTGGCGGAGATTCTGCCCGCAGAGGACGCTGCGCAATACATGAAGGAAGCGGCGCAGAAGGCATACGGCGCGAAGGGAGCGCACATCGTGGAGAAAAACTGCCTCGCGGTTGATCTCGGTATGCGCAGCCTGCGGCCTGTTTCCATTCCGTCGTCCTGGCTGCAGGCAGACCCGCAGCCGGAAGCGCCGGATGAGACACTGCCGGAGCTGGTGCAGCGGATTATGCTGCCGGTAAAGCATTTGCAGGGGGAAACGCTGCCGGTTTCCGCATTCTCAGATATTGCCGACGGGCGGATGATGACCGGAACCTCAAAATACGAAAAGCGCGGCATTGCCGCAAGAGTTCCGCACTGGGACGCGCAAAAGTGCATTCAGTGCAACCTGTGCGCTTTTGTGTGCCCCCACGCGGCGATTCGGCCGATTTTGGTCAAAAAGGAAGAGAAAAACAAGCTGGCGGCGCGCTTCGAGACAGTCCCCGCAAGCGGAAAAGGCATGGAAGGACTGCAATTCCGCATGCAGGTAGACCCGCTCGACTGCCTCGGCTGTGGAAGCTGCGCGAAGGTCTGTCTTGCAAAGGAAAAGGCGCTGACGCTTGTGCCGCTTGCACAGGAGCAGAAGCAAATCCTGAACTGGAACGACGCCGTCGCACTCGGCGACCGTCCGGTACCGATGGATGTCTCAAGCGTCAAAGGCTCGCAGTTCCGCCGTCCGCTGCTGGAATTCTCCGGCGCATGTGCAGGCTGCGGACAGACGCCGTATGCAAAGCTCGCAACACAGCTGTTCGGCGACAGAATGTACATTGCAAATGCAACAGGCTGCTCGCAGGTCTGGTCCACGGACTATCCCTCCGTGCCGTATACGGTCAACAGCAAGGGGCGCGGTCCGGCACATTCGAACTCCCTGTTTGAGAACAATGCCGAATTCGGCCTCGGTATGCTCCTTGGCGTGGACGTACAGCGCAGAGAGCTGCAGTCGGCCGCGCGGGAGCTGGAGGCGCTCACGCAGTCGCAGGAGCTGAAAGCGGCGCTGCATGCCTGGTTCGAGGCTTATGACGACTCGAATTTATCACAGAAAACCGGCGACGCGCTGCGGAATTTGCTTGCAAGGCAGCAGGTGGGCGGCAAGGAGGGCAAACTGATTGCCGAGCTTCTTGCAGGCGCGGAGCATTTGTCGAAAAAATCCATTTGGATCATCGGCGGCGACGGCTGGGCCTACGATATCGGCTATGGCGGTCTGGATCATGTGGTTGCGCTGGGCGCGGATGTGAATATTCTCATATTTGACAACGAGGTTTACTCCAATACAGGCGGACAGGCCTCGAAGGCAACGCCGCGCGGCGCGGTCGCGCAGTTTGCGGCGGCCGGAAGAAGAAGCCAAAAGAAGAATCTCGGCCTGATGGAGATGCAGTATAAAAATGCCTACATTGCGCAGGTGGCCATGGGAGCCAATCCGGCGCAGACGCTCAAGGCGTTCCGCGAGGCGGAAAGCTTCCACGGCCCGTCCATTCTCGTTGCGTATTCGCCCTGCATTCTGCACGGTATGCGCTGCGGCATGGGCGATGCGCAGGGCGAGATGAAGCGCGCCGTTGCGGCAGGCTATTGGAATCTCTACCGCTACGATCCGCGACGCATTGCGGAGGGAAAGAATCCCATGATGCTGGATTCTCCGATGCCGAAGGAGAAGTATCGGGAGTTCCTGCTTGGGGAAAACCGCTACGCAAGACTGCTGCAGAGCTTCCCGGAGACAGCCGAGACGCTCTTTGAGCAGGCGGAGGCGGATGCAGGGGATCTTTACCGAATGCTTCGGGAGCTGGGAGGAGAAACAGAATGAGATCATTTCAGGAAGTCATTGCGCGGGCAAAGGCGGCGCCCAAGCGCCGCATCGCGTTGGCCTGCGCGCATAGCGCCGATGCACTCTTAGCGGTAGACCGCGCCAAAACGGAAGGGTTGGCCGAATGCATTCTGTTCGGGAAAAAGGAAGAAATCCTTGCCTTGGAGCGCGAACTTGGCATTTTGGAGGAGCGCTTTGCAATTCAGGATGAGCCGGACGACGCTTCCGCTGCGCGCGCTGCGGTTGCCGCCGTTTCCGGCGGTCAGGCCGACATCGTAATGAAGGGACATTTAGACAGCACGGTGTTTTTGAAGGCCGTGATCGACCGCGAGATCGGGCTGCGCCGCCCGGGCGACGTCATCAGCACCACGGCGTTCTTAGAGCTGCCGAATGACCGACTGCTGTTTTTAATGGATCCCGGCTTTCTGCCGAATCCGTCGCTGGAGGATAAGGCCTGCATGATCCGCAATAACGTTGCGGCGCTGCATCGACTGGGCTTGGAGAAACCGAAGGTTGCTGTTTTGAGTACAGCGGAAAAGGTCAACCAGAAGGTGCCGGATTCGCTGGTCTGTGCGGAGCTGCAGCGCAGAAATGAGGCGGGGGAGCTGACCGGCTGCCTGGTTGCGGGGCCAATCTCTATGGATTTGGCCGTTTCTGAGGAGTCCGCAAAGCACAAGCATTACCATCATCCGGTTGCGGGGCATGCGGATCTGCTGATTGCCCCAAACCTCGAGGTGGGAAATACACTTTTGAAGGCATTGCAGTATCTCGGGCATTTGAAGGCGGGGGGCTTTACAACCGGCGCGGCTGCGCCGATCGTGTTTACCTCGCGCTCTGACACGGCCGAGGCAAAGCTGACGGCCATCGCATTTGCGGTGCTGCTGGCGGAGGGAGAACAGAAATGAAGATTTTTGCGGTAAACCCCGGCTCCACCAGCACGAAGATCGCACTGTATGAGAACGGAAATCTACTGATTCGTAACATTGAGCATCCTTCGGAGCGCCTGCTGGAAATGCCGGAGCTGCAGGATCAGTTCGATTATCGGAAAAATGAGATCGAAAAGGTGCTTGCCGACACCTCCCTGACACTGGAGGGAGTCGATGCGTTTGTCGGTCGCGCGGGCAGTGTTAGCTCGGTAACGGGCGGTACTTATCTTGTCAACGATTTAATGCTTGACCATGCACGCAACGGCAATCCGTATAATCAGATCAAGCATCCCGCAATGCTTGGACCACAGTTCGTGCGCTTCTTTTCCGGGAAGTATGGCGGTATGCCGCTGGTGGTCAATCCGCCGGACGTTGACGAATTCGACGAGGTCGCGCGCATAACCGGCTTGAAGGGAATCTACCGAAAAAGCTCGATCCATGCTTTGAACCAAAAAGAGGTTGCCCTGCGCTATGCAAAGGAGAAGGGCATCCGCTATGAGGAACTGAATCTGATCATTTGCCATATCGGCGGCGGCATTTCCGTTACGGCGCACCGAAAGGGAAGAATGGTGGACAGCAACGACATTGCCCGCGGCGACGGGCCGATGGCGCCCACCCGCACCGGTATGCTTCCGGCAGCGCCGCTCATTGAGCTGTGCATGTCCGGCAGATATACACAGACGGAATTGCAGCGGCTTGTCATTCGCGGCGGCGGATTGGTGAACCACCTTGGGACGAGTGACGCAAGACAGGTACGCCGGCGCATGGAGGCCGGGGATACCTATGCCAAGCTGGTCTACGACGCGATGATCTACCAGATTGCAAAAGAGGCCGGCTCGCGCGCGGTGGCGCTCTATGGAAAAATCGACGGGATCATTCTGACCGGCGGCATTGCAAACGATGGCTACCTTGTGGAAAAGCTGCGTCAGTATCTGGAATGGCTTGCACCTGTGACGGTGATGGCCGGTGAATTTGAAATGGAGGCGCTCGTGAACGGTGCGCTGCGCGTCCTGTGCCATGAGGAAGCGGCAAAGGAGTATAGCGGTGTTCCGGTCTGGCTGAAGCCGACCGGATGGGAAGAATAGCGGAAAGCGCTGCGGCATCAGGCGGTTTCTTCGGCCTGTGGCCGCCAAGGCGGGAAAAACGGTTGGGGCTTCAAACAATGCGGCGAAAAGAACAAGACGCATTGAGCCCCCTTCTTTGAAACTCGCGCCCTATCGTACTTATGTACCTGTGCGGGCGCGAGCTTTTCCTTTTCCAAATTGTTCTGCAGTCAGTTTCGCTATCGCAGAAAAAACAAAATCTGGAGGAGCCTATGAAAACCAAAAAGCATTCGTGTAAATGGATCCACGCTGCCGCAGGCGTACTTGTTCTCATGCTGGCGGGCATGGTCTACGCATGGAGCGTTCTGAGTGCGCCGATTGCGGCGGATTATCCACAGTGGACGCAGACGCAGCTCTCACTTACCTTTACGATCGTTATGCTGATGTTCTGTGTCGGTTGCATGGCCGGCGGACTGGTATCCGGCAGACTCAAGCCGCCGCGCTGCGTGCAGATTTCCGCCGTTTTGTTTCTTGCCGGTTTTTCGCTTGCAGCGCAGGCACGCTCGCTGCTGCTTCTCTATATCGGCTTCGGCGGACTGTGCGGCTTTGCTTCCGGTTTTGCATATAACGCGGTTTTGAGCAGCGTCCGGCTCTGGTATCCAGACCGACAGGGGCTGATTTCCGGCATTCTCCTGATGGGCTTCGGCATCGGCGCATTTCTGATCGGAAAGGGATATCAAGCCTATACGCCGCAGGAATTCGGCGGTTGGCGGCATGCCTTTTCCGTGCTTGGCGTGACGATTTTCCTTGTGCTTGCCGCATGCTCCTTTTGGATCGTTCGTCCCGCGCAGGCGCAGACAGGCGTGCAGCGCAGTACAGATGGCGCACGGGAATACGCGCCGCAGCGGATGCTTCGCACCGCACATTTTTGGCTTTACTACCTTTGGGTAATTACACTCAGCACGGCCGGACTTGCACTTGTCTCTCAGGCCGGTGGCATCGCACGGGAGGTCGGTGTCACACAGTCTGCCGCGCGCATTGCTACGGCGGTCGGCCTTATCTCCGTTGCAAATGGTGTTGGTCGCGTGATACTCGGCTTTCTTTACGATCGGATCGGCCGCCGGTTGACCATGCTTGCAATTTGCGTCCTTTATTTCGCCGCAGGCGGAATTTTGCTTCTTGCACTTGCACGGCGCTCCTTTCCGCTTGTTGTATTTGGTTTTGTGCTTGGCGGCCTTGGCAACGGCGGCGTAAATCCGACCAATTCTGCGTTCATTCTCTCCTGTTTCGGCTCGCGGAATTATCCGGTCAACTTTTCTCTTATCAACACGAATCTTTTACTTTCCTCCTTTGGCGGTACGATCGCAGGCGCGCTCTACGATCACAGCCGCTCGTATCAAAGCTGCTATGTTATGATCCTCGCACTTACCGCTGCGGCCGTTCTCCTATCCATGCTGATCACGCGGATGGACAAACGGACATGCGGAGACAAAAATGCGGAATGAATGTAAAAATTTTTGGCATACTCGTCAATTTTTCTTGCATTATAGCGGAGAATATAGTAGAATAAAGACAAAGAAAGGCGCTTGCCGAGCTATAGGGGGTCAACATGAAAAGCGAATCCTACTACTACTGCACAAAATGCGGCCATGTCGTCTATGACTGGATCGACGGCAGCGGAAAGTGCTTTTACTGCGGCTCTGCGATGGAGCATCTGGAAAACTATGTTCTGCCCGTAAAGAACAAGACGATCGCGCCGAAAATGATTTTCGACGAGTTTATCAAGGGCAATCCAAACTTTGATCAAAAGCTTTATGACGACCGGATCACCATGGAGCAGCGCTTTGCCTCGCAGCTTCGCAAAAATCAGGGGAAAATCTCCATTGATTATGCCGCCGTGGATAAAACGGAGGAAGAAATCAAGAAGCAAACCACCGGCCGCCGCCACACCTGCCCGATGTGCGGCAGCACCAATATCAAGAGCACCGCACTCAACAATCTTTTCAGCAAGAAGAAAATCGACGGCAAATATGTCTGCTCCAATTGCAGATTTGTCTGGTAACAAAGTATTTTAGAGCAACAAGGCGTCCCCTGTTTTCCATTCGTGAAAACAGGGGACGCCTTGGCCTGCGAATTTAAGTTATACTTGCTTGTTTGTTTGAAAGGCTTGGATATTCTTGTTGGAACAGGCGGGGGAAAACATTTCTGGTTTAGACGGCTGCGGCTTCCATTGACAGATTGCACCGGCTGCCGAATTCGGCAGCCGGTGCAAAAACGCTAAGCCTTCTGTGAACGTGCAGCGTTTACCGCAATGCATTTGAGCGTCCGAACGCAAGCCTCCAGATCTTCGATCGGGATGTATTCATAGCGGCCGTGGAAATTCTCGCCGCCTGTGAAAAGGTTCGGGCAGGGAAGTCCTTCGAAGGAAAGCCTTGCGCCGTCCGTGCCGCCGCGAATGGGCACCACGCTCGGCGTGACACCGGCATCCAGCATGGCCTGCTTTGCGGCCTCGACGATGTCCATATGCTGCTCGATGATCTCGCGCATATTGTAGTAGCTGTCGCGGAGCTGCAGACAGACGGTATCTTTTCCGTACTTCTTGTTCAAAAACTCCGCAATTTCCTCGAACTCCTGCTTGCGGCGTTCAAATTTTACGCGGCTGTGGTCGCGAATGATATAGACGAGCTTTGTCTCCTCTACGCAGCCGTTCATCTCGCAAAGGTGGCTGAAGCCCTCATAGCCCTCAGTGCTCTCCGGACGGTCATGAACCGGCAGGAGACTGTGAAATTCCATGGCGATTTGCTGAGAGTTGATCATGCAGTTTTTAGCGGAGCCGGGATGCACATTGCGGCCGCAGACGGTAACCACTGCAGAGGCGGCGTTGAAGTTTTCATATTCCAGCTCGCCCAGGGTCCCGCCGTCTACCGTATAGGCGTAGTCTGCGCCAAAATCCTTCAGATTAAATCGATCGGCGCCGCGGCCGATCTCTTCATCCGGCGTGAAGCCGAGACGCAGCGTCGCATACGGCGCTTTTTCAGCCATCAGCTCTTCGGCCGCCGTCAGAATTGCGGCGATTCCGGCCTTGTCGTCCGCGCCGAGCAGCGTGGTGCCGTCCGTGACGATCAAATGCTTGCCGATGCTGTTATGCAGGCGCGGGAATTCCCGCTCACGCAGAATGATCTGCTTTTCTTCCTGAAGGACAATATCACCGCCGGCATACGAGACGATGCGGGGGCAGACATCCTTACCGGAGCAGTCCGGCGCGGTATCCATGTGCGCGATTAGACCGATCACGGGGGCACTTTCCGTGCCGTTTACCGTGCCGTAAACATAGCCGTCGGCGTCCTGATAAGCGTCTGCGATTCCCATACGCTTCATTTCATCCACGAGCGCCGCGCCAAGTGCGCGCTGCTTTTCCGTGGACGGGCAGGTTTCGGATGCTTCGTCCGACTGGGTGTCAAATCGGACATACTGTAAAAGTCGTTCTGAGACAGTCATGCTTTCTTCTCCATAGTCAATCGAAATTTTATGAAAATGCCCCGCCGACAGGCGAGGCATTTCGCTTACTTTTTGCAGAGCGCAGCGGTATCCTGCGCGATCATAAGCTCCTCGTTGGTGGGGATCACCCAGACCTTGACACGGGAGTCATCCGCAGAAATCAGGGCTTCCTTGCCGCGCACATTGTTGCGTGCCGGATCAAGCTTAACCCCGAGGAACTCCAAGCCCTCGCAGATTGCGGCGCGGTTGGTTACGCCGTTTTCGCCGATACCGGCCGTAAAGACTAAGCAGTCCAGCCCGCCGAGTGCGGCGGCGTAAGCGCCGATATACTTGCGAACCTCATAGCAGAACTTTTCCAGTGCAAGCTTGCAGGCCTCGTTGCCCTCATTGGCAGCGTTTTCAAGATCGCGGAAGTCGGAGGAAAGGTCGTTGGACAGTGCCTTTACGCCGGACTGCTTGTTCAGCATGGTCAGGCAGTCATCGACGCTCATCTCGTAGTTGTTCATAATATACTGGACGACACAGGGATCGATATCGCCGGAGCGCGTGCCCATGGGGACGCCTGCGAGCGGGGACAGACCCATGGAGGTGTCCTGACACTTGCCATTCGCCACAGCGGAGAGCGAGGAGCCGTTGCCCAAGTGGCAGACAACGATTTTTAGTTCATCGGCAGGCTTGCCCATCAGCGCGATGGCGCGCTTGGAAACATAGCGGTGCGAGGTGCCGTGGAAGCCGTAGCGGCGCAGGTGGTCGTTTTCATAATACTTGGTGGGGATGGCATAGCGATAGGCCTTCGGGGGCATCGTCATATGGAATGCCGTGTCGAATACTGCGACCTGCGGCACGCCGGGCATCGCCTTTTCGCAGGCTTCAATGCCCATGAGGTTTGCGGGGTTGTGCAGGGGGCCGAGCGGGATGCAGTCCCGAATCGCCTGCTTGCAGGCCTCGTCAATGATGCAGGACTCGACGAACTTAACACCGCCGTGCAGAACGCGATGACCGACCGCGTCGATCTCGTCAACGGACTTGATCACGCCGTTTTCGGGGTCGACGAGGATGCTCATAACAGCCTCAATGGCTTCCTTGTGGGTGGGCAGGGAGATGTCCCGCTCGACCTTCTTGCCGAGCGAGGGAACCTTATGCGTCAGCTTGCCGTCAATACCGATGCGCTCGCAGATGCCCGACGCGGCCACATCGCCGGTTTCGGGGTTCATGAGCTGGTATTTCAAAGAAGAACTGCCTGCGTTGATCACGAGAATATTCATGTTGCTTACACTCCTAAAAAATCATTTCCTATATTGGCGTATCTGTGTTACAATATTTTCACCAATCTTTATTCTATAATAGATTTCCCGTCTGGGCAAGTGTTATTTGGCATATTTTTTGAAAAGAGGCGAAACTTTTGTGAAAACGGTCGGTATTCTCTGCGAATACAATCCTTTCCATAACGGACACCAGAAGCAAATTGCATGGATTCGTGGGCAATTCGGCGAGGACGCCGCAATTGTGTGCCTGATGAGCGGCGATTATGTGCAGCGCGGGGAGCCGGCAGTCTTTGACAAGGCGCTGCGCGCAGAAGCGGCGCTGCGCGCCGGGGCGGATCTGGTGCTGGAGCTTCCCATATTGCAGGCGCTGTCCTCCGCCGAGGGCTTTGCTGACGGCGGCGTGGAGATTCTGGAACAGCTTGGCGTGGATGCTCTATGCTTCGGCGCAGAAAATGCGGAAATCGAGGCGCTTCTTTCCACGGCCGCGCTGCTGCTGCGGGAGGAGTTTTCAGAATACCTCCGCGAGATGCTGACGCAGAAAATATCCTTTGCCGCAGCGAGACAGCGCGCGGTAGAGGCGCTCGGCGGGGATGGGACGCTTTTGGAAAAACCGAACAATATTCTTGGCGTGGAATACTGCAAGGCGATTTTGCGGCGCGGCGCGCGGATCAGGCCGGTCGTTCTGCGGCGGGATGGAGATTATCACGCCCAAACGCCGGAATTGAAGAATCCGTCCGCCTCCGCGCTTCGCGCGGGAATGGATTCGCCCGACTGGTTGCGGTATACGCCGGCAGCGGCGCTCTTCCGCGACGCGCGGCGACATTCCTTAAAAATCGGAGAGCGCGCCGTTCTTGCGCGGCTGTTCGCCATGTCGGACGCGGAATTTGCCGCGCTGCCGTTCGGCGCAGAGGGACTATGGAGCGCGTTCCGAAAGGCTTGCCGTACACAGGGGGCGGTCGAGGATATCCTCTCCGCTGCAAAGTCCAAGCGCTATGCGCGCGCGCGCCTGCAGCGGATGCTCCTGTGTGCGTTTCTGGGCATTACGCAGGAGGATCTGCAGGGGAAAGCGCCGTATGTTCGCGTCCTCGGCTTTTCAGACTGCGGCAGGAAGGCGCTGCGCCGGATGCATCGGGAGTCCGCGCTGCCACTTCTGCATGCGGGACAGCGCGCGCCGCAGTGCCGCTATCGGGAGCTGGAGGAGCGCGCGGCACGGCTGTATCCACTGTTTGCGGAGACGGCGCTGTGGCCGGAGCGCGAGCAGGTGATTTCAATCAGCAGAAGAGCGGAGCGATCTTAACGCGCCGGGAACGCGGCATTGCGCTGAATGGAAGGCATAACGCATGGTTGCTTGCGAGAATGCGTTTGTCTAAGGAAATCAACTTGTGCGAAAAAGTCGCAAAAAACACAAAAATTGTCACGGATGAACTGCTTTCCAAGGGAAAAACTACGGTTGAGGAAATCAAATTTCTACATTTGACAACTCAAAAAATCAAAAGGAGATGGAACGTATGAAGAGCAACAACAATGCAGTGATTCCTGAGGCAAGAGAAGCACTTGACAAGTTCAAGATGGAAGCGGCGGCTGAGGTCGGCGTGAACCTGAAGCAGGGCTACAACGGCGATTTGACCTCTCGCGAGGCCGGCTCCGTCGGCGGTCAGATGGTCAAGAAGATGTTGCCCGTACAACTCACGAAAACCATCAGCTTTGAGCGTGCGAACCGCATCGCTGCCGGACACAAGATCACAGTGCGATACATAGCGGGGATTGCAATTTAGACCAGCAATTTAGAAAGGCGCCCGAAAAATCGGACAATCAGCACATAGAAGAAACGCACCACGGCCCGCCGACGATCTTTGTCAGTGGGCTGTGGTGCATTTTTATGAGGTTTGATCCCGATTTCGGCTTATTTTATCAGCGCTCTAATCACTTCAATAATTTCCCCGTACGCAATATCCGCCGCATAGGCAAACTGTTTCCGATACTTGTCCCACATTCTCCGCAGTTCCGGGCTTTCTTCGAGATTACGCAGAATCGCCGGTGTATCCGCAATCTGGGCCGTAGTGCCACGGTGGTTAGCCGTTGCGGTCAGCGCTTCCTCAAATACAGCTTTGTCAAATTTCTGCGTGGCCGCCAGAATATAGGCATCGTAGAAGTCTCTGGGCCGGGTATTGAACACGCTACGGCGCAGGATGGTCTCTACCTTTTCCGCCATCACGGTCTCGATGTTGTAGGCCCACAGCCTGTAGGTTTTCCCGTCGTCAAAGATCTCCGAAAAATCATACTGCACCGCATGGGGTGTGATGGCGTCACCAGTGGACACGTCAATGCTGAGCGGCGTCACAAGCGTATCAAATTTTGCATTCAGCATCACCCGGTAGCCGCCGTAACTGTCGTCCTCCCGGATCGGCGAAATAGCCCCAATATCAAACACCACACCGTCGTCGGATGGAATGGCGCAGATACGCTCCAAGGCGTTGCAGATGGCCTCCGGGGTCAAGGGCAGATTTTTCAAGGTGGTGTCCAAATCCATAGTGGCTCGGTTGTCCAGGCCTACAATAGCCGCCACCAGCATACCGCCTTTCAGCACGAACTTCTCCCGATACTCGGAAGCGGAGAGCCTCACCAGCAGACGCTCAAACATGAAGTTCTGCAAAACCACCTGCGCCGGAATGTTTTTCTGCCTTGCCAGATTGCGAATTCTGGCCTTCAAACTCATGGCGTTTTTCACAGAAGCACCTCCAAATATTGCCGCAGGACATTGGATACCCGCATTTGTTTCGCATATCCGCTCAGCTTGTTCAAGTCCTTCCTGGGGCTGGCCGCATAGAGTCTGAGCGCCGCTAAAAAGGTCTCCGTTCCCATTTTGCCGCGGCTGCGGATGCAGTCACAGATCGTCCGCTCCAGATCATAGGCCGGGACCTCGTTCCCGGATGGCGTTTTCAGGAAGGTCTTTCCAAGTCCAAACAGCTCCGGCTTGATGTAATAGATCTTACAGGCCGCCTTTGTCACCACCGACGGCGTGTAGTTGGAGGGGACGGTAATTGTATGCTCAAAAGGCATCCTGTCGGAAATACCATGCAGGAACAGCGCCGTTTCATGGGAAAAGATGATTTTCTCCGACCGCTTGCTGATGGAAAGCAGCTCATCCTGCATGTCATCGGGAAGGATATATTGCCCGTGGGCAACCCGATGAATCTTCTCCGCCTTACACAGCTTGGAAAGCATGGCCTTGGAAATACCATGGGCGATAGCAACCTTTGTTTCAATCATTCCTCCATTCGCTTTTGCAATGGAGCTCAGTTTAGTCATGTAATCCATTTGACCACCCCGCAATACCAAATCAAAAATATTATACGCAATATCGTTCTCAAAGTCAACAAAAATGCAACTTTGAAAATGAAATCGCAAATGATTTTATTCTTAAAGTCAACATTTCCCCGCTGTAGCAGCACTCGCAGAATCACAGCGCTACTGATAACATTGACACAGAAAACCTTGGGCCTCGCATTTTCTGCACGCTATTCTGGAACAGACCGCTCTGGCCGGACTCACATACCGCCACCATGTATTTCTTAGCGTAAAGCCCTTTCAGCTCCGCCTAGATTGCCAGATTCATCTTCTCTGTGTTGGTCAGCCAGACCTCCACCGTCTTTTCCCTGTCCTGAATATCAATCTGTCAGCTGCCACACTCCTTTTCGTTCTTATTTTTCATGTTTTTCCGGAGACTTATTCTCTGAAAGGCATCTTCTCTCGACAATTTTCCTTCTCAAAGACGAATGATGTGCATAATAACCGGTTTCGCAAGTTCAACTCGCAGTAGAGAAGATCTTACCAAACATTGACAGGTAGAATTGAACCAGGTATAATATTCTTGTCTTACAAAAATGTTATTTGACGTAAAAGCAAAACAGAGTGTCAAACGCTACGGGTCCCAAGATGAAAGCGGTATCACTTCCCATCAACACCGTGCAGGAGGAGCGTCATGGAATACTACGCAAAATCTAAAAACCCGCAAGGGCACCAGGAAACCGTAAAAGAGCATTTGCAAAAGGTTTGTCTACTGGCCAGAGAATATGGAGATCCCCTTGGGCTGGGCGAAGCCGCGGCGCTGGCGGGGACGGTACATGACTTTGGAAAATATACGCAGGCCTTTCAGGACGTACTGAAAGGCCTCCGGACAGGGATCGATCACGCTATGGGCGGTGCGTGTTTTCTGGAAGGCATCTATAAGGGTTGGGCCAGTATTCGTCCCGTGGTGGAGGCTGTCAACGGACACCATGACGGTCTCGTGGCCTACGATGCGATCAGAGATGATCTTCACGCCGTTGCAGATCAAGCCAAAACAGCCCATGGAAATGGTGGAAAGAACCCATCCATCGAAAGCAGTGAACAATTATTGACGGCACATGCCGCATTTCAAAAGGATTTCCCCGATTTTCGGCCTACCAAACAGCTTCCGGTCCCGCCCTCCGCCGAATTGGAGTCCATGCTGTATACCAGGATGCTGTTCTCCTGCCTGGTGGATGCTGACTATACGGCCTCTGCAATGAACGACAACAGCGCATATCTGGATCAGGCGGAAGATGACTATTTTGCACCTCGGAGGCTTCTGGAAAAATTGTATGCCTACCGGAATGACATCAAACAGCGCTCCACCGCGGACCAAACCCTCAATTCATACCGGGATCAGGTTTTTGAACAGTGCGGAAAAGTGGGCAGTGAACCGGAGGGGCTGTATACACTGACAGCCCCCACCGGAACCGGGAAAACCCTGGCTCTGCTGCATTTTGCCCTGCAGCATTGCCTGAAGCACGGGAAGAAACGAATCATTATTGTGCTTCCATTCCTGACCCTGGCCGAACAAAGCGCAAAAACCTATGCCCAAATCATCCCCAACGTGCTGATTGACCATAGCCAAAGCAACCTGCCGGAAAGCGCCTGGGAGTTGGCCGCCAGGTGGAACTCGCCGGTCATTATCACAACCTCCGTCCGATTTTTTGAGTCTCTGTTTTCTGACCGGCCCACAGTCTGCCGGAAGCTCCACAATATTGCAAACAGCGTTGTGATATTCGACGAGGCCCAGAGTCTGCCCGCCAATCTGACCTCTGCCACACTCCGTGCGGTGAACGAACTGTGCGGCCGGTACCACACCACCGTGGTATTCTCCACGGCGACCCAGCCAGATTTTGGTGCCCGAAAGGACCTGGCCTGGGCACCCCGGGAGATTTTTTCCGAAAACAAAAAGATGTTTGCGGCCTTGCAGCGTGTGGAGGTGGAATGGCGAATCAGGGCAGAGACGCCTTTAGAAACCATTGCCGAAGAAATGTCCCGGTGTGACAGCGTCTGTGTCATTGTCAACCTTCGCCGCCACGCGAGGACAATTGCCGCAGCATTGGATCGGCTCTGCCCTGAGGACACGGTTTTCTTTCTTACCACAGACCTGTGTCCCGCCCACCGGAGCAGGCAGATAGAACGTATTCGCCAGCATCTGGATCAGAAGCTGCCCTGCCGGGTGGTGGCGACCCAGTGCATTGAGGCCGGTGTAGACCTGGACTTCAGAACCATGTATCGCGCCCTGGCCCCTCTGGAGGCCATCATTCAGGCTGCCGGGCGATGTAACCGAAACGGCCGTGATTCCATGGGTCAGGTCATTGTCTTTCGTCCGGAGGACAGCCGGATGCCCTATCCGGACCCCTGGTATCACAATGCCGCTGTCACCGTGCAGGAGATGGGGCCGCCCTTTTCCATCCATGATCCCGAGAAAATCCGGGAATACTACCGGCTGCTGTTTGACGGTGCCACCGACAAAGCGGAATTGAAAAAGGCGATCGACGCCCGGTCTTTTGAGCAGACAGCAGCACAATACAAGCTGATTGCCAACGCCGGCACCCAGGTCATTGTTCCCTATCCCGGAGAACAGGAGCGTTACGACCGCATCGCGGGTCAGCTGCGGGAGCAGGGTATCACCGGAGCGCTGCTGAAGGAGGCGGCCTCTATCACCGTGACCTGCTTTGCGAAAAACCTGGAAACCTATGGGGAAGAAATTCCCTTTGCCCGTCGGGGACGGGAGCCGTATGGGTCTCAGACCACAGGCAGTAATGTTTATCTGCTTCGCCCCCAGTATAGGGACCTGTATTCCGAGCGGCTGGGACTGCATTTCCCCCAGGAAGAACGATTGGATTCTATCTTCTGAACAATCACACGCTGTCTGTCCTGTAATTCGAACGAGTTGTGCGTCATTTGTTTTATATAAAACGATTGACAAAACGCATCCCGTAAATTATACTATATTTGACAGCTGCTTTGCTTAGCTGATGAGTTGAAATAAATATGATATTATTTGGCCGCTCTGTTCCCAAAACGGAGCAGAGTGCACAAATCATGGAGGTGAACAGAATTTGAAAGAAATCACGATCGAAGTCTGGGGGGATTTTGCCTGCTTCTCTGCTCCCTACGCAAAGGTGGAGCGGCTGACCTATCCTTTCCCCACCCCATCTGCCGCCCGGGGGATTCTCTCCGCAATCTACATGAAGCCGAAGGAATTCACATGGAGGGTCAACCGCATTGAGGTCTTGAACCCCATCCGCTACATCAGCTTCAAGCGCAACGAGGTCAAATGCACCGTTGGTTCGGACCCGATTTTTACCGAAGAGGAACGAACCCAGCGGCAGACTGTGGCTCTGCAGGATGTCCGTTACCGCATTTCGGCGTCCATCCTTCCACGGCCCGCCTTTATGGGCCGGGAGGTCCAGCTCTACGAGCAGGCCCTGCGGCGCATCCGTGGGGGAAAATGCTACTATCAGCCCTCCCTGGGTCTCCGGGAATTTGTCTGCTATTTTGAGGAGAGCGACGGGACCCGGCCGCCCATCGACCAGAGTCTGGACGCTGGGCTGATGGTCTACGATCTTTTCGGTCCGGATGACGTGGAGGTCACCAAGAAGATGAAAATCCGGATGTCTCTGTTCCATGGGGTCATGGAGAACGGCGTCATTCTGGTTCCCCCTTATGACAGCCCGGAGGTCCTGAAGGGAGGCAGCCCATGCTGAAAGCACTGTATGACTATGGAATGCGCCGCCAGCTGGCATTACCCCACGGCTTCATGGGAAAAAATGTCAAAGCGTATATTTCCCTGTCCGAGCGTGAGGATTCCGTCAGCGTCTACCTGGGCGACGGGGAACCCGTCCCCTGCCCAGATATAGGAAGTCTGGCCAACGGCAAGGATAAGAGTAACGTTCTTGTGGAAAAGCGGTCTGTTGTAATTCCTGCCCAGCCCGGAAGCAAAAGCGTCTTCTTTCTGGAATCGCTCCGCAGCGCCTCTGAGGCAGAGCCTCTTTTGAAGCCCTGTGTTCACGCGCTGGAGACCCCCGAAATCGCGGCGGCCATCCAGGCGGAACTGGACCGGGCCAAGATCAAGCCGGGGGACCGGATTTCCTTCCGGGTCAACGGCCAGTCTATTTTGCAATCCGAAAAGGTCTGTGCCTGGTGGCAGTCCTTTCGGCAGCAATTCTCCAAGGGGAACGAGGAACCCTCCGCGCTGTGCCTCATTACCGGCAAGCCCACGGTCCCCATGACGACCACCACCCCCATTCAGGGGCTGCGGGCCGTAGGCGGCCACGCCAGCGGGGATGCGCTGATCTGCTTCGATAAGTCCGCTTTCCGCTCCTACAACCAGAAAAAAGCGGCCAATGCCCCGGTCTCGGAGGAGGCGTTCTGCGTAGTAAAGGCGGCGCTGGACGATCTGCTGAAGGATGCGCCCATTCTTGCGGGCATGAAGTTCGTCCACTGGTTTGACAGTAAGATCCCACAGGAGGTTGACCCGCTTTACTCCATTGACTTTGGTTATGATCTGCCGGAGAAAAAGCCGGAAGAGCCGCCGACCGTCAACGAGCAGACGGCGCGGAACCGGGCAAATCAGGTTCCGGAAAGCGTCTGTTCCGGTCAGGCCGTTTCCGGACTGGATAACGTGTCCTATTACATCCTGCTGCTGTCCGGAGCCAATAGCCGTATCATGATCCGCAAGTATGACCGGGGCAATTACGCCGACCTTCGCCGCAGCATGGAGCGATGGTATTCCGATCTGGCACTGACCAATCTGGGCGGCACCGGAAAGATCCGGCCGAAAATGCTGACAGCCCGTCTGCTCCGCCTCTTAAAATTTCAAAAGACCGACAAGCGGACCTTTGAGCGGCTGCCAAAGGAGCTGGCCGGCATCACGCCGGCGGTAGTTCAGGCCATTTTATCCGGCGGGATCCTGCCGGATGCCGTTGCCTCGAAGGCTCTTGCCTATATTCGCTCCGAGCTTCTCGCAGGCGATAAAGGCGATACGCAGGGCACGCAAAGCAGTCTGCCCAACAGTCTGGCCTGCCAGTGGCTGAAGGTATGGCTGCTTCGGAAAAATCGAATTCATCATCAGGAGGTACCGATCTTGGAAGAATACAATCTGAACCTTTCCAACGCCGCCTATCACTGCGGCGGACTAATGGCCGTCTATGCGGCAATTCAAAAGGCCGCTATGCCCGATGTCAACACCGGGATCGTGGAGCGGTACTATGCCTCCGCGATTCAAATGCCCGCTCTGGTCATTGGCCAGCTCAGCAGCCGGTCCAATCACCATCTGGAAAAAATGGAAAACACTTGGCTTGCCAAGCAGTACCAGGAAAAGCTGCAACAAATTTCCGTTGCTCTGGGTTCCTCCATTCCCGCCACCTTGAATCTGGAGCAGCAGTCCTATTTTGCCCTGGGCTATTACCAGATGGGTGCCATGCTCAACAAGGAAAAGAATGCGCACATTGCCGCCGCCAAGGAAAAGGCGGAAGCGGCTAATCAGTAAAAGGAGGATATACCATGGCCATTCAGAATCGATATGAATTTATGTACTATGTCGCATGCACCAATTGTAACCCCAATGGCGATCCCGACATGGGCAATATGCCCCGGATCGACCCCCAGACCATGCAGGGCTTCATCACCGACGCCGCCACCAAGCGCCGGATCCGGAACTATGTGGAGATGGCCCACCGTGGGGAGCCCGGCATGAACATCATAATTCAGCAGGCTACCAATATCAACCGTCATATTGCGGAGGCCAAGCGGGCAGCGGGCGTTGCGGACTGTGCCAAGGCAAAAGAAGCAGTTTATGCCGGCAGGAAAAAAGCCTGTGAGCTGTTCTACGACGTCCGCACCTTCGGTGCAGTCATGTCCACCGGTCCCAACGCCGGACAGGTGCGGGGGCCCGTGCAGATCACCTATGGAAAAAGCCTGGATCCGGTTCTCCCACTGGACATTTCCATCACCCGCATGGCAGTTGCCGACAAGATAAAGGACGATGCTACGGTGGAGGATTACATCGCCTGGGAGGAGGCACAGCCGGAGGACAAGCTTCGCACCATGGGAAGGAAGCAGATCATTCCCTTTGGCCTGTATGAGGTCCGGGGCTTTATCAGTGCAAATCTTGCCGAGGAAACCGGATTTGATGAGGAGGATCTGAATATCCTCTTTGAATCCATTCTGAATATGTATGAGCATGACCACTCCGCCAGCAAGGGCGAGATGGCCGTCGTTTCCCCCTTGATCCTTTTCAAGCATGTCGGCACAGACAGCGACACCGCCCAGAGAGTTCGCCAAGCCAAGCTGGGCTGCGCCCCCGCCCATAAGCTCTTCGACCTGGTCAAGGTTTCCAAGAAAGCCTCCGTTGCCTATCCCCGGAGCTATCGGGACTATGACGCCCTGGTCTCTCTGGATAAGGTCCCCAACGGCGTGCAGATCGGCTTCCAGTCCAGCGCCTTCGGCCCTGTGGTCTGGGACAAGCTTCCCGAAAACGAGGACTGGTTCCACCATGGATGATTGGGACCCAATCCCCCTTTCGCAGCTGTCCCATGCCGGGTTTTGCCTGCGGCGGGCCGCACTGCTGACCAACGAACGGGTCTGGTCAGAAAATGCGGACACCGCCAAGGGCCGTTCGGAACATGAGCGGGTCCATACCCAGCGGGTAGAACGCCGGGGGAATTCTGCGAAGCTGTATGAATTTCCGGTCTTTTCTCACGGCCTGGGGATCGCAGGAAAATGCGACTGCATTGAGGCGGAAGCATCTCCCAATGGCTGTCATATCCCCGCGCTGGATTTCCCGGTCAAGCTGTATCCTGTAGAATATAAACACGGAAAGCTCCGTTCCGAGCAGGAGTACGAACTCCAGCTGTGTGCCCAGGCCATGTGCCTGGAGGAAATGTTCGGAGCCCGGATTCCGGAGGGATCCATCTTCTACATCACGTCTCACCGGCGGTACCCGGTTCCCCTCACAGAGGAGCTGCGCAGCCTGGTTCTGGATACCATTGAAAAAATCGAGTCCTTTCGCCGCAGCTTTTCGATTCCTCCGGCAGAATACGGAGCAAAATGCAAGGCCTGTTCTCTTCAGGAGATCTGCCTGCCCAATGTGCAGCAATCCGCCTCAGGTTACTGCACACAGCTCCGCAAAGAGGCTATAGAGGAGGATGCTCTATGAAAAAGCTGCTGGAAACGCTGTACATTACGACCCCGGAAAGCTATCTGTTTGAGAGGAACGGAAATATCTGCATCTCCATTGGCGGTGCGGAAAAGGCTTCTGTTCCCATTTCCCAGGTGGATTCCATTGTTCTGTTCGGAAAAAACACACTTTCTACCGCATTGCTCTCGTTTTGCTCTCAAAACGATGTGGCGATCACCTTTCTCAGTGAAAATGGATTTTTCCTGGGGCGGGTCTGTGGCCCGGTCAGCGGTAATGTATTGCTGCGGAAGCACCAGTATGAAAGTCTGGCAGACGCGGACTTTGCAAACCGGTTTGTGGAAGATCTGCTGTTCTGCAAAATACGAAACAGCAAGTCCGTTTTGATGCGGTATGCCCGCTCCAACTCCGATGAATCGGCAAGATGCGCCATTTCTGGGGCGGCATCTGACTTATCTGAAATAGCGCAGAGGCTGGATTCCTGCGTTGACATTGATTCTATGCGTGGCATCGAAGGCGCCGCAGCGTCGGTCTACTTCTCCCAATTTGATAGCCTGCTCTCCAGTCCAAAGGGGTATCGCTTTGAGACAAGAAGCCGTCGTCCTCCCCTGAATGAAGTCAACGCGGTACTATCTTTTGTCTACACTTTATTGGCCCATGACGTTCGTTCCTCTATGGAAGCCGTAGGGCTGGATCCCGCTGCGGGATACCTCCACACCCTTCGTCCAGGTCGGCCATCTTTTGCCCTGGACCTTATGGAAGAGCTTCGCGCGCCGTTATGTGACCGGCTGGTCATCTCCATGTTCAACAAGGATCAGTTTCAAGCCCAGGACTTCACCACAGACTTTGACGCAGTATATCTCAGTGAGAAGGGCCGGCGAAAGGTGCTTGAGCAGTGGCGTTCCAGAAAACGCGAGTCCATTCAGCACCCATTTTTGAAGGAAAAAATTTCCATTGGGATAATCCCGTACACACAGTCCATGCTGTTCGCCCGGGTACTGCGCGGAGATTTGGACCGGTACCCGCCGTTTGTATGGAGGTAATGGGCATGATGCTGGTCGTGACCTACGATGTGGACACATCGGATGCCGCCGGGCAAAAGCGCTTGCGAAAAGTAGCAAAGATTTGTGAGCGTCACGGAATGCGCGTTCAAAACTCCGTGTTCGAGGTACTTGTAGATGCCGCGCAGCTGGTGACCCTGAAACAAGAGCTGGAAAAGGTGATCGATATGGCACAGGATTCGGTTCGCTTTTATCGGCTGGGCAATTCCTATGAGAACCGGATTGAGACCATGGGGAAAAGGCCTCTTGTGGAGGCCGGCAGTGCATTGATTTTCTAGCGCCAGTCCCTCCCATCCACGATTTCACGGGAGGTCGGCGCAAACAATCCCAACAATTTATGCGGTTCTGGGGAAGTCTATACCAAAATATGGGGGATTTCAATGGAAGCCGTGTAATATTTCAGCAATTTGCCACAAAACCCAGCATTGGATTTGTAGAAAATTGCTGTCGCCCCTCACGCAGGGGCGTGAGTAGAAATGCTTTCGCGGATTTTTTTTGCCAGCTCAACAACTTGTCGCCCCTCACGCAGGGGCGTGAGTAGAAATCGAAAGAGTGACGGCGGTCGAGCAGTCAGCAAAGCAAGTCGCCCCTCACGCAGGGGCGTGAGTAGAAATTTTGGCGCTACTCAGTATTCTTACGCTGGTGAGGGTGTCGCCCCTCACGCAGGGGCGTGAGTAGAAATTTTCCCGGCTCTGTGGGTAGGGAGCCATTGCTCGTGTCGCCCCTCACGCAGGGGCGTGAGTAGAAATGGGGAAAGGCGGCGGGCATTCGCGCCGTAAAGACAGTCGCCCCTCACGCAGGGGCGTGAGTAGAAATACACCATAATTTGCGTGCCGGATGGGGTACTTTTTCCCCATCCAGTGTTGTATTCTATGGGCAGAAATGATAAGATAAACAGGGGGTGAGAAAAATGGGAGAACCACAGCAGAAAAAGCTCGACTTTGCAATTCTGGAGGTCCTGCGGGAATATTCCGATGCGGAGCACCGGCTGAGCCAGCGGGACATCATGGACATTCTGGAGCGGGAGTACCACCTCCACGCCGACCGCAAGAGCATCAAGCGGAACCTGACGAGCCTGATGGAAATGGGCTATGATATTGGCTTCAAGGAAACCCTGCGCCAAATCCCCGGCAAGGATGGAACGCCGGAGGACAGCTACATTCTCTCGGACTTCTATCTGGAGCGGGAATTTACGGACGCGGAGCTGCGGCTCCTGATTGACGGTCTGCTCTTTTCCAAGCATATTCCCTACAACCAGTGCAAAGATCTGGTAGAAAAGCTGAAAGGGCTGTCCAACCGCTATTTCAAGTCCCATGTACGATTTATTTCCACGCTGCCGGAGACCACGCCGGAGAATCCGGAGCTGTTTTATACCATTGAGATTCTGGACGAGGCCATTGCGAACAGAAAGCAGGTCACCTTCACCTACAACAGCTTCGGCACGGACAAAAAGCTCCATCCGCGCAGGGACGAAGCCGGAGCGGTGAAACGCTATATCGTCAATCCCTACCAGATGGCGGCCACCAACGGGCGGTATTATCTCATTTGCAACTGCGAAAACCACGACGGCATTACGCATTTCCGGCTGGATCGGATCACGAATATCCGGCTGCTGGACACCGGGGCCAAGCCGGTGAAGCTCGCCGCACCGGACGGCCTGAACCTGCCGAAGCATATGGCAGAACATCTGTATATGTTCTCCGGCAAGAGCGTACCGGTCGCCTTCCGGGCGAAAAAGGAAATTCTGAATGACATCATCGACTGGTTCGGCCGGGATGTGCGCTTCTATGACGAAACGGAAGACACTGTCTGCGTGCGGGCCACGGTGAATTGGGGCGCCATGCGCCATTGGACGCTGCAATATTGCAGACACGTGCAGATCTTGTCCCCGGAGGAACTGCGGGAGACCGTGGCGGGGGATTTAATTCAGGCAGCGGAGCGATACCAAAAATGTGAATAAAGATCGGGCGGGAGAAAGCAGCTTGCTTCCTCCCGCCCTTATTGTAGCAAGAAAACCACCGGCAGTGCCGGTGGTTCCAAAAAGCTTTAGCTATGCCTAGAAAAA
>CABQNH010000017.1 GCA_902465435.1 uncultured Eubacteriales bacterium | reverse complement strand
TTCCGAACTTTCTTGATCGTCTGTCAGCGTGTCAAAAAGGTTTTTTGACACGCTGTAAGCACGCGCCGATTGGCGCGTGCTTTTTTGCTTATACTACGGAGATAGATGTTGACGCGGGGCGTCTTCTGGCGCCAGTGATCGGCATGGAGCGGCCATGACGCGAAAATCGCCGCCGTCTGGTGGAGGCCGGACGGCGGCGGAAATGCGATAAAGGGAAATGCTGCAAGAAAGAACGCGGCGGGGTCGGAAGAGACGCCGGGTCGGGCTTATCCAAGCGCTTCGGCGTACGCGGCAAGCCGCGAGAGGACGGTTTCGCGCCCCAACCGCTGCATGATCGCGCAAAGATCAGGCGTGTTTGCGCGCCCGGTCACGGCAAGGCGCAGCAGGGCGGAAAGGTCGCCGACGTGCCCCCGGTAGGCTGAGGGATCCTTCTTGAAGTCCTTCACATTCGGCGTATAGCCGAACGGCTCACACAGAGATTTGATTTTAGCGAACCAAGCATCCTTGTCGTCGCTCTCGCTGTAAATTTCCGCATAGGCAGCGAGAATTTTTTTTGCGTCCTGCGCATCAATCCGCTCGGGAAGGCTATGGCAGGGGACATAAAGCGTGGGGAAGAAATAGGAGAGATTATCCTTGACCTCATCCCATTTTGCAATGTCCTTGCGCGGCTTCGGACAGTCGCGGTCAATATTCAGAATGCTGCGGCTGAAGTCGGGATCCTGCTGCAGCAGGGCGGCAAAGTCGGGGTCATAGGTTTTCGCCCATGCAAGCAGCCGGGAATAGACCGTGTCGGCGTCCATGACGGAAATGACGTTTTTGCTGACGTCCGTCAGCTTCACGAGATCGAACAGGCAGCCGCTTGCGCCAAGCTTTTTGAGCTGGAAGGGGTAGTCCAGCGCATCCGCCTTCGGGTTGGCGCGCCGCCAATCCTCAAAGCCGGAGTTGAGCAGGGTGAGCAGGTACTCGATCAGCGCCTCCTTGGGGAAGCCCTTTTCCACAAAGTAGCTGACGGCGGCCTCCGGATCCTTGCGCTTGGAAAGCTTGCGCTTTGCGCCGTCCTCCTCGTCCAGCTTCATGACCTGCGCGGTGTGGGCATACTTCGGCGGCTTGAAGCCGCAGGCACGGAACAGGGCAATGTGCTTCGGTACGGAGGAGATCCACTCCTCGCCGCGAATGACGTGCGTTGTGCGCATAAAATGATCGTCGCAGACATGGGCGAAATGATAGGTCGGCACGCCGTCGGACTTCAGCAGTACCTCGTCGATGATATTTTCGGGCATTTCGATCTTGCCGCGGATCAGATCGTCAAATACAATGCGGCGATCGGCCTGCCCGTCCGAACGGAACCGAAGCACATAGGGCTTTCCTGCTTTCAGGTTTGCTTCGATCTGCTCAAGACGCAGGTCACGGCAGCGTGCCCATTTCCCAAAGTAGCCCCAGATAGCGGTTCCGGCCTTTTCCTGCTCCGCGCGCAGCTCGGTCAGCTCCTCTGCCGTGCAGAAGCAGGGGTAGGCCAGCCCGCGCCGCGTCAGCTCCTTGGCGACGATGTGGTAAATGCCGACGCGCTGCGACTGGGTATACGGCCCGTATGCGCCGGTTTCCTGCCCGAATCCGCAGACGCCCTCGTCAAACTGTACGCCGAAGGCGGAAAACCCGTTCAAAATGGCGGAAACGCCGTCGGAAATCTCCCGCTTTTTATCGGTGTCCTCAATGCGGAGATAGGAAACGCCGTGGCTCGCTTTTGCGGTCAGAACGTCCGTTAATGCGCCGAATAATCCGCCAATGTGGAGATAACCGGTGGGGCTGGGGGCAAAGCGGGTGACGCGCGCGCCCTCGGGCAAATCGCGCGGCGGATATTTTTCTTCCAAGTCGGCGACGGTTCCCGTTACATCGGGGAACAGCAGCTCGGCAAGCTTTTCGTAATCCATAGTGAGCTCCTCTTTTCTGAAAGTATCGCGGCGTTTCCGCCAGGCGGCTGATGCAAGAAGTCGCCGCACGGTCGCCGGGCGTTAGTTCCCGTTCGGCGGATGCAGGAGGGTCAGCTTGCGCCGCGTTTGCAAAATTGCATTGGCGTATGCCGCGTAAGGCATTTGCAGGATCCTTTTGTCAACGTTTCTTCATTATAGCGTGAAACCTGAAAAATGTAAAGAAAACTCTACGGTTTTTGGAAACAAAAGTGCAAAAGAATCGTCAGAATTTACGGGGATTCCACCGATTTATATTGCCTTTTGGCAAAGGTGGTGCTATAATGACCATTAAATGAGCCGCGTGCAGAGCAGGCTCTGATTTTGAAAACAGAAAACGGTGTGCCCTCCGGCGGAATGCGGCGGGGCGGCACTCGAAAATAGGAGCGATCAGCGTGGAACAGAACAACGTAGAACAGACCGTGGAAAAAAAGAAGGTGATGCTCTCGGGCATCAAGCCCTCCGGCGACCTGACGCTTGGCTCGTATCTGGGCGCAATCAAGAACTGGAAGGAACGGGAGGAAGAATTCGACAACTATTATTTTATGGCGGATTTGCACGCCATTACAGTTCGGCAGAATCCGGCCGATCTGCGCAGACGCACAATGGAGCAGCTTGCGCAGTATATTGCCTGCGGACTGGACCCGCAGAAGAACACGCTTTTTATTCAGAGCCATGTGCATCAGCATGCGGAACTGGGCTGGGTGCTGAACTGCTACGCCATGTTCGGCGAACTGTCCCGCATGACGCAGTTCAAGGACAAAAGCGCAAAGAACGCGGACAATATTAACGGCGGACTGTTTACCTACCCTTCGCTGATGGCTGCGGATATTCTGCTCTATCAGCCGGACTTTGTGCCGGTTGGAGAGGATCAGAAGCAGCATGTTGAGCTGACGCGCGATATTGCCGTCCGCTTCAACCATATTTACGGCGACGTGTTCAAGCTGCCGGAGCCGTACATCCCGAAGGTTGGCGCGCGGATCATGAGCCTTGCAAATCCGGAGGCAAAAATGTCGAAGTCGGAAAACGAGGATCCCGGCCGTGTGTGCCTCATGGATCGTCCGGAGGATATCATGCGCCTGTTCAAGCGCGCGATCACGGACAGCGAGATGTGCGTGCGCTATGACCCGGAGCATAAAAAGGGCATTTCCAACCTGATGACCATCTATTCTGCCGCTACGGGAAAGTCCTTCGCGCAGATCGAATCGGAATTTGCGGGACAGGGCTACGGTACGTTCAAGACGGCCGTCGGAGAAGCCGTTGTGGAGCTGCTGCGCCCGATCCGCGAGGAGGCAGCGCGCCTGCTTGCCGACAAGGCATATCTGCAGGACGTCTGCCGCATGGGCGCGGAAAAGGCAAGCCGCATCGCCGATAAAACGCTGCGAAAGGTTTATAAGAAGGTCGGCTTTGTTGCAAAGTGACCGAGAGGACGCATTCATGATTTTTGATACAAAGTATATTTTGCAGATCCTGCTTGCCGTCGTGGTCGGCGTGGTGATCTCCTTTGCCACAACGCCGCTTGTGAAAACGCTGGCCTATAAGGTCGGCGCGATCGATGTCCCGCGGGACAGCCGCAGAATGCACGACCATCCGATTCCGCGTATGGGCGGTCTGGCGATCTTTATTGCGTTTTTGTTTGCGGTTCTGATCTTTGCGAAGATCGACCGCCAGCTGCAGAGCATCCTGCTCGGCGCAACGATGATCGTGGTGCTTGGCGTGCTCGACGACATTATGACGCTGAAGGCGCTGCCCAAATTTGTTGTGCAGATCGCTGCGGCGCTTATCGTGGTGCTTTACGGCGGCTGCCGGATCCAGCATATCACGAATCCCTTTTTCTTCAGCGGAAGCACCTATCTGACGCTGCCGAACTGGCTGTCCATTTCCGCGACGGTCATCTGGATCGTAGCCATTACGAACGCCGTGAACTTCATCGACGGCTTGGACGGACTTGCGGTCGGCGTTTCGGCGATTTCCGCCGCGACGATGCTTGTCATTGCGCTGATTGTCGCCGAGGTGGCCAACGACGGCAATGTGGCAATCGTTATGGCGGCGCTGCTTGGCGCCTGCCTTGGCTTTATCCCCTATAATTTCAATCCGGCAAAGATTTTTATGGGAGACGCCGGCTCGACCTTTTTGGGCTTTGTGCTGGCCTCCGTTTCCGTTCAGGGGCTGTTTAAGTACTATATGCTCGTCTCCTTCGCCGTGCCGTTTCTGCTGCTGGGGCTGCCGATTTTTGATATTTGCTTTGCCATTCTTCGCAGGCTGGCGCACGGACAGAATCCCATGGTTGCAGACCGCGGACACATTCATCATCGACTGATCGACATGGGCTTTTCTCAGAAGCAGACCGTGGCCATCGCCTATATGCTGACGGCGCTGCTTGGATTGGCCGCCGTCGTGCTGACCTCGTCCGGCGAGATGCGCGCGCTGATTCTGCTGGGCGCTTTCTTCGTGGTCGGCGCGATCGGAACGCGCCTGATTTTCGGACACAAGCCGGAGCATTCGGGAAAAAACGAGGAGAAAGAAGAAAACCATGAAGAAGATTAAAATTATGTCGGTCTTCGGCACGAGGCCGGAGGCCATTAAAATGGCGCCGCTCGTCAAGGAGCTGGCGCGGCGGCCGGAATTTGAGAGTATTTGCTGCCTGACCGGCCAGCACCGGGAGATGCTGGATTCCGTTATGCAGATTTTCCGCCTGCGGGCGGACTACGATCTCAACATCATGCAGAAGCAGCAGACGCTCTCTTCAATCACAACTCGCACCATTTTAGGCATGGACGACGTGATCGAGAAGGCGCAGCCGGACATGATCCTTGTGCATGGCGATACGTCCACGACCTTTGCCGGTGCGCTTTCCGCCTTTTATCACAAGATCCCGGTCGGCCATGTGGAGGCCGGACTGCGAACCTGGGATAAGTATTCGCCCTTCCCGGAGGAAATGAATCGGACGCTTGTCGGCGACATTGCCGACCTGCATTTTTCGCCGACCGCTGCCAACGCGCAGAATCTGCGCCGCGAGGCAGTTGCGGGGAAGATTTTTATCACCGGAAATACCGTAATCGACGCGATGCGGACCACGGTGCGCGACCGCTTCATATTTTCAACGCCGGAGCTGAACGAGCTGGATTTTCAGGGAAAGCGCGTGATTGTGGTTACATGCCACCGCAGGGAGAACTATGGCGAGCCGATGAAGAACATCATGGAGGCCATTTTGCAGACCGTGCAGGAGCACGAGGACGTGGAGGTCGTGTATCCCGTCCACCTCAGTCCGGCCGTGCGGCAGTGTGCCTTCGGCATTCTGGGCGGACATCCGCGCATTCATCTGATTGATCCGATCGACGTGGAGGAAATGCACAACCTGATGGCACGCTGCTATTTTGTCATGACAGATTCCGGCGGACTGCAGGAGGAGGCTCCGGCGATGGGAAAGCCCGTTTTGGTGCTGCGCCGGGAGACGGAGCGCCCTGAGGCGGTACAGGCCGGTACGGTCAAGCTGGCCGGTGTGGAAAAAGCACAAATTCTTGCCATGGCGCGGGAGCTGCTCGACAGCCGCGATGCCTATGCGGGCATGGCGCACGCGGTCAATCCCTATGGCGACGGGCATGCCTGTGAGCGAATTGCGCAGGCGATCGCATGGCACTTCGGCGTTTGCGCCGAAAGACCGGCAGATTTTACTGCGTAAAACAAGGGAACCTCTGCTTCAATCCATCGGAGCGAAAGGTAAAAAGAATTTCACCTTCCGCTGCCGATTGATTCGGAGATTCCCGAGAACAGGGAGCGGCGAATTGAAAAACGCAGCTCCCTGTTTTGCAATTTGGCAGACCTCATTGCAGAAATAGAAAAATGGCAAGCGTCAGGACGACCGCAGTGCCGTCTTCTTCGCCGTCGAGCAGAATTAAGAGACAAATGAGCAGCACCAGAAGGTCGCCGGTATCCATGTTTTGCGGCAGCAGGCCGGAAAACAGCTCGCTGAGCGTGCGCTTCGGCGGCTCCCGGCAGGGCTTCTGCGGCGGAGATTGCGGCTTCGGCGGTGGCGGCTGCTGTGGGTTTTGCGGGGGAGCGGGAGGCGGAGGAGACGGCGGCCGCGGCGGCGCAGAGGGCTGCGGCGTCTGCACCGTCTGGCGGCGGTAAACCCCGTGATCGTTCGGAATATAGCGGCTGTACATCAGGGCCTCCTTTCCTTGCGCTCGGCCTGCTTCAGCGCAAAGCCCGCGATTTTTGCCAGACGCGCAAGCTGCATGGCGCGGTCCAGACGCTCCCGGTGCGCCGGAGAGATGTAAGGCTTCAGCGCGCAAAGAAGCGCCTGCTGCTTTTCATCCGGCCGTCCGGCCTCCTGCGCAAGCTGCATAAGGCCGCGCAGCAGCGTGTCGTCGATCGGCGGCTTCGGTGGCGGCGGCGGCTTCGGCGGCGCATCCTTTGCGGGTGCGTCCTTCGGCGCACCGCCAAGTGACTGCGCGAGAGACAGGATCTGCGCCATGGCGCCGGGATTGCCGATGATCTGGTTCAGCTTCTCGGAAAAATCGTCCATCAGCGCTTTTGATTGATCTTCTCGACGAGGGACGCGGCCTCCGACGTTTCCATGATGGGGGACAGAAGCTGCTTGGCGCGCGCTGCGTCTCCGGCCTTTATGGCCTCGGCTGCCTGCCGAAGGGCTGCGCCGCCGTCCCGATTCAGCAGCCGGAGCAGCTGCTTTCCTTCGTCACTGCCGAGAACCCGCTTGATATCCTGCTCGGAAAAGGGCAGGCTGTTTGATTGGTTTTGCATAGGCGTACCCCCTTTCTATCAATATATGAAATTTCTACGCAGCAGGTGAATGAAAAATGAAAATTTTGGTTTTGTCCGATTCACACGGGCAGATGGCTTATATGGAGCGTGCATGGGAGCTGGAGGAGCCGGAGACCGTGATTCACCTTGGCGACCACGATACGGATGCGCAGGAGCTGGCGCGCTTCGCCGAGCACACGCCGGTTCTTTTTGTGCGCGGCAACTGTGATTTCCTCCGCAGCACGCCGAAGCGGCTTTTGGTGTCGCTCGAGGGAGTGCGTCTTCTTTTGATGCACGGACATGAATACGGCGTAAAGAGCGGCTATTTGCAGGCGGAGCTGGCGGCAAGAGAGGCCGGTGCGCAGGTGCTGCTCTTCGGGCATACGCATATCCCGTACTGCGAGTGGCACAACGGCCTGTGGATGCTGAATCCCGGAAGCTGTTCCGGCCGCGGGCGAATCACCTATGGCGTCATGGAGCTGAAGGACGGCACGGCAAGCTGCCGGATCAAAGAATTGACCATCGGAGGAGAGCAGATATGATTTTGGCAATAGATATCGGGAATTCGAACATCGTTTTGGGCTGCATTGAGCAGGAACGCATCCTCTTTGAGGCGAGGATCGCAACGGATACCGTAAAAACCTCCGACCAATACTGCGCGGAGCTGAAAACCATGCTGGAGCTTTTCGGCGTTCCGATTTCCGGCGTGGAGGGCGTTATCATTTCCTCCGTCGTGCCGCCGGTGCTCAACTCGTTTACCACGGCAGTTCGTAAGCTGACGGGGATCGTGCCGCTTGTGGTCGGCCCAGGCATGAAAACCGGACTGAACATCCTGCTGGATGACCCTGCGCAGGCCGGTGGGGATCTGATCGTCGGCGCGGTTGCCGCGATCGCGGAGTACGGCGCGCCGCTTTTGATCGTGGATATGGGTACGGCGACGACCATTTGCGCCATCAATGAGAAGGCGGCGCTGCTGGGCGGCTGTATCTGCCCGGGCGTGAAGATTTCCATGGAGGCTCTGACCGGAAGGACGGCACAGCTTCCCGGAATCAGTCTGGATGAGCCGAAGCGTGCCATCGGAAGAAATACGGTAGAGAGCATGCGCTCCGGCATTCTGTTCGGCGCGGCGGCTATGCTGGACGGTCTGCTCATGCGGATGGAGGAGGAGCTTGGCGGGGAAACGCCGGTCGTAATCACGGGAGGAATTGCACGCTTTGTGATGCCGCTGTGCCGCCACAAGATGATCTACGACCACGATCTGCTACTCAAGGGACTCAAACGCCTGTATGACATGAACAGGCGATAGAATAGGAAGTGGAATATGGAGCGGCCCAATCCTATCTTCCTGCCGGAGGCGGCGCTGCTGTCCCTGCAGGATACGCCCTGCTATGTTTACGATGAGAACGGCCTGCGGCATACCGCGCGCGAGCTGACCCGGGCGTTCTCGTGGAGCCGCGGATACCGACAGTTCTTTGCCGTCAAGGCAGCGCCCAACCCACAGATTTTGAGAATCCTGCGGGAGGAGGGGCAGGGCGCGATGTGCACGACGCGGACAGAACTGCTGCTTGCGGAGCGCTGCGGCTTTTCCAAGGACCAGATCGTTTTCGCCGGCTGTTTTCCCCTTGCGGAGGATTTCGCCGAGGCGGAGCGGCTTGGCGCGGAGATCATTTTTGACGATCTTGCACAGCTGGAACGCTATGTCCGCTGCTGGCGGCTGCCGGAGACGGTCGGCCTGCGCTATAACGCGGGCGGCAGAATGACGGCAGGGCGGCGCACGCTCGCCAACCCGGAGATCTCCAAGTTCGGAATGCCGAAGAGGGCGCTGTTTCAGGCGGTAGTCTTGCTGCTGAACCGCGGGGTTCGGCGCATCGGACTCCATGCGCAGTATGCGTCCAATCAAACGGACAGTGCTTATTTTGCGGCGCTCGCGCAGGAGCTGTTTTCGCTGGCGCTGGAGATACAGGTCTACTTTAACCTGACGGTTGCCTACTGCGATTTGTCCGGCGGACTTGGCATTCCGCAGACCGGTCGGCCGGATGCGGCGCTTGACGCTGCCGCCGAGGCGATTCGGGGCTGCTTTGAGCGCTATATGCGGGCGGCCGCGCTGGGGAAGGTACCGGTGCGGACGCAGTTTGGACGCTTCGTTGTCGGAGCCAACGGGATTCTGGTTTCCCATGTCCTGTATAAGAAGGAAAGCTATCGCAGCTACGTTGCCGTGGACGCGTCCTCCGCGCAGCTGATGCGCACGATGCTGCTTGACGCGCAGTATCCGGTTACCTTTTTCCCGCAGCGGGAGGATGCGGAGCGGAAGCTGCAGATCGTCGTCGGATCGGCGGCGGATGTTCTGGATAAGCTGACGGACAAGCGCTTCTTCCCGGAGCCGGAGGTCGGCGATCTGTGCGTGTTTCACAACACGGGCGCATATGCCGCGGGGTTGGGCAACCACCACTGCGGCCGACTTCGTGCGGCGGAATACCTCTACACGGCGCAGGGAACGCTGCGTCTGGTTCGGCATGCGGAGACGGTCGAGGACTATTTTCAGGGCTTTCTTTGGGAAAGTCCTGAATGAATCTCCTGCGGCGGACGGCGAAACGCAGAAATATCCTCGAAACGACATTGCTTTTTAAGGGAGCATTTGATATAATACTTTGGAATAGGCGCAAATTTCGCGCATATACGCATACAAAGGAGGAACCCTCTGACCGATGACCTTGATTAATCAAATTCTGGGCGTGCCGCTCGGATATGTGATGTGGCTTTGCTATCAGCTGATCGGCAATTATGGACTTGCCATTCTGCTTTTTACCCTCGTTAGTAAGATTCTTTTGATCCCCTTGTCCATTGTCGTACAAAAAAACAGCATTCGCATGATTCAAATGCAGCCGGAGGTCAACCGCATCCGGCTGCGCTTTGCCGGCGACCGGGATAAGATTTCGGAGGAGCAGATGCTCCTTTATAAGCGCAACCACTATTCGCCGATGCTCAGCGTTGTGCCGATGCTGATCCAGATCCCGCTGGTGCTCGGCCTTGTGTGCGTTATTTATAACCCCATGCAGCATCTGCTGCACATCGACACCGGCCTTTGCCGCCGAATCGCAGAGGCGCTGCAGGTTTCTACGAGCCAGAGCGGCTATCAGAACATCCTCATGCGCCTGCTGCAGCTGCCGCAGAATGTTGCGCGCGTGAATGAGTTTGGGCTTGCCGGTGAGCTGAGCACGATCCTCGACAAGGTGACGCAGGTTGACATGCACTTTTTGGGGCTGGATTTGACAAGAATTCCGAGCTTCCGCACGCAGCTGATCATTCCGGTGCTCAGCGGCGTCTCCACCTATCTTCTGTGCCTTGCGCAGAACCATGCCAATGTGCTGCAGCAGGAGCAGAGCTTTGCGGCAAAATGGAGCGTTTCCATTTTTACCATTGCGGTCTCGACCTACTTTACATTTCTTGTGCCGTCCGGCGCCGGCGTTTACTGGATCGCCGGAAACCTTCTTTCCATCGCAAACCTGTATCTTATGAACTTTTTGTATAATCCGAAGAAGTATATCGATTATGACGAGTTCGAGCAGACGAAAAAGCTCCTGCGGGAGCAGCGCGAGGCCAGAGAGAAGAAGAAAAAGGAGCTTGCGCCCTTTAAGGCGCAGGAAAAGGCGGACTATAAGCGCTTCCGCAAGGGAATGGACATTGAAGCGAAGGAATTGGTGTTTTATTCCGAAGGCTCCGGCTTTTATAAGTACTTCGCCGGACTGATCGAGCAGATCGAGAAAAAGGCGCCTAACCTGACCATTCATTATATCACGAGCGACCCGCATGATGCGGTCTTTCAGAAAAACGATCCGCAGCTTTCACCCTATTACATCGGTGAGCTGCGCCTGATCCCCCTGATGATGAAGATGGACGCCGACATGGTCGTCATGACGATGCCGGATCTCGACAATATGCACATCCGCCGCAGCTATATTCGCAAGAATATGGAATACCTTTATGTGCCGCACGGCATGGACAGCCTGAACCTGACCATGCGAAAGGGCAGCATGGATCACTTTGATTCCGTTCTGTGCGTCGGGCCGCACCAAAAGGAAGAAATCGAAAAGACGGAGCTTGCCTACGGCCTGCCGAAAAAGACGTTGGTCGAATGGGGCTACAGCCTGCTGGACGAAATGCGCGCGCAGTACGAAGCCATGCCGAAAACGGAGAAAGCGCAGAAAACCATCCTGATCGCGCCGTCGTGGCAGGAGGGCAACATCGTGGATTCCTGCATCCATCCGCTTTTGGACGAGCTGCTGAAAACCGGCTGCCGCGTTGTGGTTCGCCCGCATCCGCAGCATGTTAAGCACTGCCCGGAGCTTATGGAGCAGCTGAAAAAGGACTATGCCGCAAACAGCAATGTGGAGATTCAGACGGACTTTTCGTCGAACTCGACGGTATTTGAGGCAGATCTTATGGTCACGGACTGGTCGGGCATTACCTACGAGTTTGCTTACACGACGCTCAAGCCGGTGCTGTTTATCAACACGCCGATGAAGATCATGAATCCCGAGTATCAAAAAATCGACACAGTGCCTCTGAATATTCTCCTGCGCGAGGAGATCGGCCGGAGCGTTGCGCCGGACGCACTCGACCAAGTCGCGGAAATCGCGAACGAAATGCTGGCGAATCCCGAGGCCTACCGCGAGAAGATCGCCGCCTTTGTGGAGACGTACGTTTACAATCTTGGACACAGCGCCGAGGTGGGCGCAGATTATATTCTGAAGCGTCTGGCGGAGCTGAAAAAGCAGCGTGAGGAAGAGGAGCTGGAGCTGGACTAAAAAGGAGGGCTTAGCATGCAGGCATTGTTGCTGGCGGCCGGTATGGGAAAGCGCCTTGGAAAATACACCAAGGGGCAGACAAAGTGCATGGTGCACGTCGGCGGGAAAACACTTTTGGAGCACGCGGCGAACGCCCTGAAGGCGGCCGGCGTGTACAAGCTGACGATCGTGGTCGGCCATGCGGCGCAGGGTCTTATGGATTTTGCAAAGGAAAATCTGTCGGACATGGAGCTTCACTTCATCGAGAACCGGGACTACGCGGTGACGAACAATATCTATTCGTTATATCTTGCGCGGGATGTTTTGGCGGAGGATGACACGATCCTTCTGGAGTCCGATCTGATTTTTGAGCCGCAGCTGATTACCAATCTGCTGGCCTGCAAGGAACCGAATGTGGTGACCGTGGCAAAGTATGAGCAGTGGATGGACGGCACGGTAACGCGCGTGAGTGAGCACAACCACATTCTGGAGTTCATTGATAAATCCGACTTCCGGTTTGACAAGGCGGATGAGTATTACAAAACCGTCAACATTTATAAGTTCAGCCGGGCGTTCTCACGGGAAAAGTACATTCCGTTTCTGACGGCCTACATTACGGCCTACGGAAAAAATCAGTATTATGAATCGGCGCTGAAGGCGATTGCGCATCTGTCTCATGCGGAGCTTTCGGCGTATAAGCTGGAGCATCTGCGCTGGTATGAAATCGACGACGCGCAGGATCTGGACATTGCCGATACGATTTTTGCGCCGGATTCCGAGCGGCTGGATCGCTATTGCAGGCACTTCGGCGGCTTCTGGCGCTTCCCGGAGCTGGTGGACTTCTGCTATCTGGTCAATCCGTATTTTCCGCCGAAGGAAATGGAGGAGAAGTTCAAGTTCTTTTTCTCCCATCTGGTGCGGGAGTACCCTTCCGGAATGTATGTGCAGAAAATCAACGCCGGGCGGATGTTCGGCGTGGACGAAAGCCGTATCGTGGTCGGAAACGGCGCGGCAGAGCTGATCGCGGCGCTGGGGCGCCTGCTGAGGGGTAAAATGGCGCTGTCCATTCCCAGCTTCCATGAGTATGTCCGCTGCTTTGAAAACTGTGAGATCACCAGGCTTTATTCCGCCGCCGACGGCTATACGCTGAACAAGGCGCGTCTGATCGACGCCGCGCGGACGCATGATGTGCTCGCCATTGTGAACCCCGATAACCCGACGGGCGCATTTTTGACCGAGGCAGAACTTTTTGAAATTTTGGACGTCTGTAAAAAGGAGAACACCCGCTGTATCGTAGACGAGAGCTTTATTGACTTTGCGGATTCCGCAGTGCGCTATACCCTGATTCGGGACGAGATCTTGCAGCGCTATCCGAATCTCATTGTCATTAAGAGCATCAGCAAGTCCTACGGTGTGCCGGGCGTTCGGCTCGGCGTCTTGGCCAACAACGATCCCGCCTTCCTGCGGCAGATGCAGGATGCCATGGCAATTTGGAATATCAACAGCTTCGGAGAATATTTCCTGCAGACCATTACGCTCTTCCAAAAGCGCTATGCGGCTGCCTGCGACGCGATTGCCGCGCAGCGCGCGGCACTGACGAGGGCGCTTTCCGCATTCCCGTTTCTGAAGGTTTATCCCAGCCAGGCGAATTATGTGATGGCGGAGCTGAAGGGTCTTTCCAGCCGCAGGCTTGCGGAGTATCTTTTGAAGGAGCATTCGCTGCTGATCAAAGACCTCAGCCCGAAGGAGGGCTTTGACGGCAGCTTTGTGCGGCTGTCCGTCCGGGACGAGGCCGATAACGCAAAGCTGATTTCCGCGTTGGAGACGCTGCCTGCAAGCTTATTGGAATCGGGGCGATAACCATGAAAAGTAAAATCAAGGGATGGCTTCTGCCGACGTTGGCGATTGTGCTGACCTGCCTGTTCCCCTGTCTGTTTTTCTATTTTCAGAATGCAGGGGAGGCGTCGCTGCACGAGATCCTGCCGGTTCTGGCGCTGTTTCTCGGCTGCGCGGCGCTGCTTTGCGCGGGCTGCTGGCTGCTCCTGCGCGATGCGGCGCGTGCTGCAATTCTGACAATCGCAGCAATGCTGGTCGGAATGAATTTCACAGGAATCGGGAGAATGTTCCAAAGGATTACGCTTGCCGTTCCCTTGAGAGTGCTGCTGCTGGCGCTTGTGCTGCTGCTTGCAGCCATTGCGCTGCTGCTTTATAAGAAAAAGCCGGATATGCGCCCGATCTGCCGCATTGCCGTTATTACCTTTGCGGGGCTGATCGCCGTGAATTTTGCGCTCAACGCAGGTACGATCATCCGCAAGCTTTCCTATAGGCCGAAGGCTTCTGCGGGGGAGACCGGCTGGACGTTCACCAAGCAGGATACGCCGAACGTCTATTTTCTGATTTTTGACGAGTACAGCGGGCAGAACTGCCTGAAACACTATTTTGACGACGGAAACGAGACGTTTTTAAACGCGCTGGAGACGTGCGGCTTTTCCGTTTCGAACGACAGCTACAACCCGGAGTCGGTACACACGGATACCCTGATCCCCAACCTGCTGAATCTGGACTACGTTGTCAACGACGGAATGGAAATCGCCATGCGGCTGGAGCATCTGCGTCAGCCCGCCCTGTACCGAATCTTTGAGGAGAACGGCTATCAGGTCAACCTGGTGAACCACTACGATTTTCTCAAGGAGGACGGCGTGACGGTGCTCTACAGCTCCGGCAAGGAAACGGTCACCGATATTGCGCTGAAAAACAGCATTTTCGGGCAGTTTAGTTTCTGCGACCGCCTGCTCGAGTGGCTCAAGGGCGGCTCGCGGGGCAAGAAGCAAACCGGCCGCGTGGAGGCGGACAATATTTTAAGCGCGCTGGATGCGGCGGCGAATTCCTGGCGAAGCGCGCAGGGGCAAAAGACCTTTACGATCTGCTATTTCCAGCTTCCGCATACGGGCTTCTATTTCCGGGAGGATGGGAGTCTTTTGCCCGAGGATGCGGTGAATGATTGGATGGATAAATCCAATTATTTGGGGCAGCTCCGGTTTACGAATCATAAGATCGAGGAAATTGTCGGGCAGATTCAGGCGCATGACCCGCAGGCCGTTATCGTGCTGCAGTCGGATCACGGCGCGCGCTATGCCTGCAAGTATGCGCAGACGTATCAGCTCAATGTGGACTACGCGACCGAGTCGCCCTATATGTGCAATATTCTGAACTGCGTTTATGCCGGCGGCGAGAAGCTGTCCATCTCCGGCCTGACCGGAATCAATACCTGGGTGGAGATTTTGAACACCGTATTCGGCACGCAGCTTGCACCCCGCGCGGTTCCTGACTTCACAAGCAGCCAGTGAGGGGAGGCATTGAATTGAAAAAGGCGTTAACAAACTGGATCGTTCCGATTCTGGCGGTCGTGCTGACCTGCTTTTTCCCGTGTGCATTTTTGTATTTTGAAAACATCGGAGAGGCATCCTTTGCGGATCTTTTCCCGGCGTTCTTCTTCTATCTGCTTTGCGCGGGCGGAATCTTTCTCATTCTGTGGCTGCTTCTGCGAAGCATTCCCCACGCGGCGCTTTTGACTGCCGCCGCGGTGGCCTTCCTGACGAACTTTGTGCCGATCGCAAAGGCGTTCCAGCGGGTAACGACCGCTGTCCCCTTAAAGGGACTTCTGGCGGCTGTCGTGCTGCTGCTTGCCGGCCTGTGCGTTTGGTTTTATAAAAAGAAGCCGGATGTGCGTCCGCTTTGCGCGATTCTTTTCCTTACGCTGACAGCGCTCACGCTGCTGAACTTCGGCATGAATTTTGCAACGCTTCGCGCCAAGCTGAACTACAAGCCGCCAAGCGTTGCGGTAGACAAGGCGGCCGGCCGCTTCACAAAGGCGCAGCCGAACGTGTATCTTTTCGTGTTCGACGAATATGCCGGTGCGGAGAATCTGGAGTATTATTATCATTACTCCAATGAGGATTTCCTGACCGCGATGGAGGCGCGCGGCTTTACCGTTTCGCGCAACAGCTATAACCGCGAGTCCTGCTCGACCGATACGATCATGCCGAATCTTCTGAATCTGCAATATGTGACGGATGATAAGACGGAGATCGGCGCGCGCGCCAAATGGCTGCGCTGGCCGCTGCTCTATCAAATTTTTGACGAAAACGGCTACCGGATCAATCTTGTGAACCAAACGGGCTTCCTGGATGAGTGGGGCGTCAACGTGCTTTGCAGCACGCAGCGCCAGACCGTGTCTGATCTCGCGTTCCAAAACAGCATCTTCACCTACTCCACAGCGGCGGGTCGGGTGCTCGGCGTCCTGGAGCGGCGGAAGGAGGTTCCCAGTGTGACCGGCTACCGGGATGCGGACGTTGTTCTGCAGGCGCTTGACGCGGCGGAGAACGCGTGGAAGCATACGGACGGAAAGACACTGACGGTCAGCTATATTCAGTCGCCGCACGCCTGCTTCTATTTCCGTGCCGACGGTACGCGGCAGAACGGCGAAAAGGAGCTGGACTGGGTCGACCAGTCGGTCTATCTTGAGCAGCTCAAGTACATTAACTCGCGCATTCTCAAAATTGTGGACGGCATTCAGGCCAATGATCCTGATGCGATTATTATCATAGAGTCCGACCACGGCGCGCGCTATCCCAACCATCTGAAAAACGCCGGCCTGAAGAAGGAGGCCGAAGCGCTCGACAGCAATTACGTTTATAATATCCTGAACTGTGTCTATTACCGCGGCGAAGCGTTCCCGATTTCCGGAGAATCCGGTATCAATACGCTCGTCACCGTCCTGAACCATGCGCTCGGGACGAAGCTTCCGTATCAAACGCTTGAACAGTGAGCATTTTGATAAATCAAACCCATTTTTAAGGAGAACCCATCATGTTAAAGAAAATCTTGAGCTACAGCTATTTCGGCGCGTTTATTGCGCTGCTTCTCAGCGTGCAGGCGGCGGCCTATCTCGATCCGTCCGCCGTGACCTATGTGGTCTATATTCTTGCGGGCGTAGCCATTGCGTGCGGCGCGGCGATCAGCGTTTATTGGAGCAGAATCAAGCGGGCGATCCGCAAGAAAAAGAAGAAGGCCGCGGCAAAGAAGGCGGCAAAGCTTCGTGCGGCGCAGGGCAACGCGGCTGCACAGAGCACCGAGCAGTCCGACAAGCATGACAGCGCAGACAACTGAGCCAAAGGCGCGCGCAGCGCGCACGGTTGGGAAATCGCTGCGGGCCGCGCTGCTGCCGGTCTGGACGGTGGCGATCACCTGCCTGTTTAAATGCGTGTTTCTCTATACGCACAATGTCAAAGAGGCGGATTTTGCGGATGTCATTCCCGGCATGGCGCTGGCGCTCCTGTTTGGGGCGCTGGCGCTTGGCATCGGGTGGCTTCTGCTTCGCAGTCTGCCGAAGGCTGCCATCGCGGCGTCCTTTTCCATGCTGCTGATGATGAATGTGAGCTACATCGGGCAGCTAATCAAAATGGGCTGGAAAAGCTATCATGACGCCTATCTTCTTATTGTGTTCTGCCTGCTGATTGCAGGCGTGCTGCGGCTCCTATATAAAAAATCCTTCGATGCAAGGCCGGTCTGCCGGATCATTACGATCGCCTTTACCGCGATGACGCTGGTGTCAATTGCGACAGCGACGCCGGAGATCATCGAGAAGATGAAGTATTCGGGCAAACAGCCGGTGTCGGAGGAGCTGCAAAGCGTGCAGTTTGCCGCACAGGAGAGGCCGAACGTATATTTCTTCCTCTTTGACGAATATGCCGGGTTCGAGAATCTCGAGTATTACTATGACGACTTTGACAACGCGGAGTTTTCCGATTTCCTGCGGGAAAAGGGCTTCTCTGTTTCCCGCTCCACGCGAAATACGGAATCCGTGTTTACCGATACGATTCTGCCGAACCTTCTGAATCTCAGCTATGTTGTCGAGGATGAGGAGCCTGCCTATGCTAAGAAGGCATACCTGCAGGACCCGGCGCTCTTTGAGATTTTTGCGAACAACGGCTATCGGATCGACCTGATCTGTCAGGACGCCTGGATCAGCAGCTCCAAAACCTCTCTGCAGTACGAGACGTATCAGACTACGCTCTCCGACTGGATCGTGAATCATTCTGCGTTAGATGCGCTGGGGCTTTCGAACAAGCTCCTGAATCTGCTGCGCAAGAATCAGCATACCGACTATGTGGCCGGAATGCGGTTCCTGTTTCATGTGATGGAGGGTATGGCCGACGACTGCGCAGCGCAGGGGCCGACCTTTTCCTTCTGCTATCTGAAATGCCCGCATTCTCCGCTAGTGTTCCGCGAGGACGGCAGCGTCAATCCGGAGGGAAAGCAAAAGGACTGGAAGGACAAATCCGTTTATTTGGGACAACTCAAATATCTCAACACCCGGATCGAGACGGCAGTGCGGAATATTTTGGAGAAGGACCCGACCGCGATCATCATTCTGCAGTCCGATCACGGCGAGCGGCATTTGCGCCATACGGCTAAGTATCGGAGCAACAAGAATAGCAGCTGGGATTATGAGAAGGAGACCTATTACATGCAAAACGCACTGAACGCGGTTTATTGCGGCGGCAAGGCGCTGCCCATCGAGGGCATGAGCGGCATCAATACGCTGCGCTATGTGCTCAATACCTGCTTCGGCACGGAGCTTGAGATGCTTCCGTCGCCGGAGGGCTATGTGTATCAACCGTAATCGATTTGGGTAACGGAGGCAGGAAAAATGAAATTCTTTTCGAAATTGGTAAGTCTTTTGCTTTGCCTGTGCCTGCTTGTGTCGCTGGTGCCGACGGCGCTGGCGGCACGCGGCGCACAGGCAGATGCGGTGCAGACCGTATGGGAGCAGATCAGCGCGGTGGAGGCCGTGAACGATGCGCTGCCGACCGCGCTGCGCACAACGTCCACGGCCGAGCAGGTGTATCGCTTTGCTATGCAGTCCGACTATGTGGACAGCGCGAGCGTGCGGTATCGCGGCAAGGATAAGGTCGAATTCGTGACGGTGGACGGTGAGCCGTGCCTGTATTCCACGCAGCTGCGCGAGAAGCTGCGTGCGGCAGAGGCAAACGATCCCGACGCGGCCGAGACGGAAACGATCCGCTATGCGAAAAAGGGCGGCTCGCCCGCCGGTTCGGATGTCTATCTCATTGAGCCGTATTACGGCCTGGACGACAGCTTTACCGAGCAGTATCAGAATGAGGGAAAATCGATCGCGCAGGCGACCGGCGGAACCTATCACCTCTATGCAAAGAATGAGGCGACGGTCGATCATATCGCGCAGGCACTGGAATCCGGCGGCGTCGTGATTTTCGACAGCCACGGCGATACCGACTATGCCGACGGCGAGGACTATGTTTCCGGCGCGACGACCTCTTATCTGTGTCTGCAGACCGGGACGGGGATCACGGCTGCGGACAAGGTGAAGGACGGCGATACCTACCACTATTATTACGGCGGCGGCTACGGCGGCATGCAGTACTATTTGGTTGATGGCACGGTGATTGCAAACCATATGGAAAAGCAGTCCGGCAACGCGCTTTTGTGGTCGTCAATCTGTCTTGGCATGGCGACCGACGGCTTGCAGAAGCCGCTGCGGGAAAAAGGACTCGGCGTGGCCTACGGCTACAGCCAGTCCGTGACCTTTGACTATGACTATCTGTGGGAGGCGGCATTTTTCTCCAAGCTGAAGAGCGGCGCTACCGTGACCGAGAGCATTGCCTACATGAAGCAGAAGGTCGGCAATTGGGATCAGCCGGATACTTATTCGACGATCAGTGCGGCGCGGAGAAACTATGCGGCCTTCCCAATCGTTGTTTCGGATGAGGACGTCTATCCGGGACACGGCAATGTGGACGATCTTCAGACGGTGAATTCCACATGGACGCTGCTTTCCAAGGTGACGATTCAGGCTGTGAGCGGGGATCCCGCGCATGGCAGCGTTTCAGTCAGCGGAAACGTGATTACCGCGGAACCGGCGGAGGGCTACTATGCCTCCGGCGCTTCCGTGATCGCGGGAACGGCGAGCGTTACGCAGAACGGAAACCGCTTTGTGGTGAATGCGCAGTCCGACTGCACGGTGCGGATCGATTTTGCGGCGAAGACCAAAGCGACGCTCCGCTTTGCAGTGCCGGACGGCATGGAGCAGACGGCGATCGAGGCCTATGTGGGCGATTCGGTTACACTTCCGCGCCCTTCCGGCCAGATCACGATGGGGGGCCGCGAGTATTCGTTCTGCGGCTGGGTGAAGCAGCGCGTTACGGATACGATGGAGGCGCCGAGCTATTACCCGGCGGGAGAAAGCTACCTGATCGAGCAGGCGGATACGGAGCTGATTGCGCTCTTTACCTATGACGTTTCCCAGCAGGGAGGCGGGGATCAGGACTACGAAAGGCTGACGCAGGAGCAGGCAAATTACTCGGGCGAATATGTCCTGCGGTATGACAAGCAGAAGATTGCGCTGGACGGCGGCCTGACGGATGCCGGGAGCTATGGCTCGCGGACGGCTACCGTGACGCTGGAGGCAAGCGCCGGACGGGTGAGTGCCGAAAACGGAGATCCGTACCGCTTTACGCTGATCAAAGCGGCGAACGGCTATCTGCTGCGCAGCAACTCCGGCTATTATCTGTACAGTGACCAGCAGTCTGGAAACAGCCTTTCGGCCACCGCGCAGCGCGCGGTCGCGGAGGCATATCCTCTGACCGTTTCCGGGCAGCGGATCTATTCGACTGCCGGTGCGGAGCTGCAGTACAATCTGATCAACCACGACTTTAAATTCTATTTCAGCGGCGTAACGGATACCGTCTCGCTCTACCGGAAGGGTGGCACGGGCGTAGACCTTTATTACACCACGGAGCTGACGGATGCGCATGTGCACCGGTATACGGAGACGGTGACGGCGCCGACCTGCACCGAGCGGGGCTATACGACGCACACCTGTGACTGCGGCGAGAGCTATGTGGACAGCTATGTCGATGCACTTGGCCATGCCTACGCGGTGACGGACGAGGTCGCGGCGACGGAGGAACACGGCGGCTACACCGTGCACACCTGTTCACGCTGCGGTGAGCACTACCGCGACAACGAAACCGCGCCGCTGTCCTGCCCGTCGGCGGGATGCGTCGATCTGGATCGGAGCAAGTGGTATCATACCGGCGTGGATTTCGTGCTCGCAAACGGCTATATGTCCAGCACGGGAGACGGCGTCCATTTCTCGCCGGATATGGCGCTGACCCGCGCCATGCTGGTGCAGATCCTTTACGCAAGGGAGGGTGCACCGGAGAGCACGGAAATCACAACGCAGTTCCGCGATGTGGACGCGGCGGCATGGTATGCCCGAGCGGTAACCTGGGCGGCAGAGCGCGGGATCGTTGCGGGTTATTCGGACGGCCGCTTCGGCGTCGGTGATCCGGTTTCCCGCGAGCAGATCGCGGTGATCCTCTACGCGTATGCGGGAGCCGTCTCGACGGATACCGGCTCGCTTTCCTCGTTCCCCGATGCGAAGGCGACGCATTCGTGGGCGGAAAAGCAGATGGCGTGGGCGGTGGCAAACGGCCTGTTTGCCGGTGCGGGCGACGGGCGGCTTTTGCCGCAGGGTACGGCGACCCGTGCGCAGTTTGCAGTTATTTTCCGCGCATTTCTTCTGAAATAACGAGGAGTGCCCCAATTTCGCTTACGCGAAATTGGGGCACTCATACTGTCAATCAAGTCCGTAACCGTCAAAACGAGAAAACATTTCTGACGATTCCCATGCGAAACGTATCCATTCTGTTTTTAGAAAAACCCAAAACAAATACGGTTCAAAAAGTGGATGATGTTCATTGTTTTGACTTGCTTCGGAACTCGCGCCCTACCGTACCTATGTACGCTTACAGGCGCGAGATTCCTTGCCTTCCGGACTTTCTTGATAGCCTGCCAGCGTGTCAAAAAGGTTTTTGACACGCTGGCGTCCTGATTTCGCGTAAGCGAAATTGGAGCGTATCTTGAGAGGAAAGCGTGCGCCACGGCGGCTTTCTGCGGCGTCCGGATGAGATGTTTTACAAAATAGAGGGAGATTGCGGAAAATGTGTTGATTTTTTTTGAAAATATGCTACTATAAGAGTACGTAAGGAGTCTTTGTATCAAGCCCACGCGGCGGACGGCGGAGTTTTCACGTCGATGCATAGGCCTGAAAAACCGGGAAAGCGCCTTGCATTACCGGATCTTCCAAGCCTTGAGAAGCTTCGCACGGCTCAGCCTCATGGATCGAATCAGAGATTCCCTAATTCAGTTTAGTAAGGAGAGATACTATGAATTGTCCCAAATGCGGCGCGCCGTTGGCCGATGGCGCTCAGTTCTGCACAGCCTGCGGCACACCAATTGCACAGGAGACCGCGCAGAACACCCGACCGACCACAGGCGGCATCCAACCGAACAGCAATGATATTGTCAAGACCCTGATGGGATTCAACCTTGTCATGGTGCTTGGCGCGATCCTGATGTTCATTGCGCTGTTCCTGCCCTTTATTTCTTCGAAGTATGTCAGCGACTCCATCACGATTGGCGGATATATGGATTGCCCCACGCTCGTGTGGCTGTATGCCATTCTGATCGTTGCGATCTTGGTCTGCGTCGTGCTGAAGAAGGAACGTCTGATTACCTATTTCACGCTGATTCCGATGAGCGGCTACCTTGCACTGATCGACGCCTTCGGCGACAGCTCCGACGGTTGGGCGGTCGGCTTCTGGTTTATGATGATCGGCAGCGTCCTTTGCCTGGTCGCGCCCATCGTATGGAAAAAGCTTCGCCCGATGATCAAGCTGTAATTGTAAAGGGAAAAGCTTAAACTGATTTTGAGGCGTGCACGGATTCCTTCCGTGCACGCCTCAGACTATGAAATTCCCCTGCTTTCATGCGCTGAAAGCAGGGGAATTTTGACTGCTTGCCGGACAGGGGCGGGGTGCGTCGGGCATTACTTTTTAGGCTGCTTTGCCGTCTGCGGATGATGCTTTCCAAACAGCATGGCGCCGAGCAGCGCGGTAAGCGGAACGGCAAGGATCACGCCGATGGAACTGGCGAGGCTCTGCACAAGCTCTGCAATAAACCAGCCGGTGCAGAATACCTCCTGCACGGAATAGGCGGAGGTTTGCAGCGCCATCATCATAAGCAGGGAATTGCCGAAGAAAGCGAGAATCAATGTGTTGGTCATTGTGCCGACCATGTCGTGGCCGATATTCATGCCGGAACGCCAGAGATCCCGGCGCTTCAGCTTGGGGTTGACGACGGAAAGCTCCTGCTGGGCGGAGGACAGGCTCATGGCGACGTCCATGACCGCGCCGAGCGCCGCGATCATCAGGCCGCAAATCATCAGGCCATGCATATCGATCGGGATCAGCATTGTTTCATAGATCTTGCTGGAATCCGCCATTTTAAAGCCGCTGACGCGGGTCAGCGCCTGCGCGATCCAGCCGAACAGCGCGGCTAAGGTAAGACCGCCGACCGTGCCGAGAATGGCGCAGAGCACCTTCTTTGTTGTGCCGCCGAGAATGACAAAGCACACGACGGTGATGTAAACGCAGGTGAGAATGGTGCTCAGAACGGTGGGATATCCGCGCAGGAAGAGCGGGATCAAGATACAATAGAGACATACAAGCGTAAGGATCAGACCGAGGAGCGACTTGGCACCGGTCTTGCCGCCGACCAGCACCGTGATGACGATAAACACGGCGGCGAGAAGCAGCATGATCGTCAGGCGATTCAGGTCGGTGATCTGCGCGGTGGTGTAGGAGCCGTCCTCCGTGTTGATGCAGATGGTGATGGTGTCGCCGGCTTGCAGGCGCGCGCGCGACAAAGGCGTGATGGTGACGGAGGTCGTCAGCTCCATTCCCTCAAATTGGCCGGAGGTCAGGCGGACGCGAACCACCTGCTCGCCGCGCAACTCGTCGCTCCGCGTGTCCTTGGAAAACTCCTCGCTGACGATCTCTAAGACCTTTGCGGTCTCGTAGCTTTGCACATTCAGCGAGGTCGTCTGCGCGGAAATGCCGACGGACAGAAGCTCACCGTTTTTGACCTGCAGGTTCAGCGTGACGTTTGCGCCGCCCTTGAGAAGCGGAAGCCCATTTGACGTGTCAAAGCTGTAGTCGCTCTGCCACTGCATTCCGGAAAAGTCACCGGAGGTAATGAGAAGACGCACGGTCTGCACGCCGCTTGCCGTCTCGCTGTCCGCCGAACCGGTATAGTATTCCGTCGTGCCGATCTCCTGCACCAGGCCGGAGGCGGTTTTGTACTGCGTGAAGCCGCTGTCGTCATTGGCAAAGCGCAGGAAGACCAAAAACAGCACTGCTGCGAGCAGCAGGATCAGAAGAGAGAATCGGTTTTTTTGAAGCCATGCCGGAAGAGCCGAAAGAAATCCGGCGCGTTTTTTATCCATTGTGGGTGAACCTCCGCCTTTCAGACTGTGAATTTCGAAAATATACATTCATATCATAGCATTTCGCGGTTTCTCTGTCAAGAAAGGCCGGGCGGCGAACGCGGAGCACCGCCTTGCACCGGACGGCACCTGCTGTGACAAATTAAGAGATTCCACCAAAAAATTATTGCCGGGAGGCAAAAAAAACAGGGCGAATTCGTCAATATCACGATTTTTACCATTTTGAATTTTTTATAAACTTTTAAGGTGGAATTTTGGCGGGCTTCGTGATAAAATATGGACACTTATAAGTGCGCCCTTGCGCTTTTGCGTGGGACGTACAGGTAAGAATTTATAAGGAGGATGCAAAATGAGAAAATTTGCAACCAAGAGAATGCTCTGCGTGCTGCTCGTGCTCGCAATGGTGTTCTCCATGCTGCCTCTGACGGCTGCTGCAAAGAGCAGTGGATACAAAGCCACGGCATACGATGGAATCCCCACCGACCGTGACATCGTGATCTACAGCGCTGCTGCCGCGTCGGTCTTCAGCTACAATGTGGCGGGCGGCTCTGTCGGTGCATCGAATGTTACCGTCGATAACGGCAACATTGACGTACCGGAAGGCGCAGGCGCATATCGCCTGACCAAGAACGCCGACGGTTCCTATGCGATTACCATCGGCGGCAAGTTTGTTTCCGTGAATTCCAGCGAGGCAATTTCGCTGGAGGATGCCGCGCAGTCGAGCAGTGAGCTGTCCAGCCGCTGGGTCATTGCGCAGGACGCCGACGCAAAGGGCTATACGCTCCAGAGCGCTGATGTCAAGTACGGCAAGTATCCGATCTTTATCGAATACTACGGCGGCAGCTTCAAGGCCTGGACGTGGAACAAGGCCAAGACGGAAGACAACACCATTTATGGCTATGCGTTCTACACGCTGCAGGACGGTGCAGACACGGACGGCGACGGCTACATCGGCGTCAAGCCCGTATCCGGCAAGCTGCCCGAGAGCGGAAAGAAGTACGTTGTATTCAATGATTACGGTGAAAGCGTCATCGGTCCGATGGACGCGGAAACCGCAACCTCGATGAATGCGATCCCCGCTTCTGTCAAGAACGGAAAGATCACGGTTGCCGACGGCGGCCTGATCTTCACGATCACGCAGGACGAGGACGGCTATTACATCTTCGAGAATAACGGCAAGTACCTCTCCACGACAGAGAACTACGTCAACGCCGACGGCAAGAACGTCAACGACGAGAAGCTGTTCATGGCAGACGAGATCAACGATTACACCAAGTGGAGACTGCAGGAGCATACCGGCGGCTTCGGAATCTATAACAAGGCCGGCCGCTATTACACCAGCGAGGTCTGCATCGAGTTCTTCGGCGCAGCGTTCTCCGGCTGGACCTACAAGGCCGGCAGCAATGAGCTGTTTGTGTTCAACTTCTACGAAGTGGAAGATACCTACAACACCGGCTATGTGGTCAACCCCGCGATCGAAATTGAAGACGGCAAGCCCGCAATCGGCGCGGACTTCTCCGTGAAATTTGCAGTCAGCGACCTGCAGGAGCTGACCTCTGTCAAGGCAACCTATGCGCTGGACGGCGCAGCAGCCAAGGAGCTGACTGTTGCAGAGACGGAGACGGCGAAGAGCTATACCGGCACGATCGCAATGGACGAGCTTGTCAATGCGAAGAAGCTTACGGTCAATGTGGAAACCATCGACACGCTGGGCGTGAAGGCAACCGCGACCAAGACCTTCGACATTCTGGATGAGCCGCTGATCACCGGCTATGAGCCGGCTGCCAACGCCGGTACCGGCGAGGACAAGCAGCCCACCATCAAGGTCAACTTCTCGAACGCCGGTGCGGATGCAACCTTCAAAATGCTTGTGAACGAGCAGGAGGTTACGCCGACCGTGGAAGGCACGACCGCTTCCTATCAGTTCCCGACCGCACAGGCCGACGGCAAGGTTACCGTTTCCTTTACGCTGACCCGTAAGGACGGCAAGACCGCGTCCGTCGAATGGGCGTTCTTTATCGGCGAGCAGGGACTCGGCCATTATCGCGGCCAGATCCACTCCCATACCTCGGAGTATTCCGACGGCGCCGGTACGCTGGAGCAGGCATACGAGCATGCTGCGAAGGCAAAGGACATCGACTTCATGATCGTCACCGACCACTCCAACTATTTCGACACCACCACGACGGCGTCGATGGATGCGATCTATGCTTCCGATCATGAGTCCCTCATTAAGTCCTCTACTGTGGTGGACGGCAAGACGCTCACCAAGTGGGAGGAAGCGAAGAAGACGGCGGAAGACTATACGACTTCCTCCTTCATCGCAGCTTACGGCTACGAAATGACGTGGTCCGGCGGCCCCGGCCACATGAACTCCTTCAATACGAAGGGCATCGTTTCCCGTAACAACAAGACGCTGAACCAGAAGACCAACTACGCCGGCCTGCTGACGTACTATGATCTGATGTGCGAAGCAAACGAAAAGGGCGCTACCTGGACGGGCAAGGGCCAGATCACCTCGATGTTCAACCATCCGGGCACGACCTTCGGCACGTTCGGCAACTTCACCGGCTATACCCCGGCGCGCGACAAGATCATCACCATGATTGAAGTCGGCAACGGCGAAGGCGCGGTGGGCGGCAGCTCCTACTGGCCGAGCTATGAGCATTATGACAATGCGCTGGCCATGGGCTGGCACATTGCTCCGGCAAACAACCAGGACAACCACAAGGGTAACTGGGGCGACTCCAACACCTGCCGTGACGTCATCGTCACCGACGATTTCTCCGAGCAGGGCATCTACGACGCAATGGCGGCACGCCATATGTATGCGACGGAAGACCAGAACCTCCGCATTGATTACTACCTCAATGTGGACGGCGAGGAGTACATGCAGGGTGATATCGCGAATCCCGCACAGAACCCTGAAACCGTTACCTTCAACTGCTCTATCTCCGATCCGGACGGCGAAGCGCTGGGCAAGATCGAAGTGATCGGCGCAGGCGGCGTTACTCTGTGGAGCACAGAGGTCACCGGCAGCTCCTACAATATGAAGCAGACGCTGAACAATACGGACGCTTACTACTATATCAAGGTCACTGAGGCTGACGGCGATATCGCGGTTTCCGCTCCTGTTTGGGTCGGCGAGTCCATCGCGATTATGTTCACCAACATGTACAACGCAGCTGCGCTGTCCGTGGTTGGCGACGAAGATACCATCACGCTCTCTATGACGAACTCTACCGAGAACGACTTCACGGTTGACGCTGTGGAAGTGAAGATCGACAACAAGGTTGTCGATAACAAGCTTCTCATGGCAGGCAACGAGGTCGTGAAGGGTACTGTGATCGCTGCGAATACGACCAATGTGGACTTCACCATGGCCTATACGCCCGCATCTGCAGGCACGCATCAGATCGCGGTCACCATGAAGGGCAAGATCTCCGGTATGGAGAAGGAGTTCAGCTTTACGAAGATGCTGTCCGTCAAGTCTTATGTCGCTTCCGAGCTGGTCAGCGTCGGCGTCGACAAGGGCCATGACAACTATTACATCTCCGGCAACTATGCTGGCTCTGCAAACAACTTCATCACGTTCTGCGCGAACCATGGCGTGCGCTGCACCTACATTGAAAAGGGCGAGTTCACCTATGAGAACCTGAAGCAGTACAAGATGATCATGCTGACGGTCAACTACCTCAGAAAAGACGGCAAGGCGACCGAGTATACCGATGATGAGATTGCGGCTCTGACGAAGTACGTCGAAGAGGGCGGCAAGGTTATCATCTGCTCCAAGTCCGACCGTGAAAACATTTATGACAATTGTGCGGAAAACACCAACAAGCTGCTGACGGCGATGGGCGCGCACACAAGAATCGTGGACGGCGTGATCGTTGATACCGATCTGGCTGCCAACGAGGCTTACCGTGTCTACTTCTCCGGCAAGGAGAACTTCAACTCCCAGCATCCGTTTACGGCTGGTGCTTACACCTCCTCCAATGCATTTGAGACGACTCCGGCGAAGGACAACCAGACCGGTATGCAGGTCTACAACGGCGCTCCGGTTGAGATCATCGATGACAACGGCAACCGCGTCACCGAGGATGAATCCAACGACGTTCAGGTCCTGATCCGCGGCTACCAGTCCACCTGGGGCTCTCATTACGACAACTACTTTACCGGCTCTGCCTTTGTTCCGGAATATGATGTGAACGATCCTCTGAAGGTCACCGTGCCGAAGGGCGAGGTCAACATCATTACCTACGAGGACACCAAGGCGGGCGGCTGGATCGTCACCTCCGGCGTCACATTCTTCTCGGACTATGACATCAAGGACGACCAGAACTACGCAAACCGCTATATCCTGCGCAATATCCTCGAAAGCCTGACCGGTGAAAACCAGGTCACCAACACCATCCGCTCGCTGCACGGTCTGCCTGAGGCAACCGAAGAGAAGATGGACTTCTATACCGTGGAAGGTATCGTTACCTCCAACGCTTCCGGCTATGACAAGGACACCGCGTTCTTTGACTGCATCTATGTGCAGGACGAGACGGCCGGTATCAACGTCTTCCCGGTTTCCGGTTCCTACAAGATCGGTATGAAGGTTCGTGTCCATGGCTCGATCAAGTATTACTGCGGCGAGATCGAACTGAATACGGCAGAATCTGACGGCGGCTGGGTCAGAATCGTTTCGGACGATTTCACCCCGCTCGCTCCGACGAAGGTCACTGCGAAGGAAGCAATGTCCGACGAGAACATCGGCCTGCTGATGCAGGTTGAGGGCACGGTAACGCGTCTGCATTCGACGGCCGGCGTGCTCGATAAGATCTTTATCGACGATGGCTCCGGCGTGGAAGCCTGCGTGTTTATCAACGGCTATATCACGAAGGACTACCCGGGTCTGGACGGACTCAAGGTTGGCATGAAGGTTTCTGCGATCGGCATCGGCTCTCGCGACGTCGATGAGGAGAGCACGGACGCTGCGATCTTTGCACGTCTGCGTGTCCGTAACCGTGCGGAAATCGTGATCACCGACTACAGCGTGGATCCCTGCGCGATCTTCACGGATGTGGATCGCAGCAGATGGTATCACGCCGGTGTGGACTTTGCAGTTACCCACGGCATTATGGCCGGTACGGGCGACGGCACGACCTTTGCTCCGAATATGGAGCTGACGCGCGCCATGGTCGTTCAGGTGCTTTATGCATTCAGCGGCAAGCCCGAGGTCAAGGAAATCACCAACCAGTTCACCGATGTGAGCAAGGATGCATGGTATGCAGCAGCAGTCACCTGGGCTGCAGAAAACGGCATTACGGCAGGCATGGGCAACGGCAAGTTCGGCGTAAGCGTTTCGATCAGCCGTGAGCAGCTCGCTACGATGCTCTATGCATACGCTACGAAGATCGCCAAGATTGAAATCGGCAATCTGGATGATCTGAGCAAGTATACCGATAAGGCACAGGCAGCAGCTTGGGCAGTCAATGCACTCTCCTGGGCAGTTGGCAACGGCCTCATTTCCGGCTACGGCAGCACCACCGTTCTGGCGCCGAAGGCAGCAGCGACCCGTGCGCAGTTTGCTACCATCATGATGCAGTTTGCAACCAAGTTTAATCTGGTTGATACGCATGTTCATGAATACAAGGCAGTCGTGACCGAACCGACCTGCGAGACGGCCGGCTACACGACCTACACCTGCGAATGCGGCGACAGCTATCAGGCGGATCAGGTCCCGGCGCTTGGCCATGACATGGTGCTCGACGAGACGGCCTCCAAGGCTGCAACCTGCATTGAAGCGGGCTACAACCACTACAAGTGCTCCCGCTGCGACAAGACGCAGGACGAGAACGTTGCGGCTCTGGGTCACAACTATGTCGGCGGCACCTGCACGCGCTGCGGCGAGGCAGACCCCGACGTTAAGACGATTTACACGCTGACCACTTCTCTGAAGAATGGCGACAAGGTTGTTATTTACAACCCGGCCTATAAGAAGGCGCTCGGCGGCGAGTACGGCACCAGCTACTATAACCCCGGCGTTGATGTCGAGGCAGCGGACGGCAAGCTTGCGACCAACGATACGACCATCGTATGGACGGTTCAGGTGAACGCGGACGGCACCTATGGCTTTGCGTATAACGGCCAGCTTATCGGCATGGGCAAAGAGTATTCCTCCATGCCTCTGGGCGGGGTGAACAATACCTGGAGTCTTGAGGATGCCGGCAACAGCTGCTTCTATATCAAGAACAACGGTCGCTCCGCCTATATGGAGTGGTTCGTAGAAAAGAACTATTTCTCCGGCTACGGCACGATCGCAACCGGCAGCGAAGGCATGTTTGCCATGCAGTTCTATGCACTGGACGGCGGCAGCGTAGAGCCCTGCACCCATGCGTGGAATGACGGCGAGGTAACGACAGAGCCGACCTGCACTGCAGCGGGCGTCAAGACCTACACCTGCACGAAGTGCGGTGAGACGAAGACCGAAACGATTGCAGCGCTGGGGCATGTGGATGCGGACAAGAATAATCTTTGCGACCGCTGCGGCGAATCGCTTGCAGTTAGCGGTACGGCTTACACGCTGGCGGAAGAGATCCAGGAAGGCGATGAGGTTATCCTCTACAACGCAAACTACAAGAAGGCAGTTCCCTCGATTAAGAAGGGCAGCTACTATCTTGACGGTGTTGATCTGGAGGCAGTTGACGGCACCATTACGACCGACAATACCGCTGTGGTATGGACGGTTGGCAAGGACGAAAACGGCAACTTCACCTTCACGCAGGGCGACAAGATGCTCTCCGCTTATGCCAGCGACACGCATAAGAACATCTCGCTTGACCCCACGAAGGAAACCGGCTGGTCCTTGGAGGTCTGCAACGAGGAGAATCATTCCTTCTACGTCTACAACTCCACGCTCGAGAGCAACTATGGCCACGTTTACATTGAGTGGTATGAGACCTACAAGGAATTCACCGTCTACGACACCGGCGCTTCCAAGCTGAACGAGGCTGTTTTCGGCATCCAGTTCTACAAAAAGGGCGGCGAGGCTGTCTGCCAGCACAACTGGGCGAGCGAAGTTCTTACGGCGGCTACCTGCACGGAGAACGGCGTTGCAAAGCTGACCTGCACCAAGTGCGGTGAGACGAAGACGGAGCCGATCTCCGCGCTGGGTCATGACCTGGTATCGACGGACGGCGTACACTTCTCCTGCACGCGCTGCAGCTACACGGAAACCCGTGAAAGCACCGACGGCTACACCGCAGTGAGTGCGGCAAGCGAAATCGCAAACGGCAAGTACGTTTTCGTCGCACAGCTCGGCGAAAAGTACTATGCACTGACTGCGGACGGCTCGACCGTCAGGAACGCGATGTATGGCACGGAGGTCACCGTGAATAAGGACGGCAGCCTCGTAAAGGACAGCGTCGTGGATGCAGTAGTCTTTACGCTTGCGAAGGGCACGACGGGCTATACATTTGCCAACGGTACGAACTACATCTATCATGCAGGTGACGGCACACAGCTCAAGCTGTCGACGCCCGGCACGGAGTTCACCTTTGCAGATGCAGAGAGCGGCATTACGGCTCGCTCCACTGCTGCGGCGGATCGCTACATCACGCTCCGCGTGAACGCCGGTGTTCCGCAGTTCCGCTGCTATAAGGCGCAGAACCTTGGCGGCCCGACGCACACCGAGTACAACGGCTATCTGACGATTTATAAGATCGGCTGATCGACGCTTGCGTTTGCAGCGGTAAATCAACAAAAACAAAGCCACCCTTCGGGGTGGCTTTGTTTGACTCTGTATGGATCACCGGGGAAGAAAGCCAAAGGGATCTGAGAACCTCTGCAATCATTGCGGCGAGAGAAAACGAATATGGAACTGCAGCGCCGTTGGAAATTCACGGTGCTGTTTTTATGCAAAACGAGCGTGTTTTGATTCCTGCAATGGAAGAAGCGGCGCGCCTTAAATCCGATGCACTGCGGACGCTTTGACCGATTGCGGCATTCCTGCAGATCCGCGAGTGCGCGGAAGCTTTTGCGTGTTTGCCAATGATAAGAGACAGACCATCTTCTACCGATTGGAAATCTACAAAATCTCTGCCGGTACAGATGCTTCCCTCTTGACAGATGACATTCCATGCGATACTATATCTCTGAACTATATAAATTATTCGACACAACATCTTGTGTTTCGAGGAGGAGGGATCGATATGGCGATCCATACGATCAGAAAGCGCGACGGTCGGGAGGTTCCCTTTGATGCGGGGAAAATTGCCGCGGCGATCGAAAAGGCGTTTCATGCGACGGGTCTTGCGGACGCTGCGGAGCCTGCACGGAAGCTTGCCCAGCAGGTGCAGACCGTACTCGAGCTGGAGAGCGGCGATAAGCCGGACGTGGAGCATGTGCAGGATCTGGTAGAACAGACGCTGATGCGCGGCGGCTTTGCCCGCACGGCCAAGGCCTATATTCTCTACCGGGAGCAGCGTAACCGCGCGCGCAATATGAACGACCGCCTGATGCGCAAGTATGAAGAGATCACCTTCAAGGATGCTGCGGATTCCGATATCAAGCGCGAGAATGCAAATATTGACGGCGATACCGCCATGGGCACGATGCTGCGCTACGGTTCGGAGGGCGCAAAGGAATTCTGCACGATGTTTCTTATGAACCCGGACTACGCGCGGGCGCATAAGTCCGGCGATATTCATATTCACGATATGGATTTTTACGCGCTTACGACGACCTGCTGTCAGATCGATATCCTCGATTTGTTCCACGGCGGCTTTTCGACTGCCTTGGGGCATCTGCGCGAGCCGCAAAGCATTGCGTCCTATGCCTCGCTTGCCTGCATTGCGATTCAGTCAAATCAAAACGACCAGCACGGCGGCCAGAGTATCACGAATTTTGACTACGGTATGGCTGAGGGCGTGCGCAAAAGCTATCGCAAGCTTTACCTGCAGAATTTGCAGCGCGCGTTGGAGCTGGTCTGCGAGATTGAGACGACGGAAGCGGTGCTTCAGGGCTTTTGCGCGTCCATGGAGCGCAAGGGACTTTCCCCGCGGCTGGAGACTGAGCAGGCCTATTTTGACGGAGAGGCACTGCTTTTGAAGGCGTCCTTCGGCGCAGTGGAAAAGCAGATCCGCCGCGCGCAGACATTTGCCAGAAAGCAGGCGCTGCGGGATATTGAGCGTGCGACCTATCAGGCGATGGAAAGCTTTATTCACAACCTCAACACGATGGCCTCCCGCTCCGGCTCGCAGACCCCGTTTTCCTCGATTAACTACGGCATGGACACTTCGCCGGAGGCACGGCTCGTCATAAAAAATCTGCTGCTTGCCACGGAGGCCGGTCTTGGGAACGGCGAGACGCCGATTTTCCCCATTCAGATTTTCCGCGTGAAAAAGGGCATCAACCTGGATCCCGGAGATCCGAATTACGATCTGTTTCAGCTGGCGTGCCGCTGCTCGGCGAAACGGCTGTTTCCCAATTTCTCTTTCCAGGACGCGCCCTTTAATCTCCAATATTATAAGGAGGGACAGCCGGAAACGGAGATTTCCTATATGGGCTGCCGGACGCGCGTGATCGGCAATGTGCATGATCGCACCAGAGAGATTACAAATCGCCGCGGCAATCTTTCCTTCACGTCCATCAACCTCCCGCGGCTGGCAATCCTTGCGGAGGGAAATCTCGATCGCTTTTATGCGGGCCTGGATCAAATGCTGGAGCTTTGCATCGGACAGCTGAAGGAGCGGCTGGAGATCCAGTCGCGCCGCCGTGTACGGAATTTCCCGTTCCTGATGGGTCAGGGTGTTTGGATCGATTCGGAAACGCTTTCTCCGGACGATGAGGTGCGTGAGGTGCTGAAGCACGGCACGCTGTCCGTCGGCTTCATCGGCCTTGCCGAATGCCTCAAGGCACTGATCGGTACGCATCACGGCGAGAGCGAGGAGGCTGAGCGGCTCGGCCTTGCCATTGTGAGAAGGATGCGCGAGCGGCTCGACCGTGAGTCCGAGGCGACCGGTCTCAACTTTACCTGCCTTGCAACGCCCGCCGAAGGACTTTCCGGCCGTTTTGTCAAGCTGGATCAGGAAAAATTCGGCGTGATTCCCGGCGTGACCGACCGGGAGTATTACACAAACTCCTTCCACATTCCGGTCTATTTCCCCATTACGGCGTTTGAGAAAATCAGAAAGGAAGCACCCTTCCATGCACTGACGAACGCCGGTCACATTTCCTATATCGAAATGGACGGCGACCCACTGCAGAATCTGGAGGCGTTTGAGAAGATCGTCCGCTTTATGGGGGAAAGCGGCATTGGCTATGGCTCGATCAATCATGCGGTAGATCGCGATCCCGTCTGTAAATTCAATGGCATCATCGGCGATACCTGCCCGCGCTGCGGCCGACGGGAAACGCCGGACGAGCCGTTTGAACGGATTCGCCGCATCACAGGCTATCTGGTCGGTACGCTTGACCGCTTTAACAACGGAAAGCGTGCCGAGGAGCGCGACCGCGTGAAGCACGCTTGACCGGGGAGCGCGGACGAATGAGAATTGCAGAGCTGGTCAACGATTCTATTGTGGACGGCGTGGGATTGCGTATGGCGATTTTCACGCAGGGGTGTCCGCATCACTGCCCGGGCTGCCACAACCCGCAGACCCACGATTTTTCCGGCGGACGGGAGCTTGCGCCCGAGGCCATCATTGAGACGTTTTTAAAAAATCCGCTGCTCGACGGCATTACGCTGACCGGCGGCGAGCCGTTCTGCCAGGCGGCGGACTGCGCCGTTCTGGCGCGCGCGGCAAAAGCCCACGGCCTGAATGTCTGGGCATACACCGGCTATACGCTGGAGCAGCTTCAAAATGGGGGCAATCCGGAGCATATTGCACTGCTGGCGCTGCTGGATGTTCTGGTGGACGGCCCCTTTGTGCAGGAGGCGCGCAGCCTGGAGCTGCGCTTTCGCGGCAGCAGGAATCAGCGCGTTATTGATCTGAATCGGACGCGCGCGACCGGTACGCTGCAGCTTTTAGGAGGTATGACATGAACGATCAGGAACGAATTGACGCGGCGATACAGGAAGGCTTTTTTGCCGCTGCGATCCTTGCAACAGAGGAGATCCCCTTTGAGCCTTCCTTCCGGCAGTTCTGTGAAGAAAATCTCTGCGGGAAATATGGGGCAAACTATGCTTGCCCGCCGTCCTGCGGAACGCCGGACGAAATGCGGGCGCGGGTGCAGGCAATGCCGCTCGCGATGGTATTGCAGACCATGTGGCCGCTGGATGAGCTGCGCGACGCTGTCGGCGTGCGACGCGCCAAGGGCGCGCATAACGCTGCTTCCGTGCGGCTGCGTAAGCGCCTGCAGGCGGCGGGCGTGGATGGATTTTTGGTTGGCGCGAGCAACTGCACGCTCTGCGATCCCTGTGCAATCACGGAGGGCAAGCCCTGTCCGCATGAGGAAATGCGCTTTTCGTGTATGTCCGCTTATTGCATTTATGTGCGCAAGCTTGCAGAGCGCTGCGGACTTGCCTATGATGTGCAGGATGGAAAGCTTCCTCTTTTTGGAATGTACGTCTATCGCTAAGCCGGAAGGCCTGCCGCGCATCCGCGCAGCGGATGCGCCAGACTGTCAATAAAGTCCGTAGTCGACAAAGACGATAAGCGTTTCAATATTAACGGATATGCTCCCCATAGAGTAGACGCTCGAAAAACAATCATTTCGAGACCATGCTATGGGGAGCATTTGTATGCGGAAAAACAGGCCGGAATCAAAAAGCGCATAGAAGCAGTGCAGATGTACTTAGCCGGTCAGGGAAGTATGGCATCACACGCCAAAGTACTTGGTATAGAGGCAAACCACCGCCGCAGTCATTTTAGCACAAAGAACAGGCAGACAGCATGGAGGCTTTCCATGTGTCTGCCTGCTCTATATTAACCGGAGAGGGTGACTTAGCGTCTCCGTGCGCCTCCTCTAAGCCCATGGGTCGGCAGCTTTCGGGGTGCGCACGCCGGTGAACAGATATTGCTCCCACAGAAACCACTTGCCGTCGCTGCCGCGCTGGCGCAGCTTCATGGGACGGGGATCGTCCGCACCGCCGCAGGAAATAAACAGCTTCCTATACCCGGCTTCTGCGACGGAAGCATGGTTCGATTCTACGATGATGGTGTACGGCTCGGTGGGCGTATAGCTGTTATCGGGCGTAGAGCCGGCAAAATAGGTGAACGGCAGATAGGTCTTGCCGTCACGGAAGCGGTCGTTCAGGAACGAAATTTCCTGCCCGTTCAGCGGACGGGGGCCACGGAGCCAGTTCAGCATTTCTATGCCGATGCTCCTATCTGCGGCATAGGCACAGAGCGCCAGCACGGTCAGTGCCGCCGTTTTGTACGGCGTATCCAGGCTTGCCTCAGAAAGTGTCTGAAGCTGGGCAAGGCTTTCCGGAAGCTCTGCAAAGGGGAAGGTCTCCCGCTCGCTGCCCGCAGACTGTGCGTCAGTGTTTACCGCCCGCTGCGCTGTGGTTTTCAGTTTGTCAAATATACTCATGCTTCTTTCCTCCTGCGTTCGCTCCGGCATATAGGTTTCCCTTCGCACCGTTAGAGCTTCCCGCTGCTGCCTGCTACGTTTTGGCGGAGGACGAGGTATGCGTACTGCTTCCGGAGCGGCTCTCCTTTTTCGTTCTGCGCGTGCCGCAGGATAGAAAAAGAACCAATCGCTGCGTCTTGTGACAGCAAAGCAGCTCCTTTTTGGCCGCCGCCTGCACGCGCACAGTTTTCGGCCTGCCCTTTCTTGTACCCACAAAAACCAACGCCAGAATAGCGCCGATGACGAGGGAACTGAAAATAAGGATCATGGACAGCTCTTCGCGGGGCAGATCGCTCTTGCCAGGCGCGCCGTTCTTCGTCTGCCTGATAAACGTGCCGCACAGTGCCGCATTGGAGCGAAAGGCTGCGGCATATCGCAGCTTGCCGGCGCATCCCTATCAAATTCCGTACCAAAGCTCTCTGATTTTTTCGGTGCTCCCGACCATGCGCCGGGAGCAGCCCAAAACCTATTACTTTTTCGTGTAAGTACCGCTGACCGCGATGCCTTCGTTGTCATTCATCGTAAGTGTGTCGCCGTCTATGGAGATGGTATAGACATTTGCGTCATCCCAGTATTCAAGCTTGACTGTCAGCTGGTCGTCTTTCAGGGTATAAGTACCCTTCTGCTTCATAAACTCGTTTTCCATTGTGCAGCCGCCCTTGCCGTCAAAGGTCCAGGTGACAACGCCGTCCAGGCCAAGATCTCCGGTCCAGGTACCGGCCACTGCGTCTTTGCTTTCACCGCAGGCGACCAGCGCAAGAACCATGGTGAGAACGAGCAGTGCAGGAATCAGTTTTTTCATCGTGTTTTTCATAGCAATGTTCCTTTCCGTCATAAAAGACAATGAGGTTGGCGTATATATTCCGAGGCATACCGCTTTTCGGCAGCGCTTGGAATCGATAAGTATTATTGCGGGCGCGGAGTGCCGCAGAATTCACAGAACGTTCCGCCTTTGTTCTGCCCGCAGCAGGCGGGACAGCACCAGGAAGCGGCGAGTTGTTTCTGCTCCGCTGCGGATGCCGCGGCAGCATCGCGGCCTGCCTGACGCGCATGGAGCAGTGTATTCTGGATCTCTTCGCCCATCTGCTTGTAATGGCGATAAGCTACATGATATTCCGGGTCAATGCGCATGGCGGAACCACTCAGCAGCCGTCCAATACCTACGCCGGATCCATAAGTTTATTATATCACACTTGGCGGTATCTGGCACTTTTTTCTGTGCGGTATTGCCTTATATCCGTACATTCGATTACCGCTGTCATCCTCGCTATAATGATTATAGAAAAATCAAAGGAGGTGTGGCTGATCAACAATCTGATATCTCGTCTTTGCACGTTCGAGAGTCGCTTTGTAATGCTCGACTTCTTCTTTGTTGATCTGCAATGCACGGTCCTTGGTGTAACCCATTTCCGGCTTCTGTGCAAAAATCATGGTTTGAAGAATACAAGCTGCCTTCACACGCTTCACAGCAAACACCTCCTTTTGGTACAATACATTACGGCAGAAGTATCAGACCTATAATGCGGAGAGATGTTTGAGCAAAAACAGTGACGGTGATAAGACGGCTGCCGTCGAATTATCGGCTGAAATCACTCTCGCGGTAGCTTTGCTATATATCCATTATAGCATGTTTTTTCAAAAAATCACGCAAAAACATTTGAAAAATTTTGAGTTTCCTGCTATAATAACGATATCGTGTAGCAGAAAATGCGTAAGTTCAGGTTAATGGACTTGCGCATTTTCTATTTTTTGAAAGAAGGTTGATTTTTATGGATACCGAAAATCAGTTTTTGAGGACGGAGCGTATCGGCAAGCTCATGCGGCAGTACGCCATCCCCTGCATCATCTCGCTGCTGGTGGGCGCGCTTTACAACATCGTTGACCAGATCTTCATTGCCAACGCCAGTTACCTCGGATCTTACGGCAACGCCGCCAATACGGTGGTGTTCCCGCTGACGGTGGTGGCCCTGGCCATCGCCGTCATGGTGGGCGACGGCTGCTGCGCCTTCGTCAGCATGGCGCTGGGCAGAAGCAAGGTGGACAAGGCCAAGCGCAGCGTCGGCAATGCGGTGGTGCTGAGCATCGTCGGCAGTCTTGTTCTCACGGCGGTATATCTCATTTTTGCAAACGACATCATCGCCATGTTCGGCGGCACGGTGAATGAGGAGACCTTCCGCCACTCGCAGGAATACTTCTTCTATATCACCCTGGGCATCCCGTTCTATATGTTCGGGCAGGCCATGAACCCCATCATCCGCGCCGACGGCAACCCTAAGTTCGCCATGATCTCCACCCTGACAGGCGCCGTTATCAACATCATCCTGGACCCCCATTTTCATTTTCTGCTTCAAGTGGGGTATGATGGGTGCGGCGGTGGCCACGGTCATCGGGCAGGTATTTACGGCGATCCTTGCCCTGTGGTATCTGCTGCATATGAAGATCATCAAGCCCGCCTCCGGCGACTATGCCCTGCAGGGCGGCATCTGCGGGCGGATGCTGACCCTGGGCATCACCAGCTTGCTCTCCCAGATCAGCCTTGTGGCGGCTATGGCAGCCATCAACAATATGCTCCGCAAATACGGCGCGCAGGACCCTGTGTTCGGGCAGGAGCAGTATGCCCAGATCCCCATGGCGGTGGTGGGCATCGTGATGAAGTTCTTCCAGATCGTCATCTCCATCGTGGTAGGCATGGCGGCAGGCTGCATCCCCGTCGTGGGCTACAACATGGGCGCGGAGAAAAAGCACCGTGTGCGGGAGCTGTTCACAAAGCTTTTGGTGGCCGAGGCGCTGGTGGGCGCGGTGGCGCTTGTGCTGGCGGAGTGCTTCCCCCCCGGCAGCTCATCGCCATCTTCGGCGCAGCCAACGAGAGCAGCTACTACACCGATTTCGCTATCAAGGCCTTCCGCACCTATCTGTGCATGATGGTCCTGGCCTGCGTCAATAAGGCGTGCTTTATCTTTTTGCAGGCAGTCGGTAAGGCACTCTCGTCCACGCTGCTGTCCATGTTCCGTGAGGTGGTGTTCGGCGTGGGCTTTGC
>CABQNH010000016.1 GCA_902465435.1 uncultured Eubacteriales bacterium | reverse complement strand
GCGCGATCATCGCGCCCCGGAATCTAATGTGATCGAAAAAGAACGCCGCGCAGGGGTTACTTAAATGGGCCCCTGCGCGGCAATTTTGTATAGGAAGAAAGACTTTGCGCTGCTTCGCTTACTCGACGAGCGCAGCGCCCAGCGCGCGGCAGGCGGCCGTCGCTTCCTCGTCCGGCGTCTCTGCGCAAATCACGCTGTCGCAGACAAGCACTGCGCCGTCGGAGCGGCAGCGATCCTCCCAATTGCGCATCCATTCGCAGCCGCCGCCAGATCTGCGCGAAGCTGCTCCGGCCGGTACATATAAAGCAAAACCCGCTTTTCCATCCATTTCAGCGGCACAAGCCGAATCCCACGCGGAACGATCCGTGTATTGAGATTGCGAATCCCATCCTTGAGCGTACACCGATCGGAATAGGGATAGGTGAACAGACTGCCGGTTTTCAGACCCGCCAGCGTCGGCGAGCACTGTGCCAGAATTCGATCCTCCGACATTGCAAAGCCACCTTTTTTACTATTTTTAGTTAGCATATGCTAACTCGTGCCGGAAAAAGAAGCGCCTTCTGCGGCGGTTTCTTTTTCTTGGCTGCGCCGCGTTTCGCGCGGCGCAGCCCTTTTCAGGTTCGATGCAGGAAGTGCAGAAAGCCCTTTTTCTCCTCTGCCGCTTCGACCGAAACGTTTTGCAGGGTGTAGCCTGTCTCCGCGATGGCCGCACGCAGCCGCGCTTCATCGAGCGGTGCATCGGCCAAAATGACCGTTTGCCCCTTGCTGTGCGAGGATGTGACCTTTTTTACAGGAAACTCCTTGCGGATACAGTCATTGATGTGCGCCTCGCACATGGAGCACGCCATACCGTCAATGTTCAATGTGATCTTTACCATGCTGCGTCTCCTCCTCAAATTCCCGGCGTATCTGCCGTTTCAGCATATGTTTTCCGGCGACGACAAAAATCGCAACCAGCAGTATTGCCGTTACCGCATACCAAAAATCTGCCGATTGGGGCATAAAAAGCCCTCCTTTCGCATCATTCCGCGCCCTTCAGCGCCTCGACCATGTCAATCTTCCGGTTCTTTCTTGCAACCAGGAAGCTTACAGACAGCGAAACGCCCAGCGTCAGAAGCACACTCAGGATATACGTCACGGGGCCGAGCACCATTTTCAGCTCATATTCGCTTGCCAGCGCCTTGAGCATATAGTCCAGCACAAACATACCGAAGGGCAAGCCGATCAGGATGCCGATTATGCTCAGCCAAAGATTCTGCGTGATCAGCAGCCGTCCGATCTTCCGGTCACGGAAGCCCACGACCTTCAAAGTCGCCATCTCGCGGTAGCGCTCCGTATAGCTCATGACGCCGAGGTTATAAAGCACGATCACGCCCAAAAGCATCGCGCCGACTACCATGACGAGAATCATCGTGTTCATAAGCTCCATAAAGCTGTCGAAGGAATCCATGACCATCTGCTTGGACTGCACGCTCTTGATTGCCTCCGTAGCCTGCACATCCGCCTTCTGCGTGTCGGTATATACCGAGCTGACCGTATAGGGGATCCCCAGCGTATCGGCATAGGCGGCGGTTATGACGATGTTTTCCGATATGCTGCGGTCGATCCCCGCGACCGTCAGCGTATACTGCACATCCGAGCCATAGGGACTGACCGTAAAGCGGTCGCCCGGCTGAAGGTCAAACTCCTCCGAGAGTCGGATGCAGACATAGGCGCCGTCATCCCGCAGTGAAATATACCGGTTGTCCTGATCCGGGAAGCGCACCTTGTCGTGCGAAATGTCGTAGATATCCAGCGAAATGGCCTTTTCCTCCAGCTGCACGCTGACGGAAGCGCTCCAGTCGCCCTCGTATTTTTCAACGATCTCCGCTCGCTGCGCGTCGTCGGTCTCCTCCGAAAGATAGATCCTGGAGGAATAATTGGTCGCGCCGTCGTAATAAAGATCCAAAAATGCGTTCATGGTATCGCGCATGCCCAGCGCACAGACAAGGATCATCATGCAGCCGATAATGCCGATCAGGCTCATGGCCGTTCTGGATTTGTGACGCATCGTATCGCGCAGATTCCAGCGCGTGCCGAAGCCAAGGCGATGAAAGGCGCGTGTCCGCTCGATCAAAAGCGGCTTCATTCGCTTCGGTGCATAGGGGCGAAGCGCTTCGGCGGCCGTTCCCTTCAGCATCTTCCGCACCGAAAGATAGCCGATCAGCGTCAGAAGCGCAAGGATGCCCGCAAGGATCAGATAGCAGAACCAGGGGAAGCAGAGCTTCCATTTCGGAAGATCCATATAGGTGCTCATCATGCCGTTCGGATTCATGATGAAGTAGGCCACCCAATAGCCAAGGCCGATGCCGATGGCTGTGCCGGCCGTGCCGATCAGGAAGGCATACGAGGTATAGTGCCGCAGGATCCGCCGATCCTTAAAGCCCAACGCCTTTAACGTGCCGATTTGCGTCTTTTCCTTGGCGGCCAGGCGGTGCATCGTCGTGACCATGGTCAGAACCGCAATGAGCAGGAACAGGACCGGCAAAATGGAGCCCATCGTCTTGCCCTCCTCGCTCTCGCCCTGCGAGCCGGAGTAGGCAATCGTTTCGTCCCGCGTCAGAATGAGCGTCGTGCGCTGCAGCGCCGCATCCACCGCCTCCGTGAAATCGCGCTTGGAAAGGCCGCTGCGAACGTTGATCTGCGGATAATATTCCATGCCGGACGCCGTTTCATACAGCGCAGTCGAAAGATAGGCAAAGCCGTGCGTACGGAAATCCGGCATGAGCTGCGTCTCGTCCCGCACGCAGATCATATGCTCACCGGACTTGATCAGTCCGCGAATTTTACCGGAGAACGAAATATTTTTATAGGAAAGCGTCAGCGAATCGCCAACCTGCAGATCGTTTGCGTGTGCATACTGATCCGACAGCCAGATGCCGTCCGGGCTTTGCGGATCGTATCGCTCACCCTCCATCAGGTAGAAACCGGAAACCGCCGCGTTTTCCGTAACGGTCATGGCAACGGTGTCGCCCTCCCGCTCCGCAACGTCCGCCGTTACGCTCAAATAGCGTGAGGCGGCGTCCACGCCGTCGATCGCCTCAATGGCCTGCAGCGCGCTCTCGTCGAAGCCTGCTTCAGACACAATGCGGTAGTCGGCAAAGCCTGTCTGCCGGAAAAACGACAGCGTGTCCTGCTCGATGCTGTACCACTCCATGTTAAAGCCGACGAAAATTCCAATGCCGTGCGCAATCATCAGAACCATAGAGATGAACTGCGCCTTATACTGGCCCATCGTCCGCCATAATTTCCGCAATAGCATGCGCCGCCTCCTTACCAGTCGATCTCATCGGCGGAGGCCGGATTCGGCTGCTCCTGCTGTGAAACGATCCGTCCGTTCTTCACGCGGATCACTACGTCGGCCATCTTTGCAATGTTCTGATTGTGCGTTACGATCACGATGGTCTTGCCGTAGTCCCGCGCCATGCGCAGCAGCAGCTTGAGCACCAGCACGCCGGTCTGCGAATCCAATGCACCGGTCGGCTCGTCGCACAGAAGGATATCCGGGTTCTTGGCCAGCGCGCGTGCAATGGAGACGCGCTGCTGCTCGCCGCCGGAAAGCTCTGCTGGAAAGTTCTTCAGATGGTCGGAAAGGCCGACCTCCTCCAGCATTTTCGTTGCCGAAAGCGCATTCGGTGCGATTTCCTTGACGAGTGTCACATTTTCATGCACCGTCAAGGTCGGCACCAGATTATAAAACTGGAACACAAAGCCGACGGCCGCTGCGCGGTAATCGGCCAGCTCGTCGCTCGAGAGGGTGGAAATGTCCTTGCCGCGGACGAGGATCTTCCCCTCCGTCGGGCTGTCCAGACCGCCCAGCAGGTTAAGCAGCGTGCTCTTGCCCGCGCCGCTGGGACCTAAGATGACGATAAACTTTCCCTCCTCCAGCGAGAGGTTGACCCCGTCCAGTGCCTTCAATTCATGGTCGCCGCTCGTATAGACGCGGCTCACATTTTTAAATTCTACGATCGCCATTCGATCTCCTCCTATCCCGTTACGGTACCCGCCGATTCCGCGCGGACACAGAAGCCCTCCAGCTCTGCCTCCGGAAGTTCGGAGAGCAGCGCGCAGGCCGCCGACGTCAGCGCGTCGGATTCCGGAAAGCCGCGCGTCAAAAGCGCATGCACCGAACGGAAATACCGTCCGTAGCGCGCCGCCGTCTGCTCGCCGGCCACCGTCATGCACGCCGCGCCGTAGGCGTCCTTACAAATCAAGCCCAGCTCGATCAGCGTTTTCATCATATTGTGCACGCTCGGACGCGTCAGCCCAAGCGCCAGCGCGACATCGGTGCATCGCGCGCCTCTGCCGTCCCGATCCAGCTCCTTCACAGTCAGAAGATAGCGGATATTGGCGGCGGTTAACATTTTCCGGTTAGCCATCGCTTACCCTCGCATAAAAAGAAACAGGTGAGCCTATTGTCTCCCACCGTAAGGAAAAACGCAGGGAAATGCTCCAGTAAGAAAATAATCGGGCTTGCCGCTTCTGCGGCAAGCCCGTCGCACGTCACTTCTTGTGGCAGGAGCCTGCCATTGCACAATGCGCGCAGTTGCAGCCACAGGAGGTTTTGCCTTTTTTCTTATCCTTTACGAGCGAAACAATGATCGCCGTAACGATAAGGGCAAGCACAAGGCATATCAGGATCGTGGCATAGTTTTCACCGAGCCATGCAAACATAGAAAAGGCCCCTTTCCTTCAAGATTTTCGTGCTGTGAAATCCGCCGCGCCCGGAGGCGGCCGAGCAGGATGCGGGCTCGACCGCCCCGGAATCAGCAGGGATTTTGCAAAATTACTTTACGTTGACTCTTGTAGTCAGCTTCGTTGCTTCCTTATAAGGACGAACCAGCATGTAGATCATACCGACCAGCGCTGCGACCGCGAAGATCAGGCCGACTACGTTCGCGCCGCTCGTCTCGATGAACAGGCCGCCGAACTGGTTGATCATCAGGGCGATCAGATACGCGAAGCCGCACTGATACGCGATGGCGAACCAGGTCCACTTTGGGCTGTTCATCTCGCGCTTGATCGCGCCGATTGCCGCAAAGCAGGGAGCGCACAGGAGGTTGAACACCAGGAAGGCATAGCCGCTCACGCCGTTAAAGACCGTTGCAAGCGTTGCATAGACATTGCCTGCCGCGCCATAGAGGATGCCCATGGTGCCGACGATATTTTCCTTTGCAACAAGGCCGGTGATCGAAGCGACGGCCGCTTCCCATTCGCCGAAGCCCAGCGGCTTGAAGATCCAGCAGATCGCGCCGCCGATCTTTGCGAGGATGGATTTATCCAGCTCTTCCTCTGCCAGCAGGCGGAAGGTGCCGCCCACCCAGCCGAAGTAGGAGGTGAACCACACAAGGATGGTGGACAGAAGGATGATGGTGCCGGCCTTCTTAATGAAGCTCCAGCCGCGCTCCCACATGCTGCGCAGCACGTTGCCGACGGTCGGCAGGTGGTAAGCCGGCAGCTCCATGACGAAGGGAGCCGGTTCTCCGGAGAACATCCGGGTCTTCTTCAGAATAATACCGGAAACAATGATGGCCGCCATGCCGATGAAGTAAGCGGAGGTCGCGACCCACGCCGAGCCGCCGAACAAAGCGCCGGCGATCATTGCGATGAACGGAACCTTTGCGCCGCAGGGGATAAAGGTGGTCGTCATGATCGTCATACGACGGTCACGCTCGTTTTCGATCGTACGCGAAGCCATGATGCCGGGGATGCCGCAGCCCGTGCCGATCAGCATCGGGATGAAGCTCTTGCCGGACAGGCCGAACTTGCGGAACACGCGGTCAAGCACGAAGGCAATACGCGCCATGTAGCCGCAGGCCTCCAAGAAGGCCAGAAGCAGGAACAGAACCAGCATCTGCGGGACAAAGCCAAGCACTGCACCGACACCGGCCACAATGCCGTCAATAATCAGGCCGTGCAGCCACTCCGGTGCGTTTGCCGCATCCAGACCGGCGCCGATCAGCTCCGGAATACCGGGAACCCAAACGCCGTAATCCGCCGTATCCGGCGCGCCGTAGTTTTCCTTGTAGACGGGATCCGTATCCAAGAACTCCCCGACAGCCGCTTCGAAGTCCGCCTTCTTCACGCCGGTAACCTCTGTTACAGCCAGCGTCTCTTCGTCCGTGACCTCGTAGGTAACGTCTGCATCGTCCGGAACCATCGTTTCGAGCTTCTGCAGTGCGGCAATTGCGCCCTCGTCCGTGTAAGTATCGCTTTCCGAATCCAGCGCTGCGACGATCTCATCGTCGCCGTAGACCTCGGCAAACTTGCCGATGATGAGGTCGGAATCGCCGTAGCGCTCCGCCGCTTCCTCATAGGCAGACGAGCCGATGCCGAAGAGATGCCAGCCCTCGCCGAACAGGCCGTCATTCGCCCAGTCCGTGGCGGCGCTGCCGACGGTAACCATGGAGAGATAATACACTAAGAACATGATCGCCGCGAAAATCGGAAGTCCGAGCCAGCGGTTGGTCACGACCCGGTCAATTTTATCCGAGGTGGTCAGCTGGCCCGCGCTCTTTTTCTTGTAGCAGGCCTTGATGACCGTCCCGATGTATATGTAGCGTTCGTTCGTGATGATGGATTCGGCGTCGTCGTCCAGTTCCTTTTCCGCCGCCTGAATGTCCTGCTCAATGTGGTCGAGCGTTGCCTTGTCGATCTTGAGCTTTTCCATGACCTTGTCGTCACGCTCAAAGATCTTAATGGCGTACCAGCGCTGCTGCTCCTCCGGGAAGCCATGCACGGCGGCCTCCTCGATGTGTGCAAGCGCATGCTCCACAACGCCGCAGAAGGTATGCTGCGGAACGGTCTTGCCGTTCTTCGCCGCGTCGATCGCCGCTTCCGCCGCGTCCATCACGCCCGTACCCTTCAGTGCGGAGATTTCCATGACCTTGCAGCCGAGCTGACGAGACAGCTCCTTGGTGTTGATGACGTCGCCGTTCTTCTTGACCACGTCCATCATGTTGATTGCAACCACGACTGGGATGCCCAGCTCCATGAGCTGTGTGGTGAGGTAGAGGTTACGCTCCAGGTTCGTGCCGTCGATGATGTTCAAAATCGCATCGGGGCGCTCGCCGATCAGGTAATTTCTTGCGACGACTTCCTCCAGCGTATACGGAGAAAGCGAATAGATACCGGGAAGGTCCGTAATAATCACGCCGTCATGCTTCTTGAGCTTGCCTTCCTTTTTCTCGACCGTAACACCGGGCCAGTTGCCGACGAACTGGTTGGAGCCGGTCAGCGCGTTAAACAGCGTTGTTTTGCCGCTGTTCGGGTTGCCCGCAAGGGCAATACGCAAATCCATGATTGTCACCCTCTCTTTCTGTGATTAGCGCGAGCTAACCGCAAATGATTCAAATAGGGGGAAGCGCCCCCTCAAACTGTCCGTCCAGCAGATCCGCAGCCGCCGAAGCCGACCCGAACCGCTTGCAGCTCTTTGGCCGTCAGAATTCTGACAAGCCGGGGAAGCCGTCCCCCAGTGCGATCACTCGACCTCGATCATTTCCGCGTCTGCCTTGCGAAGCGAAAGCTCGTAGCCGCGAACCGTTACCTCAACGGGATCGCCAAGCGGCGCGACCTTACGGATGTAAACCTCGACGCCCTTTGTCAGACCCATGTCCATGATGCGGCGCTTGACCGCGCCCTCGCCGTGGAGCTTGACAACCTTGACCGTCTCGCCGATCTTTGCCTGTCTGAGCGTTTTCATGCTGTTTCCTCCTTCATTCTAAACGATTGCTATATGAAAGGCGCCGCGCGCCGTCATACCATGATTTTCTGCGCCATTTCCGCGCTGATCGCCACGCGCGCTTCCTTCACGTTCACGATCACGTTGCCGCCCAGCGTGTTGATGATGGTCACATTGCCGCCGACGACAAAGCCGAGATTCTCAAGATGCTTCTTGACCTCCGGGCTTCCGCCGATCCGCTTGATCGTATTGACCTCTCCCACGTCTGCGTAACATAACGGCATCATATCCATCCCCCGATTCTAAAAAACACTGTGCGCCGCCGATTCTTCTTTCTTCTCCGGCGGCTGCGCCCTGCGGCGCGCCCGCTTCCGTACTTCCGCCGCGCCCCGCCGCCTGCGCGGTGCGGCGCCGCCATACGGCGCGTTTGTAATTAGCGCTTGCTAACCAACGGATTATAATATCAGTTAGCTCTCGCTAACCATGAATTATATTACACAGCGTATCCGGGTTTGTCAAGGGTGTTTTACGATTTTTTGCGGGGTTTTTTGAAGATTATTCAGCTTTCACAACAAGTTAGCTTACGCTAACATTTCCTTTGTGCATTCTCACGATGGGCATGAAATCCGCGCCTGTTTCAAAAGCCCTTCCGGACGCGCCGAAAGGCCGTCAGGAAGGGGCGCAGCGTGCCAAAGTCCATTTTCGACACGCCGACAGGCGATCAAGAACATGCGCCCCATACGAACCGTGAGATTTACAAGGAATAACCGGATCATGGAGGAACCTATGCAGACAGTGCGGTGCATAGCAACATTGACGGTGTAAGCAACTTTTACAAACAAAAAATGCTCTCTATGAGAAGCGGCAAACAATAAAACTGCATCTCACAGAGAGTTTTTGCAATCGTAGAAAAAGAACAATTGTGGGGTATTATTCAAGAATTTCGTATAATGTAGTTTTTGCGATGTTTCCAGCTGAAATAGACTTTTCTAGTTGCTCTATGGATTCAGCTACAGCATTTCCGATTTGCTGAATAACTGTTTTATCTTTTGGAATAGGGATGGGAATATCAGCAATAATATCAGGCTCCAAATGCTCTTGATTTGTGCCATAGGCATTTTTAAGCATTAAACAAAATAGTTTTCTTACTGCAGCTTCTTAAAAGCTACAATTCTTCCGCCCGAAACGTCGTATATCCCTCGTAATAATAGCTGTGGTCAATGCCCTTCATAAAGACCTTGCGGCTATTTACATCATCTGTCAGCGCGGCTTTCAGCAGTACCTTGATCTCCACGTCCTTAATCGGACTGCGCTCCATCGCAAGCAAATAGTCCTCTTTATCGACCTTGCTCCAATCCACGACCTGACCGATGCCGTTTTTCAGCATCAAATCGAGCCAAATGCGCATACTACGTCCATTGCCCTCACGGAACGGGTGGGCAATGTTCATTTCCACATACTTTTCGACGATTTCATCGAACGAGTCCTGCGGCATTTTCTCGATGTTGGTCAGCGCTGTCTCCAGATACATGACTGATGCAAAGCGGAAGTTACCTTTTGCCAAATTCACCGTGCGGAGTTCTCCTGCAAAGTCGTAAATATCCTCAAAAAGTGCCTTGTGAATCGCCTTGAGCGCCGCGAATGTGCCGGCAGACAGCTTGTCCAGCGTGCCGCTCTCAAACAGCCACACGGCCTTCTTCTTGCTGATCCGTTCTTCCTCCCGTGCAAGGTCAGCAGCACCCGTCAGCCCCAATTTGTTTTCCAATGCCATGATGCACCTCCACATTATTTCAATACTATACCTTTTCTTTATCTCTCTTCCGACAACCTCGATCAGTCCTTCTTCGTTCATCCAGCGGGTCAGCAGATAGGCTCTGGTTTTTTGATATGCAGTAGTTCCTGCAAATCCTCGTCGCGCATTTCGCCATATTCTTTGAGATATTCAAGAACGGTCTTCATCTGCGGCGTAATGATTGGCTCGGTGGGCTTTGCTTCCGCCGCGTTTTCTGCGCCTGCAGAAGCGGCGTTCCTATTCGGCAGCACGATTCGGAATGCATTACCCGTGATTTGGCTGGACAAGTAGAAAAGCCAGACGCCGCAATGGTCTCCGGCTCTGACAATTCTATGGGGCACACGTCCAAGAAAATGTGGAAGACGGAGAAGCTCCGCGTCCATCCCCGGCGGGCGGCAGCTCAGCGGTACAGCAGAACGGAAAACCACGTCACGGTATTCGCGCCGTTATTATAGGAAAGACCAAGGCGTTCGGCAAGCGTAGAGACGAGAATGCCGTGGCTCTCCACGCAGGGAAACATTTTCTCCGGAAAGCGGCAGGGCGCGTCCGGATAAGTACACCGCTCGCAGTATGTGCAGGCCTCCGTGGATAGAACGCAGACTTCCTGCGCCTGCGCCCGGATGAGCCGCTGCGCCTGCCGCGTAACGGCCTCATGCCCCGCGCGCGTTGCAAGCGTCAGCTCCAGATTGGTCACGTCCTCGACCTCTGCAACGGTGGAGATCAGCAGCCCCTCCGGATAGCTGCGGCAGCGCTGCATACAGTCTGCGACGGGGCCGACGGCGGGCGGGCACGCCCAGCTCTTCCCATACATGGGGCACTGCGTGCGGCAAACATAGCGGACCCGCTCGGAAAAGGGCAGCTCGTCCGTCGTAAAGAACGCGTATTCCAGAATCGGCAGCTCCCGCAGCTGCTCCTCCAGCAGGGTCTTATCCATGCTCACGGCTCCTTTCTGCGGAAAATATCGTGGGAGACCGGCGTATAGAACAGGCGATGGATCTCGGCGCGGTCACGGGTCTGCCCCAGGATCCACATGATCTTGGCGACAGCTGCCTCCGTCGTCATGTCGTAGGCCTCGAGCATGCTCAAATAATGCTTGAGATTAAAGCCCGTGCTGTAAACCGTCAGCTCGCTGCCCTCGTTCTGCACCTGCGTCGTCATGACGATCGTCTTACCCCGCGCACTCGCTTCCTTGACCGCTTCAACAAAGCCCGCGCCCTCATAGGTCGGCAAGCCGCCGACGCCGTAGCTTTCAATAATGACGGCGTCATAGCGATTGAGCATGAAGGAAAGAAGTCCCGCATCCACGCCGGGAATCAGCTTCAGAACCGCCACGCTGGGATCCAATTTGTCGTAAAATACCGGCCTTTCGCCGCATTCGCAGCGGATATACTCCATAAGATACCCATTCTGCAGCACGGCAAGGTCGGGGTAATTGATGCTGGAAAAGGCCTTGAAGCTCTTCGAGCGCGTTTTTCTCGCGCGCGTTCCCAAAATAACGCGGCCGTTAAAAACGATCGTTACGCCGCAGGCGTCGGAGGCGGCGTAGTGAAAGCTGTCGAGCAGATTGGTCTTGGAATCCGTGCTGTCAAAGCTGATCGGCTTCTGCGAGCCGGTCAGGACAATGGGCTTCGGCGACCCCTGCACAAGATAGGAAAGCGCCGCCGCCGTATAGGCCATGGTATCTGTGCCGTGGCAGATGACGAAGCCGTCGTAGGCGTCGTAATGCGCGCGCAGCGCTTCAGCCAGCCGCAGCCAGTTTTGGGGCTGCATATTGGTCGAGTCAATGGAGAACAGCTGAATGCAGTCCACATTGCAGAATTCGGAGATTTCCGGCACATAGGCCAAAAGCTGCTCAGAGGTCAATGCGGGGCTAAGGCCGTTCGGCGTCATTTCGGAGGCAATGGTGCCGCCGGTGCCGAGCAGGAGAATGTTCTTCATGGGATCCGCTCCTTTTTCATTCGTTGCGTTTTTCCGGCTGCGTCCGGGTCGTGCATGATCGCACGGCTTCCTCCTGCGCGGCCAGAAGCTCGTCCAGAAGCCGCGCGGCGCAGGCCACCAGCTCCTTGCAGGGTCGCTTTTTATAGTATTCCGCCGTGCGCGCCTCGGGCGTCGGGTCGTGTCCCGGCATCTGCCCCTGCAGCAGCTCACGGCAAAGGATGGAGCCGTTTTCCTCTCGGAAGCGCGCGGCCAGCGCCTGCACGGCGGCATACTGCGCCTTCTTTTCCTCCCGCGCGGTCGGATCGTCATAGCCGCGCAGCGCGCCCAGCGTCAGAAATGCGCCCGACATCGCCCCGCAGACCTCACGCATTCTGCCCATGCCGCCGCCGAAGGAGGAGGCAAGCCTTGCCGCTTCCCCCTCCGAAAGCCCGGTCTGATCGCAAAACGCACAAAAAACCGACTGCGCGCAGTTATAGCCCTGCAAAAAGAGCGCCTGCGCCCGCTGCTCATGCTCCGTCATGCCTCGCCGCCTCCCTTCGGGATCGGCACGCCCAGCGTGCGCAGCATAAAGCGGACAGGGTAATACTTGTCCAGATAATTGCGGCTGTACCATTCATAGGTCGCATCCGGAAGCTGCCGCAGCTCCTGCGCCTCGCAGCGAAACAGCTCAAAGGTTTTCCGATCGCCGGAAAGGAGCGCAGCCAAAAGCTCCGTCTGCCCCTCCGCCTGCACGCGGGCAAGGCAGGCATCCAGAATAGCGACGCAGGCCTGCTCCTCCGGCTCGGCAAAGCGCTCGCGCGTGGCGAGCCAGGAAAGGAAGTCCTCCGGCCGGAGGCTCGTGCGCGTCGTGACCTGTGCCAGCCGGAAAAAGCCCAGCCCATCCTTCCGCACGAGCACGTCCGCCAGATAGGCAAAGAGCTTATCGTCCAGAAGGCAGCAGTCGAGCAGCACCTCGCAGGCGTCGCGCGGGCCGTCCGGCTCCTCAATATGCGGCGCATCCGGCTCCTCCTGCGCAGGCTCCTGCGGGTCAAATTCGTCGTAGACCTCCTGCGGAATCGCAAGCCCGTCCTGCCGGGCGCAGGCGCGCACAAACGCCGGCAGTCCCAATGCGAGGATCTGCGGCTGCAGTGCCGCCGCGCGCGCCTCCGGCGCGGCGTCCGGGAGGGAAATGCCGTCCGGCGGCTCCCGCCTGCCCTCGCATAATTCCGTAAAGTATTGCAGATAGTATTCCACCAGCGTCATGAAGTCAGCCTCCGTACCCAATTGTTTTCTTCTTTGTTATACCATGCAGCACGGGAAAAAGCAACGAAAACGGAGAAAATTGCGCCGTTTCCGGCGCGGTGGAACGGCGTTTTGCTTGACAGCGGCCAAAAAACGGAATATAATAGTGCCACGCAAAATCGTGAAGGCTTTCCAACCAAAGACAGGGATTTGAGGTAATCTATGAGAATTAAAATTACGGCTGACAGCACCTGCGACCTTTCTCCGGAGCAGGTACGCGACAATCAAATCACGCTGTTCCCTCTGCATGTTTCCATGGGCGGCAAGGATTACCGCGACGGCGTGGACTTAACGACGGCGGAGATCTTCGAGCACGTTGCAAAGGGCGGCGCGCTTTGCAGCACGTCCGCCGTCAGCGTCGGCGAATATACGGAGCGCTTTGAACAGCTCTCCAGAGAATTCGACGCCGTTATCCACGTTTCGCTCGGCTCCGGCTTTTCGGCCGCCTATCAAAATGCCTGCATTGCGTCCGAGAATCTTCCCAACGTCTATGTGGTCGATTCCCGCAATCTTTCTACCGGGCACGGCCACGTCGTGATGCAGGCCTGCATCTGGTCGCACGAGATGGACGATCCGGAGGCAGTCTGCGCGCGTCTGCGGGAGCTGACGCCCCGTGTGGAGACCAGCTTCCTGCTCGATCGGCTCGACTATATGGTCAAGGGCGGCCGCTGCTCCACGGTCACGGCGCTGGGCGCGAACCTTTTGAAGCTCAAGCCCTGCATCGAGGTCATTGACGGGAAGATGCAGGTGGTCAAAAAATATCGCGGCAGCTACGAAAGGTGCATGGAGAACTATGTGCGTGAGCGGCTGGAGGGCCGCAGCGACATCATTTACGACCGCATTTTCATCACCCGTACCACCGCCACGCCGGAGATCGACCGGATCGTGCGCGACGGTGTGGAAAAATACGGACAGTTTAAGGAAATCGTGCCGACCTATGCCGGCTGCACCGTCGCCTGCCATTGCGGCCCCGCGACGCTGGGCATCCTCTATATCCGCAAGCCGGACGGCAACCGGACGGAAGCATAAAAATCCGCATATTGCAATTGTCCCCCGGAAAGGAAGAAACCAATCCTTTCCGGGGGACATTTTCTATTGCGCCTTTCGTCCGGATCGCCGCGTCAGCTTAACGCGCGCAGCCGGGGAACGCGCCGTCTTCACGAGCAGGCGCAGTCCGTCTGCGTCGGATGGCAGTTGTGCTCGCCGGGGAAAAACTCTCCCACCGGGAACTCAATGCGCGAAAACAGCTCGCAGGGATCCTCCGCGCAGTCCTGCGAATCGCAGCACTCCTTGCTCGGCATGCTGTAATCATAAACGGGGATATGAAGCTGCGTATCCCGTTCGAGGCGGACGGTCGAGAACTGCCCGATCGTAACATAGAGCCGCTTCGTCTCGCCGTTCATTGCCAGCTCCTCGTCAAAGTAGTCGCGGATCGCCTGCGGCAGCTCGCAAAGCTCCGGATCGCTGCGGCGGCACTCGCAGACCTCCCGCACCCGCGCCGCCAGTACCATCGGGTCAAGCGCCTCGACCACGGCCTCCGGCAGCTCGGCAGCCGCAAGCTGCTCGCGCGTCAGCTCGGAAAGCGCCGTGTCGCTCGTAAAGATCTTCGCCCGGCTGCAGCCCGCGCAGAGCACGACGCGCTTCGTGAAAACCGCAAGGCCATAGACCGTGGTCGGGCGCGTCCCGCAGAGGATGGCGTCGCCGATGATTCGATAATAGAAGGTGATATCGATCGCGTATCTGCCCCGGTTATAGGGCAGCGTCTCCACCTCGGGGTGGGCATAAAGCAGCTCCGCGCAGCGCGCCTTCGCCGAGGTTGCACGATCCAGATTCTGCTGGGAGCTTCGCGTGAGATAGACCCGCAGATCCTCTACGCAATCCTTATCCATGCAGGCGTCATGTATCTTCTTGGTATGCACATTGGCCGAATGCGGGGCCTGCTCGCTGCCCGGCCGCTCCTGACATCTTTCTGCCATGAGATTCCCTCCTGATATTTATAAGGATAAAGCAAAATGCTTTCATACCAGTTTATGCCCCAACGCGGATATGGTGAAAAAACGGGCGGCGCGATTGTTTTTCGTGGACAAACGCCGGAAGCTGTGCTATAGTAAAATTGAGAAATCATGCAGAGGTGCAGCTATGAAAATCGACGTAATGGGCGTGGCCTATGACAATGTGACGATGGAAGAGGCAATCGCGCAGGCGCGGACGCTTTTGCAGCAGACGGGCACGCATTACTGCGTGACGCCCAATGCGGAAATGGCCTACGAGGCCATGCACGACGAGCGCTTCCGCGCGCTTTTGAACGGCGCGGCGCTGACACTTCCGGACGGCGCCGGCGTCGTGCTGGGCGCAAAGCTCCTCAAAACGCCGCTCAAGCAGAAGGTCGCTGGCGTGGAGTTCGCGGAGAATCTGCTCGGGCTGCTGGAGGAAACGGGCGGCAGCCTGTATCTTCTGGGCGGTAAGCCCGGCATCGGCGAGCTTGCCGCGAAGAATATGCTGGAAAAGCATCCGAAGCTGCGCATCGTCGGCATTCAGGACGGCTATTTTCAAGAGGAGGCCGCCGTGGTGCAGCGGATCCATGATGCAAATGCCGACGTGCTGTTCGTCTGTCTCGGCTCGCCGAAGCAGGAATGGTTTATGAAGAACCATTTGCAGGAGCTGAACGTGCGCCTCATGATCGGCCTCGGCGGCACGCTCGACAGCTTTGCAGGAACGGTCAAGCGCGCGCCGCGCTGGATGATCCGGCTGCAGTTGGAGTGGCTCTATCGCCTGATCAAGGAGCCTAAGCGCTTCAAGCGAATGCTGCGCCTGCCGAAATTTATTTGGGCGGCCTTCAGGGAACGCAGGAAGGGATGACTGTTATGGGAAAACTAATTGTATTTGAGGGAACGGACGGATCCGGGAAATCGACGCAGTTCGCGCTTCTGACCAAGCGGCTGCAGGCGCGCAGCGTCGATTTCCGCACGATCGTCTTTCCGCAATATACCGAGCCGTCCTCGGCACTGATCCGAATGTACCTCGGCGGTGAATTCGGAATGCAGCCGTCGGACGTCAACGCATACACCGCCTCGACCTTTTACGCGGTCGACCGCTACGCCTCCTATATGAAGGTGTGGAAGGAATACTACCAGAACGGCGGACTGGTGCTCTCCGACCGCTATACCACCTCGAACGCCGTGCATCAGGCGTCCAAGGAGCCGGACGGGAAGCGCGAGGCGTTTTTCCGCTGGCTTTACGATCTGGAATACACGCACATGGAACTTCCCGTGCCGGATCTCGTCCTTTATTTAGACGTACCGACCGAGCTGACGCACCAGCTTCTGCGCAAGCGGGAGCGCGACACCCACACCAGTGCCGACATTCACGAGCAGCACATGGACTATCTGCGCCAATGCCGCAAGACGGGCATGGAGGCCGCCGAATTTTATGGCTGGACCATCATCAACTGCGCACGCGACGGCAAGCTGCGCTCGATCGAGGACATTCACGAGGAGATTTTCAAGCTGGTTCTCCAGTGCTTAGAGGAGTAAAAAATGGTTACTATTTTATTGGGCAAGGGCTTTGAGGAGGCCGAAGCCGTCATTCCCTGCGACCTGCTGCGCCGCGCGGGCATTGCCGTACAGCTTGCCGGGATCGGCGGTCTGGAAATCTGCGGCGGACACGGCATGACGCTGCGCGCCGACCTTACCGTAGAGGAGATCGACCTTGACGCGCTTGAAATGCTGGTGCTTCCGGGCGGCATGGGCGGCGTCAGCAGCATTCTGTCCTGCGAGGCGGCGCTTCGCGCCATACGCTTTGCGGCGGAAAACGGCCGCTACGTCGCGGCCATCTGCGCCGCGCCGACCATTCTTGCAAAGCTCGGCCTGACCGACGGCAGGCGTGCGACCTGCTATCCCGGCATGGAGGCCGAAATGGGCGGCGCGCAGATGCAGAAGGGCGCCAAGGCCGTAACAGACGGAACGCTGCTGACCGGCACGGCCGCCGGAACGGCGTTTGAATTCGGCGCTGCGCTGATCACGGCGCTGCGCGGCGAGGCGGCGGCACAAAGGGTTCTCGATGCCGTCGTATATCACTAACGACAACCGACCCGATGGAAAGGGGGAAGCCACATGGCAGATGAAAAGAACTACAACGATCCGGAGCAATTGCAGGAGGAGCTGCGAGAGCTGAACGTAGACGAGCTGATCGCCTCGGCGAAGCGTGACTGCGAGGAAGACCCGGAGGCGCAAATGCCGCCGCTGGACGCGACCGTCGCCTTCTCGCCGGTCGCGGGGGACGAGGCGAATGCCGAAGACGACGACCGCCTTCCTCCACTGCCGGAGGAACCGCAGATACCGGACGTCGATTCCTTTGAGCCGGACTTCGGCAGCGCATTCCAGGATTACGGAGAATACTACGACGGCGAGCCGGAGGAGGAAGCGCCGGAGCAGGCTGAGGAGGACGCCATGCCGCGCAAAAGAAAGAGAATTCCGCTGGGCTTCCGCATTTTGCTTTATATTGCGGCGGTCGCGCTTGTTTCTTGGCTGCTCGGCAGCTTTGCATGGCGCTGCGCCAAGGACGTGCTGGCCTTTGACCGCGCAGCGGGCACCGTCACGATGACCGTGGATGCGGACGACTCGATTGCCGACATTGCAGGCAAGCTTCACGACGAGGGTCTGATCGAATATGAATGGCTGTTCAAGCTCTACTGCAAGGTGACGCATGCCAGCCAGAAAATCAAGCCCGGCGTTTATGAGCTGGACTATATCTACGATTACAACGCGCTCGTTAAGGGACTGTCTCCCGGCGTGGGCATCCGGGCAACCGTGGACGTGATGATCCCCGAGGGCTATGAGTGCCGTCAGATCTTCCAGCTGTTAGAGGAAACGGGCGTCTGCACGGCGGAGGAGCTGGAGAAGGCCGCCGCCGAATACGAATTCGATTACTGGTTCCTGGAGGGTATCCCCTACGGCGAAAAGAACCGTCTGGAGGGCTTCCTTTTCCCGGACACCTATACCTTCTACGTTGCGGACTCTGCGGAAAACGCACTGAAGAAGATGCTCGACAACTTTGAGCGCAAGTTCACGGAGGAAATGCGCACGCAGCTCGATTCGCTCAACGAGCAGCTTGCCGCCACGCTTCGTTCGCGCGGCTACGACGACGAGTATATTCAGTCGCAGAAGCTCGGGGTCTACGAGCTGGTCACGGTGGCCTCCATGGTGGAAAAGGAGACGGCCGGAAGCGCCGAGAGTCCGACCATTGCCTCGGTCATCTATAACCGCCTCACGAACCCCGGCAACTATTCCTATCTCAACATTGACGCGACCATTCAGTACGCGCTGGGCGAGCGCAAGGAGCAGCTCACCGCCGACGATCTGAAGATCGACAGTCCCTACAACACCTATACGAATACCGGCCTGCCCGTAGGCCCGATTGCCTGCCCGGGTCTGAACAGCCTGAAGGCCGCGCTCAATCCTGCGGATACCGGATACTATTTCTATGCGCTCGATACGGACGGGATGCATCATTTTGAAGAAACCTACGAAGAGCATCAGCGCTTCCTGGAGGATCGCGACAATGGCGAATAAACCGGAGCTGCTCGCGCCGGCCGGGGATATGGAGCGGCTGAAAATGGCAGTGCTTTACGGCGCGGACGCAGTCTATCTGGCCGGTACGAGCTTCGGCATGCGCTCCTTCGCCGGGAATTTCACCCCGGAGGAGCTGCCCGACGCCGTCCGCTTCGCCCACGAGCACGGCGTGCGCGTCCACGCGACGGTCAACACCATGCCGCGAAACGACGAGGTCTGCCGCCTGCCTGCCTATTTGGAGCAGCTGGACGCGGCCGGTGTGGACGCGCTCATTCTGGCCGACCTCGGCGCGTTCCAGCTCGCGGGACGCTACGCGCCGCACTGCGAGCGCCATGTTTCCACGCAGATGTCCATCTCCAATTACGAATGCGCGGCGGCGTGGCATTCCCTCGGCGCAAAGCGTGTCGTATTGGCGCGGGAGCTTTCTCTGGACGAAATTCGCGAAATCCGCGCGAAGGTCCCGCATGAGCTGGAGCTGGAGGTCTTTGTGCACGGCGCAATGTGCGTTTCCTATTCCGGGCGCTGCCTGCTTTCCAACTATATGACCGGCCGCGACTCAAACCGCGGCGCCTGCGCGCAGCCCTGCCGCTATCAGTACGCGCTGATGGAGGAGAAGCGCCCCGGCGAGTATTTCCCGGTCTTTGAGGACGAAAAGGGCACCTATATCATGAATTCGCGCGATCTGTGCATGATCGACCATCTGGACGATCTGATCGGCGCAGGCGTCGACTGCCTCAAGATCGAGGGACGCGCGAAGTCGGCTTATTACGCCGCGATCGTCACTGGTGCGTATCGTCACTGTCTGGACGCCGCTGCCGCAGGCCTGCCTGTCGACCCTGTCTGGCGCGACGAGGTGGAGCACGTCTCCCACCGGCACTATGCCACAGGCTTCTTCTATGGCCAGCCCGGGCAGTATTATGAAAACTCCCGCTACATTCGTTCCTGGCAGGTTTGCGCTGTGGTGACGGAATGCGAGGAAAACGGCCTTGCAACACTGTCACTGCGCAACAAGTTTTCCGTGGGCGACGAGATGGAGCTGGTCGGCCCGGATCGGAAGCCGCTTGCCTTCCGCGTCCCCGAGATGCGGGATATGGAGGGGAATGTGCTGACCGAGCCGAGGAATCCCCAGATGCTTTTCCAAATGCAGCTTCCCGCATACACGCCGCCGTTGAGCCTCCTGCGCCACGCCGTGGCGCTTTCCGGCTGATCCTTCTCCGGAACGCAGGAGTTAAACCCATACGGCGGAATAAACAACACGAAACAACACGCGGAGGCCGCCCGAAGAAATCGGGCAGCCTCCGCGTCAGACTGTCAATAAAGTTCGTAACCGTCAAAACGAGAAAACAATTTTGACAATTTTCATGCGCAACGTATCCGCTCTGTTTTCAGGAAATTTCAAGCAAATACGGCCCAAATAGTGGATGATATTCATTGTTTTGACTTACTTCGGAACTCACGCCCTACCGTACTTGTGTACGCCTACAGGCGCGAGATTCCTTGTCTTCCGAACTTTCTTGATAGCCTGCCAGCGTGTCAAAAAGGTTTTTTGACACGCTGGCGCAGAGGTCGCCCGAAGAAATCGGGCGGCCTCCGCGTCTATTGCCCGGACAGGCTGCATATGGTATAGGGGAGGGATACCACCATGTACCAAAGCAAGCTGTTTGGAAAACGATGGGGCGGCATCTGCGCCGGGCTGGTGCTGATGGCGCTGGTGTTTCGCGTGCTTTCATCGCCCACCGCGCTCGCCGCCGTGCGGCGCAGCACCGGACGAGCCGTGCGCAGCGCAGAGTTTGCCGATCTGATTTTCTCGGTGGAGCTGGGGCAGCGCGTCCGGCTTGCAAGAGCGGAGGTCACGCCGTCCGGTCAAACCGACGCCACACGCGTATCGGACGAAACCACGCCCGCCGAAACGAGCCGGGCGGACGAACCGGACGGCTCCGGCGAAACACAGCCCGCGGCTTCGACGGCGAACCGCACGGACGAAACGCTGCAATTTTCTGCGGCGGAAGCGGATAAAATTTCGATTCGTAGCCGCATCGACGAAGCGGTCGATAAAACCGCGCTGCTGCTCCAGCCGCTTTCCCTGCCGATATCCGGCACGGGGCCAAAGGTTCTGATCGTCCACACACACTCCTGCGAAGCCTACACGGCCACGGAGGGAAACGAATACACCCCGTCCGGCAGCTATCGTACGCTGGACAAATCATGCAGCGTCATTCGCGTGGGCGAGGAGCTGCGCGCGGTTCTGGAGCAGAACGGAATCGAAACGATCCACGACACGGAATATAACGACTACCCGCATTACACGGGCGGCTATGACCGCATGGAGGAAACCATTACCTCCTATCTGGCGCAGTACCCCTCGATCTGCATGGTGATCGACCTGCACCGCGACGCGGTTGCGGACGCGAACGGGAACCTGATCGGCGAGCGCGTCACACTGAACGGCGAGGACTACGCCCCCCTGATGTTCGTGGTCGGCACGGACGAGGGCGGCCTCTATCACCCGAACTGGCGGGGGAATCTCTCGCTTGCGCTCAAGCTGCAGGCGCTTTTGAACCGGGACTACGACGGGCTATGCCGCAGCCTGTCGCTGCGCAAGGAGCGCTTCAACGAAAATCAGACGCCCGGCTCGCTGCTCATTGAGATCGGTTCCACGGAAAATACGCTCGAGCAGGCACTCCGAACCGCCCGCGTTTTCGGGCAGACGCTTGCGTCGTTCCTGCTGGCCGACGGCGAATAGACCCGGAAATCCCGGATGCAGGCAGCAGAAGCGGACAGTGCGGGCTTGCAAGGCTCATATCCCGGGTGCCTTTTCACGATTTCCAGCCGAAGCCCCGGCAAAAAGCGCCGCCGTCCGCCGCAGGGCGACGTTCAGCGGCGGCCGGGAAAAATTACTTGACAGCCCGCCGTTTCCCGGCAATACTGAAAATGCTATTTATGCCTGCGATCGGGCAGGCGATCCACACACGACCGTAAATCGTGAACAATGGCCACACACTGTGCCATTGTCCTTCTCGTTGTTCTCATACGGCTTGGCACGGAAGTATTTTCTGTGCCGGGTCGTTTTTCGTTTTCCGGCCAAAACAAGGAGGAGTTTTTGTGGATCAAATCATTTTGGGAAATGCCATTTCTCTGCTCGGTGCCGTTTTTATGGTGGCGTCCGGCCTTGCGGCGGAGCAGGAATCGGTACTGCGGCTGCAATGTGTGCAATTCACGGCAATGGCCGCCAGCAATTTGCTGCTGGGCGGCATAACCGGCTGCATCTCCGGTGTGGTCAGTATTGCGCGGAATCTGGCCTGCTTCTATATTCCGTATATCTGGCCGTGCAAGCTTGCGTTCTGCGCGGTGCAGACGCTGCTGGCCGCGGCGGTTTCCGGCACAGACTGGATCAGCTGGCTGCCGATCCTCGCGGCAGTGCTGTTCACCTGCCTGCTGGATACCAGAAGCCCGCTGCGCTTTAAGGCAGTCGTGATCGTATGTCAGCTTCTCTGGAGCGTCTACGACCTGTCTCTGCAAAATTATGTCGCCGCCGCATTCGACGGCTTTACGATCCTGAGCAATTTGTGCGGCAGCACGAGGATCCTGCTCGGCAGACGCAGAAGGCGCGCTTCCTGCGGCCAAACGAAGCCGTAAAAATTATGCTTGTGCTTTTGACGAAAATAGAATATAATATACTGTACTTGTGGGCAAGCGCCCCGGAGGCGGGCAAGTGCCCAACTATAAAGGAGGTTTGCTAAATGGTTCGTCACATTACGAACAGCGGCGCAATTTCCGTCAGCAACAACGTTTATACCAACATCGCCGGAATTGCCGCCACGAATTGCTTCGGCGTGAAGGGTATGGCGATCCGCTCCGTGAAGGATGGTCTTGTCCATCTTCTGCGGAAAGAAGCAATGAGCAAGGGCGTCCTTGTCAGCTTTAACGGCGACGGCTCGATTTCGATTGATCTGCATATCATCGTCGATCACGGCGTCAATATTCCCGCCGTCTGCGACGCGATCACATCCGAGGTGCGCTACGTTGTCAGCAAGACCACCGGCACTGAGGTGCGCAAGGTCAACATTTTTGTCGATTCCATTATGATTGAGTAAGGACGCTTTGCGTCCGATACGGAGGTGTAACCATTGAGGCAGACCATAAACGGAGCGGCATTTCGCCAGATGATGATGAATGCTGCCGCCTCGATCGAGCTTCATAAGCAGCCCATCAATGAGCTGAATGTTTTTCCCGTCCCGGACGGCGATACCGGCACGAACATGAGCATGACGCTCAACGCCGCTGCCGCCGATCTGAAAAAGACGGAGGATCCCACGCTGGAGAAGGCGTCGGCCGTCACCGCATCCGCCATGCTGCGCGGCGCGCGCGGCAATTCCGGCGTCATTTTGTCGCTTTTGTTCCGCGGGATCTCCAAGGGCCTGAAGGGCAGAACCGAGTGCGACGGCACCACGCTGGGTCAGGCAATGACCGAGGGTGTCGACGCGGCATACAAGGCGGTCATGAAGCCCGCCGAGGGCACGATCCTGACGGTTTCCCGTCTCTCTGCGGCGGCAGCCGTGCGCGCGGCGAAGGAGAACAACTTCTTTGAGCCGGTTTTGGAATGCGCCGTCGACGCTGCGAAGAAAGCGCTGGAGGAGACGGTCGAGCAGAACCCCGTCCTGAAAAAGGCGGGCGTCGTAGACGCCGGCGGCAAGGGCTGGGTGCTGATCCTCGAGGCCATGCTCGCGGCACTGCGCGGCGAGATCATCGAGGCGCCGGAGGACGGCGCGCCCGCCAACACAAAGGAAGCGGCGGATTTCTCGGACTTCGCGACCGAGGATATCAAGTTCGGCTACTGCACGGAGTTCATCGTCTCACGCGATAACGACAACGACCCCGAGGCGCTGCGCGAATTCTTAAACGGCATCGGCGACAGTCTTGTGCTGGTGGACGACGACGAGATTATCAAGGTGCATGTGCATACAAACAACCCCGGCGTAGTGCTCGAAAAGGCGCTGACCTACGGCGGCTTGGTTACCGTCAAGGTTGAAAATATGCGATTGCAGCATACGGAAAAGGTCATGACAGAGGCAGAGCTTGCCCCGCAAATTGCCGCACCGCAGAAAAAATACGGTGCCGTCGCGGTCTGCGCAGGCGCAGGCCTTGCGTCCGTATTCCGCGATTTGGGTGCCGACGGCATCATTGAGGGCGGTCAGACCATGAATCCTTCGACACAGGATATTTTGGCGGAGATCAACAAGACACCCGCCGAAATTGTCTATGTCCTGCCCAACAACAAGAACATTATTATGGCGGCGGAGCAGACCGTCGGCTTGACGGAGAAAAAGGTCATCGTGATTCCCAGCAAGACCATCCCGCAGGGCATCTCTGCGCTTTTGGCATTTGATCCGGAGAGCGAGGAGGAGGAGAACACCTCCGCTATGACCGAAGCGATGCCGAACGTCGAGACGATGCAGATTACCTACGCCGCGAGAAATTCCGACTTTGACGGCCGCGATATTCACGAGGGCGACTTTTTGGCGCTTTACAACGGCGGCCTTTTCGGCGTGGATCGGAATATCAACACCCTGCTCAGACAGCTTGCACAAAAAGCATGCGACGAGAAGAAAGAGCTGATCACGATCTTCTATGGCGCGGACATCGACGAAAAGCGTGCCAACAAAACGCTGAAGCTGTTCGAGGAGCTTTGCCCCGACGCGGATATCACGCTGCTTTGCGGCGGCCAGCCGGTTTATTATTACCTGATCTCCGCAGAATAAGACGCATCCGCCTTTTGGATAAAACGGTTTTGCAGCGGCTTTCCGCTCCACCGGCTCAGTCGGATGAGGCTTGGAAAGCCGCTGCGGCGTTTTTTCGCTTCGAAAGGTCGCAAAGCAGGGCAGACTATCAGAGGTGTAAAAAAATAATTGTCAAAATCGACAAAATGCTTGCAAAGGGATTCTTTTTGAAGTATAATTGGATTGTAATCCAAAGTAGCAACTTATGCAGAAAGGACGTGATCTTTATCGCAAGAAGATATGACAAAGAGGACGCAAAGCGGCGGATTTTGTCCGTGTGTGTACGCTGCTTCATTGAGAAGGGCTATCGCGCGGCACGGCTCGCCGACATTATGCAGCAAGCCGACGTAACCAGCAGCTCCTTCCACCACATTTTCCCGACGAAGGATGCCGTTCTGCTGGAGCTGGCGGAATTTATGTTTGACAACCAGTTCGGGATCGCCAGCCAAATTGTACGCGAGGCGACGTCGCCCATCCGGCTCTATGCTGTGGAAACTGCAATTCAAATGACGCTTGCCGAGCTGAATGAAAACCTGCGCGAGATTTATGTTGAAGCCTATACGCAGCCTAAAATCGCGGAATATATCTATCAAAAGACCTCGGCCGTTCTGCAGACGATTTTCAGGAAATACCTGCCGGACTGCAGTGAGGGGGATTTTTACGAGCTGGAAATCGGCAGCGCCGGGATCATGCGTGCCTATATGGCGCGTCCCTGCGACAAATATTTCACGCTCTCCCGCAAGCTGGAGCGTTTCCTTTCCATGAGCCTCAAGGCCTACTGCGTGCCGGACGACGAGATCGAGCAGGTTCTTACCTACCTGCGGAATACCGATATGGTCGCTCTGGCCAATCAGGCCATGCAGGAGCTGTTCGCGGCGCTGGCCATGAAATTTGACTTCACGCTGGAGCAGGCCGTGCCGTAAGAAGCGTGGCGCCCGCATTCAAAAAGAGAGTCGCAGCCGAAATATGGAGCATGCGCTGTGTCATAGGGACTTTTCGCTCGTCAACCAGAAAAAATTCGTAACTCAGTACCCAAAAGGCTCTATACCAGCCAGTTAGCGCAGGCGTACAAATGGCTCTATGCCATTGAAAACGCAAAATGATTTCCATTTCAAAGGTATCGCGAACATCCAACAACTTTTATAGCTGATTTGCCAAATAACAGTTGACATTACTTCCTCGCTGCTGTATAATTTGATTGTAAGAAATTGAATATTGTCGAATTGATTAACGTGTTACGGAAGGCATGAGTTAAGTGTATTAACCATGCCTTCCGTTTTCTTTTGGAGGGATTTCTATGACGGAATATGTGATTAAAAAAAGGCTGAATAACAATGTGCTTTTGGCTCATGACAGGGGCGGAAACCCTGTGATACTGATTGGCCGAGGCATTGGCTTTCAAGCCAGAGAAAACGCCATCTTCCGCGAGATCTCCCGCGTTGAGCAAACCTTCGTGCTCTATCAGCGTGAAAACCAAAGCCGATTCAGGGAGATTTTACAGGGGACTGATCCGGAACTAATCGCAATCATTGAGGAGTGTCTGAAAAAATTTCAGCAACAATGCCCATGCCCTATTAATGAAAACATCCACAACACCTTGACGGATCATGTCGCCTTTGCTTTGGAGCGGCACAGGCGGGGCATCGATTTTCACAACCCCTTTAACGAAAGCTTGAAGTACGTCTACCCGGAAGAGTACCGCTTTGCCCAAGAGATTATTAAGCAAATCAATGCTTACTATCAAACGGATCTGATTGATGATGAGATTGGCATAGTGGCCATACACTTACGAGCAGCCAAGCAAAATGAGAGTCTCCAGTTTTCTCGTAAACAGGCAAAGCTGATTGAGGAAACAGTATCGGCTCTGTATAATCTAGTCGATGCTAAGCCTGATGAACATGGTTTAACTTACCAGCGTCTGCTCATCCACTGTCGCTTTGCCTATGAGCGTATCCTTAAGAAGGAGCCTATGGATGATGCCATTGCGGCACTGATACAGAAAGAATACTCCTCTGACTTCAAAGCGGTCAAACAAATTCTTGATCAGATTGCCGACAAAAACAACCTGGTCATTCCGGAATCCGAGGCCGCGTATCTCGTGATTCATCTCAAGCGGCTGCAGCCCGACGAAACGAAAAATTAAGGAGTGTGCACATCCTTGATCATAGATCAAACCCATTCAAACAACCATATGATTAGGAGGAAAAACGATGAATTATAGCGAAATCTCCAGCCAAATCATTGCGCTCGTAGGCGGAAATGAGAACATTTCCAGCGTTTTGAGCTGCATGACACGGCTAAGAATTGAAGTGCTGGACAAGAGCAAGATTGACAAAGACGCACTGCGTCAGCTGGAGGCCGTCAAGGGGCTGACCGTGGCAGGTACGGTCATTCAGCTGGTGCTGCTCAAGGAATTGGATCCCATTTACGAAGAGGTTATGAAGCAGCTGGATCTGAAAGAAAACCGGGGGCAGAAGAAGGCTACCGTCAAAGATGTAATATTCAACTTTATTCAGGGCGTGTTTGTCCCGCTGGTTCCTATTTTAGTGGTCTACGGCTTTATGAGCGCCATTACCGTGACGCTGGAAAATCTCCATGTCCTATCTGCGGACAGCAGCACATGGGTCATACTCAATGCCATGAAGCAGGCACCCATGTACTTCTTCCCCATTCTGATTGCCATCACAGGAGCCAAATATCTAAAGACCAATATCTATGCCGCCGTGATTGTAGCCGGGCTGCTGATTTATCCCGACATTATCGCATTTTCTTCCAGCGGGGCAGAGTTTGTCTCCTTCTTGGGCCTTCCCGTCAGAGTGGTCAACTACACCTCCAGCGTGATTCCCATGGTGCTGGGCGTATTTGTAGTCAAGGGTGTAGATATGCTGGTCTCCCGCCTCATCCCCGCTTCGGTCAAGTTCCTGCGGGCCTTCTTCATTTTCCTGTTCTCCGTGCCGCTGTGCCTGTGGATCGCCGCTCCTGCCGGTTCCTACATCACCATGGGCTTCTCTGTTGTCATTAACTTCCTCACTGCCGATGTGCCTGTGCTGGGCGGCTTGGTCATTGGCGCTCTGAGCTCGGTTTTGGTCATCTTCGGTATGCATACCGCAGTCATCGCCATTATCATAGTGGATATGGTGGAGTCCGGTTCCTCCGCGATGGTAACGCTGCTCTACTACGGCTCCGTGATTTTAGCCGGAATGGCCTTGGGCGCCTTTGTCCGCAGCAAAAACAAAACGGATCGGCCCTTCTATCTCACCGCCTTTGCCCTCTCCGTATTCACCGGCGTAGTGGAGCCGGCTCTGTATGGCATTGCCCTGAGATTCAAACGCTGCTTCATCATCATGATTGCGGCGGGTGCGGCCAACGGCGTTGCCACCATGCTGCTGAACATTCGAGCTACCGCCATGGGCAACGGTGTATTCGGCTTTGCGGGCTTTGCACAGTGCTTTGTTCCCTTTGTCGCAGTATATGGGATTACCATGGTCGCCTCCGCCGTACTGACCTATTTCTGGGGCGGTGTTGACAAAGAGGAATCCTCCGGTGTTGTCCTGTCCCTGAATGCGGAATAAGGAAAGGAGACCGCTTATGATCCGACATGTCTTATTGTTTCGGTTCCGCCCCGGCACCGAGACGGAATCGGCAGAATTTCTTCGCCGTCTCGATGCCCTGAAGGATGTCATCGACGAGATCTATCACCAGGAAATTCATCAGAACACCAACTTCCACATGGATTATCACACCATCTGCATCATTGACTGCCTCAGTCAGGAGGACTACCAGAGGTATTGCGATGACGAGCGTCATAAGCAGGTGGCCCGATACAGCAAACCTTTTTTAGAAGGGCTGGCCTGTGTAGATTACGAAATCTAAATCCTTGCAAACTGGAGCAATTTTTATGACTGAAGCAATCTATTCCCCTTGCAAGGGGCAAATCAAAGACATCTCCACCAGCAGTGACGAAGCCTTTGCGGCAGGATATATGGGAGACGGAATGCTGGTGATTCCCGCAGAGGACACGATCTCTGCCCCCATCAGCGGTATCGTCGAGAGTATCTTTCCTACCAACCATGCCTTTATTATCAAAAGCCGCTCTCAGTTAGAGGTTTTGGTACACATTGGAGTGGATACCGTTCGACTCAACGGCAGTCCCTTTGTCCGTCTGGCACAGGTGGGTTCCTATGTCACGGCTGGCACCCCAATTATCCGCTCTGATATGCAAGCCATCCGACGTAATGAGCTGGATCCCTCGGTGCTTGTGGTAGCATTGGAGGTGAGTCAGGTGTCTGAAAAAACCGCACTGAACAATTGCAGCCAAACGGGCACAGTGCTGTTCCGGGTATGCAGAGAATAGGAGGATTCCTTGATAGCATTTCATTACTGTGTGACGGCCGAACAAGGGATACATGCCCGTCCAGCTGGCGCATTGGCAAAAATCGCAAAAAAGTACTCCTCCGAACTCACCATGTCATGCGGTCAGGCGACCTGCAACGTAAAAAGCTTAGTTTCGCTGATGCTGCTGGCGGTCAGGCAAGGAGATAGAATCATCCTCTCTGCCCACGGCTCCGATGAAGAGCAGGCTATAGCAGAGCTCAAGGAATATATTCAAACCTATCTATAAGGAAAGCTTCACCATATGAAGCGCATTGACATTTCCATGCGTATGACGTGATGATAGATATCTTTGTTATCATCAGGAAAAACCTCTTCATTATTGCAGTTGCGTAGTCAGAAAGTCGCTTCTACTGTAGTGAGTAGCTTTTCCCATGCTAACTTTACCGAGAACAACTTTGAGATCAGCAAAACCTGTGTTAGCCTTGATACAGCAAGCACGCCTTGCAGAGTTTTTGTCTGCAAGGCGTGCCCAAACTGTCAATCAAGTCCGTAACTGACAAAACGAAAAGACAATTTTGGTAGTTACGGACTTGATTGACAGCCTGAAAAAATACCCGCTCCATCGAATGATGGAGCGGGTATTTGGTGACCCGCCGGAGATTCGAACTCCGGACACCCTGCTTAAAAGGCAGGTGCTCTACCTACTGAGCTAGCGGATCGTTTTGGCTGGGATGGCAGGATTCGAACCTACGGATGCCAGAGTCAAAGTCTGGTGCCTTACCACTTGGCGACATCCCAATGTCTGCGGCAGGCTGCCAAACCGGACATTGGCAGAAAAATAAAAAATGGGGTGAGTGAAGGGACTCGAACCCTCGGTCTTCAGAGCCACAATCTGACGCGTTAACCAACTACGCTACACCCACCGTATTTTATTCTCTTCTGCTGTGGCAATTGCGGTGCGCCCCTCGGCTTACCGCACATCACGCGGCACAAACCAACCGTTCCCCGCGAAAAGCGGCTCAAGACGGCTCCGGCAAAGGGCGACCATGGTACGCCAGGAGGGACTCGAACCCCCGACCTACTGCTTAGAAGGCAGTTGCTCTATCCACCTGAGCTACTGGCGCATATCGGGGCATTTCCAAGGGAATTGGAGCGAGTGATGGGAATCGAACCCACGCCCACAGCTTGGAAGGCTGTTGTACTAGCCGTTATACTACACCCGCAGGTTACTGACATCGTCAGCTATTCGATAGTAACATACCGCGCCCCGGTTGTCAAGAAATTTTTGCTTTATTTGCGGCAATTTCCTGGAATTTCGCTGCGCATTGCCGCGTTTCTCCTTCCTTCGTCTTGGGAGAAGCGGCTGAATTCAGGAAAAGTGCCGGCGGCACTTGACAAGCGCGTTTTCCTTTGTTATAATACCTACCAACAAGGTAGGTATTAATTTTTTCTTTCCAAAGGAGTGAAATCATGAGAACGATTTATGCTGATAACGCGGCCACCACGAAGATGAGCCGTACCGCGATCGACGCCATGCTCCCCTATCTGGACGGCTGCTATGGCAACCCCTCCAGTCTGCATTCTGTCGGCCAGCGCGCCGCCGAAGCGCTGACGAGTGCGCGCGAGCGCATCGCCGCCTGTCTCGGCTGCTCACCCAAGGAAATCTATTTCACCTCCGGCGGCAGCGAGGCCGATAATCAGGCGATCCTTTCCGCTGCGGCGATTGGCGCGCGGAAGGGGAAGAAGCACATTCTCTCCACCGCGTTTGAGCATCACGCAGTGCTGCACACGCTGGAAAAGCTGCGCCGTCAGGGCTTTGACGTCGAGCTTCTGGACGTCCATGCCTATGGCAATCTTACGGCGGACGAGGTCGCCGCGCACATCCGCGAGGACACCTGTCTCGTCACCACAATGTACGCCAACAACGAGATTGGCTCCGTGCTCCCCATCGCGGAGATCGGACAGCGCTGCCGCGAGCGCGGCGTTCTGTTTCACACCGACGCGGTGCAGGCCGCAGGCCATCTGCCGATCGACGTGCAGGCGCAGAGCATTGATATGCTCTCCCTCTCCGCGCATAAATTCCACGGCCCGAAGGGCATCGGCGTGCTGTACGCACGGCGCGGCATTCTGCTGACGACCCTGATCGAGGGCGGCGCGCAGGAACGCGGCAAGCGTGCGGGCACAGAGAATCTGCCCGCCATCATGGGCATGGCGGCGGCACTGACGGAGGCCTGTGAGCGCATGGAGCAAAACGCGAAGAAGGTATCCGCCCTGCGCGACCGCCTGATCGCCGGATTGTCCCAGATCCCGCACAGCGCGCTCAACGGCGACCCGGTGCATCGGCTGCCGGGCAACGTCAGCTTCTGCTTTGAAGGGATTGAGGGCGAGAGTCTGCTGCTTCTGCTGGACGAAAAGGGAATTTGCGCCTCCTCCGGCTCGGCCTGCACCTCCGGCTCTCTGGATCCCAGCCATGTACTGCTGGCGATCGGCCGTCCGCACGAAATTGCGCACGGCTCGCTGCGGCTGTCCCTCAGCGAGGAAAATACCGATGAGGATGTAGACATCATGCTGGAGGAGATCCCGCGCGTAGTTTCCTATCTGCGCGGCATGTCCCCTCTGTGGCACGACAAGGTCAAGGGCGTTAAAAAATTTGAACTTTAAGAACGGGAGGAAATCACCATGGCATTATACAGTGAAAAGGTAATGGACCACTTTACGCACCCGCGCAATGTCGGCACGATTGAAAACGCCGACGGGATCGGCGAGGTTGGCAACGCCAAGTGCGGCGACATCATGAAGATTTATCTGAAGATCGATCACGACGTGATCACGGACGTCAAGTTTGAGACCTTCGGCTGCGGCTCGGCAATCGCTTCCAGCTCAATGGCCACGGAGATGATTAAGGGTAAGCCGCTTTCGGAGGCGCTCCAGCTCTCCAACAAGGCGGTCGCCGAAGCGCTCGACGGACTGCCTGCGTACAAGATGCACTGCTCCGTTCTGGCGGAGGAGGCCATCAAGGCCGCCGTCAAGGACTACTATGACCGGAACGGCATTGCCTACGATGCGGAGAAGTTTTCCAATTGCGACAGCTGCTGCCCGCACTGCCACGATTAAAATGCAGGAAAAGGTTCTCGTTGCCATGAGCGGCGGCGTGGATTCCTCCGTCGCCGCTTATCTTCTGAAGGTGCGCGGCTTTGACTGCATCAGCGTGACGATGAAGCTCTTTGCCAACGAGGATGCCGGCGTCTCCCGCGCAAAAAGCTGCTGTTCCCTGGACGACGTGGAGGACGCGCGCAGTGTCGCGCACCGTCTCGGCATTCCTTATTATGTCTTTAATTTTACCGCCGATTTCCGGCGGCAGGTCATGGATCGTTTTGTCCGCGCCTATGAATGCGGCGCGACGCCGAACCCCTGCATCGACTGCAATCGCTATCTCAAGTTTGACCGGCTGTTCCACCGTGCGCAGGAGCTGGGCTGCAGCGCCGTGGCAACGGGACACTACGCACGCGTCGCGCAGGAAAACGGGCGCTATCTTCTCAAGCGCGCGAAGGATCCCGCCAAGGATCAGAGCTATGTGCTTTACGCCATGACGCAGGAGCAGCTTGCCTGCACACAGTTCCCACTGGGCGAGCTGTCCAAGCCGGAGGTTCGCCGCATTGCGCAGGCGCAGGGCTTCTTCAATGCGGAAAAGCCGGACAGTCAGGACATCTGCTTCGTGCCGGACGGCGACTATGCCGCGTTTATCCGCCGGTATACCGGAAGGGATTATCCGGCGGGCGATTTCATCGACGAGGACGGCCGCACGCTGGGGCGGCATCGCGGGATCATCGGCTACACGGTCGGGCAGCGGCGCGGGCTTGGGATCGCCGCCGCAGCGCCGCTCTATGTCAAGGAGCTGCGCCCCGACGAAAATCGGATCGTACTTTCTAACAACGCCGCACTGTACCGGCGGGAGCTGGACGCCGGCGATTTCAACTGGATCGCTTATGCCGTGCCGCCGGAGGCGGAATTCCGCGCACAGGTCAAGGTGCGCTATCGGCAGACGGCGCAGTGGGCCGTTGTCCGCGCCGTGGGAAAAGACCGCGCGCACATCGTCTTTGACGAGCCGCAGCGAGCAATCACAGCGGGACAGGCCGCCGTGGTCTATGACGGAGAAACCGTTGTCGGCGGCGGCCGGATCCTTGGTCAGGAGGACACGCTATGATGGTTTCCTCACGCGGGCGCTATGCCCTGCGGGTTTTGCTGGATCTTGCCGAGCACGGACAGGACGGCTGTGTCCCAATGCGGGACATTGCCGCGCGGCAGGAGATTTCCAAGAAATACATGGAGCAAATTCTCCCCATTCTGGTCAAAAACGGACTGCTGGAGAGCGTGCACGGCGCGAAGGGCGGCTATCGCCTGACCCGCGCGCCCAAGGATTATCGCGTCGGCGAGATCCTGCGGCTGACGGAGGGCGACCTCGCCCCGGTGGCCTGCCTGTCGAGCAGCGCCGCGCCGTGCAGCCGTGCGGTGGAATGCCGGACGCTGTCCATGTGGCACCGCTTCAACGAGCTGACCAACGCGTTTTTTGACGGCATCTCCCTTGCCGACCTGCTCCAGCCGCCGGAGCAAGCGGCGCAGGCCCCGGCGGGCAGGTCGGCTGCGCAGTGAATTTTTTGTTGCAGACCGGCGCCGGATTTGCTATACTGTAAATAGCGTCGGCGTTCCCGCCTGCCACGCAAATCCGTAAACCGGAGGACTGCTCCCATGAACTCACAGACACTTCTGAACGGCCTGATGCTGGCCTTTTTGGCCTATGCCGGCTTCGGCAGTCTGAACACCTGCCGCCTGATTCACAAAAATCACTGTTTCTTTAAAAACAAATTTCTGCTGCCGGGCAACTGCAAACCGGAGACCTGCCTGGACGAGGCGGACTACCTTGCGTACTACTTTCCGCGGCTTCTGATTTTTGCGGTGTCCTGCATCGTATTCTTTGTGGCTTTGGTGCTGATCCAGATTCTGCAGCCCGCGATTCCCCTCTGGCTTTACGCTATCGTGAGCTTTCTGCCGCTTGTTCCCTTTGTGTTTCTGATCGTTGTGCAGAACCGCGCAGCCAAGCTGTTCTGGTAAGCGTGCGGTGCGCAGCGGATTGTTTCCGGAAGCCGCGCGCCTCCAACAACTTAGCCTAAAAAGATCAAAAGAGCATACGGAATCCGCCGCTTCGGCAGATTCCGTATGCTCTTTTAAACAGGGCTGCTGACGCAGCCCCCAGACTGTCAATAAAGTCCGTAACCGTCAAAATGAGAATACATTTTTGGCGTTTTCTATACGAATCGCATCTATCCTGTTTTTGGAGAATTTCAAACAAATACGGTTCAAGAAGTGAATAAAGTTTATTATTTTGACTTACTTCGGAACTCGCACCCTACCGTACCTATGTACTTGTGCAGGCGCGAGTTTCTTATATTCCGAACTTTCTTGATCGTCTGCCAGCGTGTCAAAACGGCTTTTGACGCACTGAACGGGGCTGCTGACGCAGCCCCGTTCTTTTGCAGGGGAACAAGGGACTTAGAAAATGCCCTGCTCCATCATGGCCTCTGCGACCTTCTTGAAGCCCGCGATATTTGCGCCGGCAACCAGATTGTAGCCCAGACCATATTCCTCGGCGGCCTCCGCCGAAACCTTATGAATGTTCTGCATCATCTTATGCAGCTGCGCATCGACCTCGTCCGCCGTCCAGACCAGACGCTCAGAGTTCTGCGCCATTTCGAGTGCCGAAACGCCGACGCCGCCTGCATTGACTGCCTTGGAGGGAGCGACGATCATGCCGGGCTGATCCATCAGGAAACGAAGCGCCTCATTGGTGGTGGGCATATTGGCAACCTCGATATAATACTTGACGCCGTTTGCCGCGATCTTCTCTGCGGAGTCCATCTTCACGTCGTTCTGCATGGCGGACGGCATGATCACGTCGGCCTTAACGCCCCACGGCTTCTCGCCGGGGAAGAACTGCACGCCGAACTTATCCGCGTAATCCTGCACACGGTTGCGGTTGGAGGCGCGCATCTCAAGCATATAGTTGACCTTCTCCTCGCTGGAGGAAACGCCGTCCGGGTCATAGATATAGCCGTCGGGGCCGGACAGGGTGACGACCTTTGCACCCAGATGCATCGCCTTCTTGCAGATGCCCCATGCGACGTTGCCGAAGCCGGAAATGGCAATGGTCTTGCCCTCGATGCTCTCGCCCTCATGCTTGAGCACCTCGTTGAGGTAATACATTGCGCCGTAGCCGGTCGCCTCCGGACGGGTCAGAGAGCCGCCGTAGCTGAAGCCCTTGCCGGTGAGCACGCCGTTTTCCCAGACGCCCTTGAGTCTGCGGTACTGGCCGAACAGGTAGCCGATCTCACGGCCGCCGACGCCCATATCGCCCGCCGGTACGTCGCAGTCCGGCCCGATATAGCGGTACAGCGCCGTCATGAAGCTCTGGCAGAAGCGCATGATCTCTGCGTCGGACTTGCCGGTGGGATCGAAGTCGGCGCCGCCCTTGCCGCCGCCGATGGGCAGGCCGGTCAGGGAGTTCTTGAACGTCTGCTCAAAGCCGAGGAACTTGATTGTGCCGGAGTAGACATTCTTCTGGAAGCGCAGGCCGCCCTTGTACGGGCCGATCGCGCCGTTGAACTGGCAGCGGTAGCCGGTATTGGTGTGATAGTTGCCGTTGTCGTCCATCCAGACAACACGGAAGGTAAACATTCTCTCCGGCTCCACCATGCGGTTGAGCAGGTCGGCCTTTTCATATTCGGGATGCTTGTCGATCACGGGAGACAGCGAGGACAGAACCTCCTCTACGGTCTGGACGAACTCCGGCTCGTTGGCGTGCTTTGCCTTGACATTGGCAATGACGCTTTCCACATAAGCATTCATGATACAAATGATCTCCTTTTTTATTAAAAATTATGGAATTGCGCGGCGCCGGGCGGCGAAGCCCGCCGCCCGACGTAAACTCTTACTTTGCAAAGTCGGCAATGATCGAAACGATCTCCGTGCCGATGCGCTTCTGCGCTTCCTGCGTGGCAGCGCCGATGTGCGGCGTGCAGGAAACCATCGGATGGGCGTAGAGCGCGTGATTTGTTGCAGGCTCGGACGCGTAAACGTCCAGACCGGCCGCGCGCACCTTGCCGGATTCGAGTGCGGCAAGCAGCGCATCTTCATCGACGTTGCTGCCGCGGGAGGTGTTGATAATGACAACGCCGTCCTTCATCTTGGCAATGCGCTCCGCATTAATGAGCGCGCCGCCGTCCACCGCCGGTGCGTGAACGCTGATGAAGTCTGCCTTTGCCAGCAGCTCGTCCATTTCTACATAAGGAATGCCCAGCTGCTCTTCGATGCCGGGAATGTGGAAGATATCAAAGGCAATGACGTCCATGCCGATGGCCTTCGCCATCTTGCCGAGCGCCTGGCCGATGCGGCCGAAGCCTACGATGCCGAGGGTCTTGCCGGAAAGCTCAATGCCCTTGCCGTAAGCCTTCTTCTCCCACTTGTCCTCGCGCATGGTCGCGCCGGCAATCGAGATATAGCGCGCGCAGGAGAACATATGCGCCATTGCCAGCTCCGCCACGGACTGGGAGGAAGCGCGCGGGGTATTCTTCACGGTGATGCCGTTTTCCTCGGCGTACTTTACGTCGATGTTGTCCACGCCGACGCCGCCGCGGATGATGAGCTTGAGCTTGCCGCCCTTGGCCTCGTCGATATGGTTCGCGCGAACCTTGGTCTTGGAGCGGACGACGACCGCATCGAACTCGCGCAGCGCGGCGCCAAGCTGATCCGGCTCATAAAACTGCTCAACGACCTCATGTCCCTGCTCGCGCAGCGCCGCCATTGCGGATTTATCCATTCCGTCAGTTACAAGAATACGCATGATAAACTCTCCTTAATCGTTATGTATCGTGCGGGCGGCACCCGGCCGCCCGGCCGGAATTACTTGGTGTGCTCCTCCTCAAACTTCCTGAGGCAGGCGACCAGCGCTTCGACGCCGTCCTTCGGCATGGCGTTATAAATGGAAGCGCGCAGACCGCCGACGGACTTATGTCCCTTCAGATTCTCGAAGCCCGCCGCCTTGGTATAGGCGATGACCTCGGCATCCAGCTCCTTGTCGCCGGTGACGAACGGAATGTTCATCAGGGAGCGATCCTTCTCCACGACGGTACCCTTGAACAGCTTGGACTGGTCGAGGAAGTCATAGAAGACCTTGGCCTTATCGATGTTGATGCGCTCCATTTCCTTCAGGCCGCCGAGGCTCTTGAGATACTTGAACACCTTGCCGCAGACATAAATCGCCCAGCAGTTCGGCGTGTTGTACATCGAGCCGGCATCGGCATGCGTCTTATACTGCAGATAAATAGGAAGATCCTTGAGATCGTCGCGGATCAGATCTTCGCGGATGATGACGACGACCATGCCCGCGGGGCCGACGTTCTTCTGCACGCCCGCGTAGATCATACCGTAGTCCGAGACGTTGCAGGGACGGGACAGGAACATGGAGGACTGGTCGGATACCAGCGTGACGCCCTTGGTGTTGGGCAGGGTGTTCCACGTCAGGCCGTGGATCGTCTCGTTCTCGCAGATGTAGAAATAATCGGCATCCGCAGGGATATCGAGATCGGAGCAATCGGGAATATAGGTATAATTCTTATCGGCAGAGGAAGCGACGACCTGAACCTCGCCGACCTTCTTCGCCTCGGCAATCGCCTTCTTGGACCATGCACCGGTTTCTACATAGCAGGCCTTGCCGTTTTTCATGAGGTTCATCGGAATCATGGAGAACTGGAGCGTCGCGCCGCCCTGAATAAAGAGAACCTTGTAGTTGTCGGGGATCTGCATCAGGTCGCGCAGATCCTGCTCGGCTTCGTCAATAATGGTCTGGAACACCTTGGAGCGGTGGCTCATTTCCATGACGCACATGCCGGAGCCTCTGTAGTTCATCATTTCATCGCGGATTTCCTCCAGAACAGGCTCGGGCATCGTAGCGGGACCTGCGGAGAAATTGTAAGTACGACCGTATTTCATCGTATAACCTCCTAAAATTGTTGGCGTTTGCCATGGGCAAAGCTGCCCATTTCTGTCTACGAGTATACTCTACATTTCCCCAGGAATCAACCCTTTTACAAAGATTTTTTGCAAGGCTGAAAAATTTTTCATTCATAAAAATCGGCGTTTTGCAAACTACACAAATTTCAACGGGCGATTTTATGGAAAATGTGCATAAAGTGTTCGCCAAATTTTATCTCCGTCTGGCTTCGGTGCAAGTTTTCTTGCAATCGTTCCGTTTTGAACGATTTTATGCAGGCGCACTGCAGCAGCGGCTTCCGTCCGTCCTGCCGCCGGACGGAACGCCCCGGCATACACTGCTTATAGAGCCTCTTGTTCCGGCCGCGCCGCAGAAGCGCAGTGTCAAAATTGGTAGAGTTCCCGTTGAAAACGAAAAATGGTTGCTTTTTGCGCATTCTATGCTATAATAAGTAGAACCTATGCAGAGAAGCCCGGCTTTTCCGCATTTTTTCACGGAAAACTTTTCCTTTATTAAGAAAATCTCCGATCCTATCCCTCAGGATGGACGGCGAGCGCTTTTGTCAGGTCAGGATTTGATGCCTGTGGGAACATCGGATGATACCCGCTCTTTCAAGCCTTCGACGCAACAAAGACGCTCCGACCCCGTCTGCCGGGATGGATGCCGAGGCTTTCAAAGTCACGCTGTGTATAAAACTAAAATAAGTGAGGATGATATCCATTGATCTCTCAGGATAACGCAAGCTTCCGCTTTTTGACCGACGGGACCCCCGTCTCCTGCAAGGCCTTCGGCCATGGACATATCAACGCCACCTATATGGTCACGACGGATACGGCGCACCGCTATATTCTCCAGCGTGTGAACCGTCACGTTTTCACCGACCCGAAGGCGCTGATGGAAAATGTCGGCGCGATCTGCTGCTTTCTCCGCGAGCACGCGGACAGTCCCAGCGAGGCGCTGAATTTCCTGCCCACGGCGGACGGTCTTTATTACTATGTCGACGCAGACGGCGAATACTGGCGCTGCTACGAATTTGCCGACGGCATCTGCCTGGAGGCGCCGGAGACAGAGCAGGACTTCTACGAAAGCGCAATCGCGTTCGGCCGTTTTCAGGAGATGCTCTCCACCTTCCCGGCCGAAACGCTGCATGAGACGATCCCCGAATTCCATAACACGATCAACCGTTACCGCCTTTTTAAAGAGGCGCTTGCCAAGGACGCCTGCGGCCGCGCCGCCGGCGTGCAGGCAGAGATCGACTTCATTCTCGCCCGCGAGGAGGAGGCAGGCACCCTGCACCGCCTGCGGGAAAAGGGCGAGCTGCCGCTGCGCGTGACGCACAACGACACCAAGCTCAACAACGTCCTTCTGGACAAAAAGACGCGCAAGGCGCTCTGCGTGCTCGATCTTGATACCGTAATGCCGGGGCTTTCCCTGTATGATTTCGGCGATTCGATCCGCTTCGGCGCGGCGACGGCGGCCGAGGACGAGCAGGATCTTTCCAAAATGTCTTTGAACCTGTCCTTGTTCGACATCTATACCAAGGGCTATCTGACCGCCTGCAAGAGCTTAACGCCGCGCGAGATCGAGCTTTTGCCGCTCGGCGCGAAGATCATCACGTTGGAGCTTGCCGTCCGCTTCCTGACGGACTACCTCGAGGGCGACCATTATTTCAAGATCCAGTATCCGGAGCACAACCTCGTCCGCGCCCGCACCCAGCTCAAGCTCGTAGCGGATATGGAGAAAAAGTGGGACGAGATGAACGCTATGGTCGCCAAGGAAGCAGCAAAGTAAGAACGTACCGGAGGATACCGTATGAACTATTTAGGCATTGATTATTCCGTTCGCAATCTGCCGGAGCTGGAGCCGGAGTTTATTCCCTTCGGCGTCTGGATGTCGGCCTATGAGAAGGGCGCGACGCAGCCCGTTTCCATCGCCGTTGAGCGCGAGGGCGGAAAGATTTCCGTGCGCAGCACAAAAATCTACGGCACAAAGGAAATGGCCGAGGCGGATTACCGCTTCGTCGAGCGCTATGTGAAGTTTCTTTTGTGGTCGATCGGCGGCTTCCGCGTCTATATGAAGGGCGCAAGCGAGATCGCCGCGCGGCTGAAGAAGGCATATGTTTACTTTGAAAACGGCGATGGGGAAAACGGTGAGCGCTGGTTCGACGTGCAGTTCATGTCCGATGTCTATGAAAAGGGCTTTGAGATCATTGACTGCGACGGTCAGGATTTCCCGCAGGAGAACGACGCCTCCGTTTCCGTCGGCGGCCATATGGAGGGCTGCCGCATCGGCTTTGACGCGGGCGGCTCCGACCG
>CABQNH010000015.1 GCA_902465435.1 uncultured Eubacteriales bacterium | reverse complement strand
AAGTTCCGGAACCGGCCAAGGGTATCCCCGTCCGGAACCTGGTTGCTGGAATCGATGCCGCAGAACTCCGAAAATGCGCGGCTGTCGATGGCTTCTGCCACCGTTGCGGACTTTATTGACAGTCTGGCAGGCTATCAAGAAAGTTCGGAATACGAGTAACTCGCGCCAGTCGGCGTACATAGGTACGGTAGGGCGCGAGTTCCGAAGTAAGTCAAAATAATAAACTTTATCCACTTTTTGAACCGTATTTGTTTGAAATTTTTCAAAAACCGAATAGATGCGTTTCGCATAGAAATCGCCAAAAATGTTTTCTCATTTTGACGGTTACGGACTTTATTGACAGCCTGAGCGGCAGAAATCACAAAATTGTGATTTCTGCCGCTATTTTTCTGCTTATAGAACGCACTTTCTCCTGCCCGCACTTTACAGCCTTCGCTTTTTCTGTGCTCAGCGCAGGAAGATCCTCTTTCCCCCCGGATACACGCGTGCCGTGCCGATCCTCTGCGCACTTGGAACGCACTGCTCCAGCTCCGCAAGAAGCGCCTCCGCGTCCTGCGCATCCACCGCAATGAGAAGTCCACCCGCCGTCTGCGGGTCGTAAAGAAGATCCTGCTTGGCAAGCTCCGTGTCCCCCGCGTCAACTGCGGCCTCGGCAAAGCTGCGATTGCGGTACATCCCCTCCGGCAGAATGCCCATGCGGGCAAACTCCAGCGCCTCCTCGATCAGGTCGATGCCATCCACATGGATTTCCAGCGCAAGGTCGCTGCCCTGCGCCATTTCATAGGCATGCCCCAAAAGGCCGAAGCCCGTCACGTCCGTGCAGGCATGAACGCGATACTTCACCATGGCGTCCCGCGCGGTCTTGTTGAGCGTCGTCATCATCCGGATGGCCAGTGCCTTCCCCTCGTCGCTCAAAAGCTCAGCCTTCTGCGCAGTCGTAAGCACGCCGATGCCGATCGGCTTTGTAAGAAGCAGCACGTCGCCGGGCTTTGCGCCGCTGTTGGTCAGGATGCGGTCGGGATGCACAAAGCCGGTCACGGCCAGTCCATATTTCGGCTCGTCGTCCAGAATGCTGTGGCCGCCTGTGATCAGCGCACCCGCCTCATAGACCTTGTCATAGCCGCCGCGCAGCAGCTCGTGCACCGCTTCCTTCGGCATATCCTTCGGAATGGCCATGATGTTGAGGGCAAGCTTCGGCTCGCCGCCCATGGCGTAGACGTCCGAAAGTGCGTTTGTCGCGGCGATCTGCCCGAAGGTATAAGGATCGTCTGCGATCGGCGGAAAGAAGTCCACCGTCTGCACCAGCGCCAGCTCGTCGGAAATGCGGTAGACCGAAGCGTCGTCGCTCTTGTCAAAGCCGACCAGCAGATTCGGGTCGCTGTGTACCTTGATGTCCTCCAGCAGCTGCGCAAGAACGCCCGCGCCGACCTTCGCGCCGCACCCGGCGCATTTGGCAAGCTTCGTCAGCTTTACGGATTGCTCCATGGTTTTTCCCTCCTGAGTGCAAAAATCGCCTCCAAAACGCCGCCGCCGACGGCAAGCGCCTTATCCGAGGCCGTATAACAGTGGGCAAGCTCGCAGCGCGGGTCGATGTCCCCGCTCTTCATGCCCCTAAATACCTTTGTCCCCTCCGGCAGCAGGCCGCGCAGTATGCCGTCAATGGTGCAACGCATCGGTGCGTCGCCGACAAAGCCCGCGGGCTCGCCCGCCTGCACGCGGTCGCCGATTTCCCGCATGGGGCGAAACACGCCGTCCGCAGGCGCGCGCAGCACGCGCTCTCCGGCATAGCCGCCGATCAGCCCGGGGATATTCGTGTTGGGAATGGCCGCGCCGTGATAGATCACGCGGCCAAGATAGTGTCCTCGCATGGTCTCCACGACGGCGTGGCAGTCCTGCCCCGCCGTAAAGCCCGGGCCGACGCCGATCACAACGGGCGCATCCGTGATCCTTGTGCCGAGGTTTCGCTTGGCTAAAATGGCGTCCACCAGAGCATCCGGCCTGAGAATTTCACGGCAGGCGCAATCCGGATCGGCCAGCACCGGCACGATTCCCTTTGCCAGCAGCCCCGGAACCTCCGAAAGCGCCGCCCTTCTGGCGCAAACACCTTCCACCTGCGTCTGCCCCAGCCGAAGCGCCTCCGAAAAGGCAACGGTCCGGCGAATGGCCGTCGGCTTTTCCAGATCAGTCAAAACGACCGGCAGCCCCGCGCGGTAAAGCCGCAGCGCGACGCCGCTGGCCAGATCTCCTGCGCCGCGAATCAGCACAAGCATTGATAGCACTCCTTTTGCAGCGACCCGACGACGGTCGCCTTTTTTCTTGCGCGGGCAAATTGCCACGCCAGCGCGTATTCGTCCGCCGTCTCCACCTTGTTGAGCAGCACGACGTCCGAAAGCGCTTCCCTTTCCAGCACCCGCGCCGCCAGCTCCGGTGTCACGACGGCCTGCTCGTCCGTTTCGGCAAGGCGGGCATACAGCGCCGGGCGATGCGCCGCGTCCCGGATTCTTTCGCCGAAGGCATCCACGCCGACGACATAGACGCGCAGCGCCGTTCCCTCCGGGATGACCGGCTCCTGTGGCTCGTGCGCCTTGAGCGAAAGTCCGCGCGAGCCGTCCGCCTCCACGAGAATATAATCCGCCAGTTCCGAAAGCGCCGAAAACGGCAATTTTGGCGCAGAAAGCTTCCCGTTTTCAGCCGGTTCTCCTATGCAGAGCACCCGATTTATCTGAAAATAAGCGCGAATTTCTGCGGGTGACGCGTCGAATCGCGTCGGAATCTCCCGCGGCGGATAGATCCTTGTGGAGGTAGCGACGATCACGCGCCCCGCCGCGCTCAGCTCCTGCGCCAGCTTGTATAGCAGCGTCGTCTTTCCGCCGCCGCCTAAAATTGCCGTAATTCCGCGCGGAATCGGCAAAAAATCCGAAATTTTCATTGGACGTGCGGCTTTTCCACCGGGAAGCCCGCCCGGTGCGCGATCATCTCCGCCGCAATGCTGATGGCGATTTCCTCCGGCGTCTCCGCGCCGATGGCAAGGCCGATGGGCGCATGCACCCGCGCAGCATCCGCCGGCGTGAAGCCCTCGGCATACAGCCGCTCGTTCGTTCTTCCGATCTTCTTCCGGCTGCCGATGCAGCCGATGTAGGTCGCCTTTGTGCGCAGGACCTGCCGCAGCACCGTATAGTCCGCCTCATGCCCCGGCGTCATAATGACGGCATAATCGTTTTGCTCCAGCGTCAAAATATTCGAAATCTCCTCGAATTTTGCACAAATCACACGAACAGCGTCGGGGAAAAACTCCTTTTTTGCCAGATTCTCACGCGAATCGACCACCGTCACACGAAATCCGACCCGGCTCAAAACCGGCACGAGCGCGCGCCCGACGTGCCCCGCACCGAACACATAAACCATGCCGCGCTTTACGATCGGTTCTACATAATATTCTTTATTGTAAACTGCACGACTGGTGAAGCGCGTCATCCCATCCGCATTTCGCGCATCCTCCGGCAGCTCGTGCCGGGCATAGGCGCGGTAGCTTGCAATGCGTCCATCCTCAAGCCGCAGCTCCAGCCACGCATCCTCGTCGCCGTCCAAAAGGGTCAGAATATGCGTCAGGAGCTGCCGATCCTCGGCACGCTCCGGCAAAAAGCGACGGTAATAGACCGTAACCGCGCCGCCGCAGATCATGCCGATATCCGCAACCTGATTCGGCGCAAGACAAAATCCGCGGATCCTCTCCTCGCCGCTCTTCAGGATCTCCCTTGCCTCCAAAATAGCAAGATTCTCCACATTGCCGCCGCCGATCGTTCCCAGCGCCCTGCCGTCCGTAAAGACCGCCATTTTTGCGCCCGCGCCGCGCGGCGTGGAGCCGGAGGACGCCAAAATGCTGCAAAGCACGACCGGTCTGCCCTGCTCCAACTCTTCCTTCATTGCGGTAAACAGATTTTTCATAAACGTGAGCCTCCGTTTTCTCTTCGTTTCGCCCGCCGAGGCCGTCCGGTGCGCTTTTGCGCAAGGCCTTCGGCAATTTTCATATCCTTTGTCGGGACGTCTCCCGCAGCGCGCCGGTTTCATCCGATCCGGGCGGCAGAACCTGCAAAATGCAGAAAATCCGACAATTTTGCGGTTTTTTAAGGGAATTTGTCAGCAAAAAGGCTCCGCCGCAGAAATCGGATTCGGCAGTGCCCTACATTTCCACCTCGAACAGGCCGACGATCTCCATTTTTTCCTCCCGAACGATCCGCTCGAGCTTGGCTCTGTCCTCCGGAGCTGCGCACCACGCAATGCCGCAGTCGGCCGTCACACTGCGCGGAACCGAAAGCAGGCGGCCTGCGACCGCGTCTCTTCGGCAATATCTTTCCATGGCCATGGCGTCTGCCGTCGTGTGGAACGCGACGACCAGCTTTTTCGACCGCACTCTCATAGCATTTCGCGAAGCGCCGCCAGCGCGGCGTCTACCTCCTCCGTTTCGTTGAACCAGCCGAAGCTGAAGCGTACCGCGCCGCAGGCCTTGGTGCCAAGCGCCTCATGCAGGCGCGGCGCACAGTGCGCGCCCGCGCGCACCGCGATCTCATAGCGCACGGCAAGCTCGTCGGCGACCTCCGCCGAGTCCCAGCCCGGCAGGTTCAGCGCAACGATCGGCGCGCGGCATTTTTGTGAAAAATCGCCGTAAATCGACACGCCGGGCAGCGCGCACGCCCCGGCATAGAAGCGACGCATCAGGCCGTCCGTCTTTTCTCTCACCGCCTGCAGGCCGATCTCCTGCAAATAGTCCACCGCGGCGGACAGACCGGCAATTCCGTGGCCGTTCAGCGTCCCGGCCTCCAGATGCGTCGGATACTCCTCCGGCTGGCTGTGCAGATAGGTTTTGACGCCGGTTCCGCCCACCTTCCACGGCCGCACAGACACACCCTCGGCAAGGCACAGGCCGCCCGTTCCCTGCGGCCCCATCAGTGCCTTATGCCCCGTAAAGCAGAGAATATCGATTCCCAGCCGCATCATATCGATCGGAAGCTCACCGGCCGTCTGCGAAGCGTCAACGACAAAAAGCAGACCGTTTGCACGGGTAAATTCTCCAATTCTCGCCAAATCCAGAACATTTCCGGTCAGATTCGACGCATGGGTACAGACCACCGCGCGCGTATTGCTCCGCAGGAGCCGCGGCAGCTCGTCATAATCGATCAGGCCGCGGGAATCCGCCCGCAGAAAGCTGCATGCAACGCCCTGCGTTTGCAGACGGTAAAGCGGCCGCAGCACGGAATTATGCTCCAAATCGGTCGAGATCACGTGGTCGCCCGGATTCAACGTTCCGCAAAGCGCCAGATTCAGCGCCTCGGTGGAATTGGCAGTGAAAATCACGCGCTCCGGACGCGGACATCCGAACAGTGCCGCCAGCTTGACGCGCGTCTCATAAATCGTCCGCGCTGCGTCGAGCGCGCAGCCGTAGCTGCCCCGCGCGCAGTTGCCGAAGTGCTGCATGGCGTTCGTCACCGCCTCGATCACGCACGGCGGCTTGCGCATCGTTGTGGCCGCGTTATCCAAATAAATCAAGCGCAGTTCCTCCCGTTATTCTTCTCAAAAAACATCGAGACTATTGTAGCAAGCTTTGCCGGGAAAAGCAAGCGCAGCGCCGAAAAATCCGACTATGCGGGATGATTTCACAGCAGCGGGATTCAAAGGCGGAGAAAGTCTGTATGGATTTCCCGCCGTTCCTTGGAAGCCGCACAGCCGGGGGAGGCACCACGCACAGCCGAAGGCGATTGATAAGGCACCTGATTCCAAGCTTCCATAGTATAATCTGCCGATTTTCGGACGATACTTGCAAATAGACCGGGCGGCACAGGCAAAGCGCCGGTTGCCGACAACACATTCAGGAGGGACTTTCTATGTTAGTCAAGGATATGATGAGCGGAAGGGTGATTACGGTACGCGCGGAGGAAAGCGCCGCCACGGCCGCGCGGCTGCTGGCGCGCCACAACATCGGCGCGCTGCCGGTCTGCGGAGAGAACGGGCGGCTGCGCGGCGTCGTAACGGATCGCGACATCATTCTGCGCTGCGTCGCAGCGGACGAGGACCCGGCGCAAACCAGAGTCGCCGACATTATGACACGGCGGATCGTCTCCGTCTCGCCGGATGAGACAGCGGACTGTGCGGCGCAGCGCATGGCGCAGGAGCAGGTGCGGCGGCTTCCCGTAACGCGCGACGGGCAGCTCGTCGGGATGCTGTCGCTCTCGGATTTTGCGCGGCTGCCGGACTTCTCGGTCGAAGCGGCAGCTGCTCTGTCGGAAATCTCGCTCAACGTACACAACCGCTGAGCCGGAAGGCGCAGGGCGCAGCAGGACTTCCGCGCGCAGGCAGAAAAATTCCCTCCGCATACGGCTTCAAAACGAATTTTCGTTTTCAAGCGCTGTGCGAAGGGGATTTTTTGCGGCGGCGCTACTTCCCGTTGAACGCATTGGCCGCCTGCGCAACGCCCTGCTTTGCAATGCAAAGCGCCGCGTCGCGCGCGTGCTCCATCGCGGGCTGCAGCAGCTTCTTTTCGGAAGCCGAGAAGCTGCTCAGCACCCAATCGGCCAGATCGTAATCCGGATGCGGCTTTGCGCCGACGCCGATCTTGACGCGCGGGAAGTCCTCACTTCCCGTCTCCGCAATGATTGACTTGATGCCGTTGTGTCCGCCGGCGGAGCCGTCGCCCCGCACGCGGATGCGGCCGACCGGCAGCGAGATGTCGTCAAAAATCACGATCGTCCGCTCCGGCGGCAGATGAAAATAGCTCTGCGCCGCGCGAACCGCCTCGCCGGAGAGGTTCATATAGGTCTGCGGCTTCAAAAGCAGCAGCTTCATCCCGCCGGCATTCGCGATACAGTAGGTAGACTGAAAGCGGATCTTATTGATCTTCACGCCAAGCTGCTGTGCCAGCAGCTCCAGCGTCTGCCAGCCAACGTTATGCCGCGTCTCGGCATACTTCTGCCCCGGATTTCCCAATCCGACGATCATAAAATCACAGCTTGGCTTCTGGAACAGCATGGCTCAAAACAGGCTCGAAATGGAGGTTTCCTGATAAATGCGGGTAATGGCCTTGGCAAACATCGGGCTGACGTCAAGCTGACGGATCTTCTTTCCCGTATAGTCTGCGGGCATGGGGATCGTATTGAGCAGCATCAGCTCCTCGATGCAGCTGTCCTCGATGTGCTGCGTTGCTTTACCGGACAAAACGCCGTGCGTCGCACAGGCATAGACCGCCTTGGCGCCGCCGATCTCCTTGATGGCCTGCGCCGCATTGCACAGGGAGCCGGCCGTATCGACGATATCGTCATAGAGAATGCAGGTCTTGTCCTTCACGTCGCCGATGATGTTCATCACCTCGCACAGGTTTGCGCGCGGACGGCGCTTATCCACAATGGCCAGACCCATATGCACCTTGGCTGCGAAGGCGCGGCTGCGCGCGACCGAGCCGATATCCGGCGAGACAACGCAGAAGTCGTTGTGGTCATACACTCTCTCGTCGAACTTATTCATATAGTGCCGCACAAAGACGGGGTTTCCCATGAGGTTATCCACGGGAATATCGAAAAAGCCCTGAATCTGTGCCGCGTGCAGATCCATCGTCAGAACGCGGTGGGCGCCGGCCGCCGTGATCATATTGGCAACCAGCTTGGCGGAGATGGGGTCGCGCCCCTTGGCCTTGCGATCCTGACGCGCATAGCCAAAATAGGGAATGACGGCGGTGATGCGGCCGGCAGAGGCACGGCGGAACGCATCGATCATGATGAGCAGCTCCATCAGATTGTCGTTGACCGGGTTGCAGGTAGACTGCACGACAAACACGTCGCAGCCGCGCACCGTCTCATTCACGGAGACGGAAATCTCCCCGTCGGCAAAGGTACGGATATCGTCGTCGCCCAGCTTCAGGCCAAGCTCGGTACAAACTCCCTTTGCAAACTCGGGATTTGCGTTGCCGCAGAATACCTTAATTTCCTTACCATGTGCGATCATCTTCTTTACCTCTTTTCCATGATACTCTATTGTGACGGGACGCCCCGTTACTTCTTATGCTTTTCCGCCCAGTCCTTCCGGATGCTCTGGCGCGCACGGGCAAGTGCAAGCGCCTGCGCAGGCACATCCTCCGTAATGACGGAGCCTGCGCCGATGTATGCGCCCTTGCCGACGCGAAGCGGCGCGATCAGGCTGGAATTGCAGCCGACGAACGCATCGTCGCCGATCACGGTGCGGTGCTTGTCCTTCCGGTCAAAATTGACCGTGACTGTACCGCAGCCAAGGTTGCAGCGCTTTCCGATCTCACTGTCGCCGACATAGCTGAGGTGCGAGATCCACGTCTCCTCGTCCACGGCGGCATTCTTAATTTCCACAAAATTTCCGATTTTTACGCGGCCGCCGATCTGGGAATCCGGCCGAAGGTGGGCAAAGGGGCCGACACAGGCCTCCGTGCCGACGCTTGCCCGCTCCGCGCGCGAAAATTCGACCCGCGCCCGGTCGCCCACGACGCAGTCCTCCAGATCACTGTTCGGGCCGATCACGCAGTCGCAGCCCACGACGGTTCTGCCGCGCAGGATCGTGCCCGGCAAAAGCTGCGTGCCGCGCCCCACAATGACGGTCGGATCTACATAGCAGTTGTCAAAATCCCAGATCTCCACGCCCGACTCCGCCAGCGCGTTGAGGTGAAGTCTGCGGAGGATCGGCGCCCAATCGGCCAGCTCTGACGCCTGCGTCACGGAAAAATAGCCGTCCCGGTCGGTCAAGACCCGGGCATGCTCCTGCAAAAAGCTCTGGAACGAAAACGCTTCGTCCAGCGCGTCCATCAAAGCCGCGCGATGCACGGCGGCCACGCCGGCGGGAATCGGCGCATCATCCCGGGCGACGTCCTCGCACAAAACGGCCTCGGACGGAATATAGACGCAGGGTGCGGTCACCACGGTGATCTCCTCCTCGGCATCGTCCGCCGTGGACAGAAAAACGTGCAGCTGCTCGGCCGGTGCGTCGCTGCCGACGCACATCACCTCGACCCCCTCCGGGAAGCAGGCGCGCGCCTGCGCCTCATGCGCGCTGCCGCAAACCAAAAAGAAACGCCCGACACCGGAAGAAACCATTGAGTTTACAAGCCATGCGAGCAGAGGAACACCCATACAGCGCAGAAGCAGGACGGGCGTCGGATATCCAGTTTTAGCAGTGTCATCCGGCACAAAAATCACAGCGGAACGAGAAATCATGGCGCGGTCACGCCCCTTCCTACTTTGAATTTACCGTTTCTTTATTTGCATTATAACAGATACGTACCCATTTGTACACCCGATTTCCGCAAAATCCAGAAATTTTGGCGTTTTGCGGCGGGGTTTGCGACAAATTTCATTCTTTTTCGTGGAAATCCACCGCCGGGCGTTGCTATTTGAGAAAGAAATCATTATAATAGTTTCTATATTACTTTGATAGCAATACCGCTACGGTTCCGAAAGGACGCTTTTTATGGAGAAAATGACAATGGCCGTTCCCTGCCTGTTCGGGCTGGAGGGGCTGGTCGGCGACGAGCTGCGCCGACTGAACTTTGCGGGCGTGCGCGTCGAGGATCGCCGCGCCTTTTTTGAGGGCGACGCGCTGGCGCTGGCGCGCGCCAACCTGAATCTGCGCATGGGCGAGCGCGTGATGATCCTGCTTGGCCGCTTTCCCGCGCGCAGCTTTGAGGAGCTGTACCAGGGCGTGCGCGCCATTGCGCTTGAGCGCTTTATTCCCAAAAACGGCGCGTTCCCGGTCAAGGGCTACAGCCTGAACAGCCAGCTCCATTCGGTGCCGGACTGCCAGTCCATCGTCAAAAAGGCCGCTGTCGACCGTCTCGGCAGACACTACGGCCTGACCTGGCTGCCGGAAACCGGCGAAACCTATTCCATCCGCTTTTCCATCATGAAGGATCTCTGCGAGGTCTTTTTAGACACCTCCGGCATCAGTCTGCACAAGCGCGGCTATCGCGCGGTCGGAAACGAAGCGCCGCTGCACGAAACCATGGCCGCCGCCATGGTCACGCTCTCGCACTATCGCGGCCGCGAATTCTTCTGGGATCCCTTCTGCGGCAGCGGCACCATCGTCATCGAGGCTGCGCTGATCGCCAAAAACCGCGCGCCGGGTCTGACGCGCAGCTTTGCGGCGCAGAAATGGCCCGTTCTCCCCGAAGCGGTCTGGCAGGAAGCGCGCACCGAAGCGCTCGACCGGGAATTCCACGGCGATTACCGCATTTTAGGCTCCGACTTGGATCCGGAGAGCCTGAACATCGCCATCTCCAACGCGAAAAAGGCCGGAGTCGCCCGCACGATCGACTTCCGCGAGGGGGACGCGACCAAGCTGAGCCTCCCGGCGGAGGCCGGCATTCTCTGCTGCAATCCGCCATACGGCGAACGCATGGGCGAACGCAGCGACGCGCAGCGGCTCTACCGCGCAATGGGACGGCACTGGAAATTTGCCGACCAGTGGCAGAAGCTGATTCTCTCCTCCGACCCGGAATTTGAATACTTCTTCGGCAAGCAGGCCGACAAGAAACGCAAGCTTTACAACGGCCGTCTGCAATGCAATGTTTATCAGTACAGGGGGACAAGGAAATGAAGCACCTCTTTATCATTAACCCGGCGGCAGGAAAATATGACCAGACCGGCGAATTTGTCTCGCGGATCCGCGCGGAATTCGAGGGAAGTGGACGGGAATACGAGATCGCCGTCTCCAAGGAGCCGGGCGACTGTGCCCGCATCGCACGCACCGCCGCGCAGACCGGGCAGACGCTGCGCATTTACGCCTGCGGCGGAGACGGCACGCTCAACGAGGTCATCAGCGGCGCTTACTGCTATGAAAACGCCGCCGTCACGCACTTCCCCGGCGGCAGCGGCAACGACTTTATCAAAATCTTTTCCGACCCCGCCGCCTTCAAAAACCTTTCCGCGCTCACGGACGGCGAGGAGTCCCGGCTCGATCTCATTCGCTGCGGCGACAGCGTCAGCGCGAACATCTGCTCCATCGGCATTGACGCGCGCATCGGCACGGAGATCGCCAAATACAAGCGGCTTCCGCTTGTCACTGGAAACGGCGCCTACCTCATCTCCACCGGCATCAACGTGGTTCGCGGCGTACATGACCACTACATCGTCGAGGTGGACGGCGAACGGATCGATACCCGTCTTTCGCTCATCTGCATTGCAAACGGCCGCTGGTACGGCGGCAGCTTCAACCCGACGCCCGACGCGGAGCCGGATGACGGCATTCTGGACGTACTGCTGGTCAAGGCCGTCTCACGCCTGACCGTCGCCAAGATCATCGGCAAATACAAGGCCGGGCAATACCGGGACTTCCCCGATGTCATCCGCCACCTTCGCTGCCGCAAGATCCGCGTGCAGAGCGACCGGGATAGCGTGATCAATCTCGACGGAGAGGCACGCTTCTCGGCAGACGCCGAGTTCACCGTGCTGCCGAAGGCGCTGCGCTTCTTCTACCCGCGCGGGCTGACCTACCACAGCGCCGTCCGCGAGCCTGCCCCCGCGATTTAAAACAAATGTTTGCATTTTTCGCAAAACCGTGCTATACTGTTGTCACAAATCCAACAGGAGGGAACGCTTTATGGCACGGACAAGCGAAACGCGGCAGGCGATCCTGCAGTATCTGCAGGATTTTCTGGCAGAGAACGGCTATGCGCCCTCCGTGCGGGAAATCATGCAGGCCGTCGGCCTGCGCTCGACCGCGTCGGTGCAATATCACCTGACGGAGCTGCAGCGCTGCGGTCAGATCCATATGGACGGCAACAAGAAGCGCGCCATTTCCCTCCCGGGCAGCGCCGAGCGGACATCCTATGTGCCGATCGTCGGCGTGGTCACGGCGGGACTTCCCATACTGGCGCAGGAAAACATCGAGGGCTATCTGCCCTGGGAGCAGAGTGAGGACTGCTTTGCGCTGCGCGTCCGCGGCGACTCCATGGTGGGCGCCGGGATCCTTGACGGCGACACCGTGATTGTAAGAAGGCAGCAAACAGCGGACGACGGCGAGATCGTCGTTGCGCTCTTAGGCGACGAGGCCACGGTCAAGCGGCTCTACCGCCGCCGCGGCGAGGTGCTTCTGCTTCCGGAGAATCCGGCCTACGAGCCGCTCGACGGCCGCGAGGCGCACATTCTCGGCAAGGTCAAGGGCGTTGTCCGCCGCTACTGAGCGCTCCGGAGCGTCAAAAGAGATTTTTTGACGCGCCCTATCGGCGGTCAGAGGGGTTTGGAGAACAGGCAAACGCGTGCGGAAGCCACGCCCGCGCGGCGGGCTTTTTGCAGTTGGGGAGCCGTCTGTTTGCAAAAATGCTCCCGTTTTTTCGATTTCCTCCATTTTTTGCGAAAAAAAGATTGACACAAGCCCCGCTTGTGCGCTATAATAGCTTTCGCGCAGCCCCGTTTATGGGCGGATTGCGCCTAATTTTGATTGCTACAGTCACCGTTGACTGTTGAGCATATTCTTACAGGAGGTGTACTGCAATGGCAACTGTTCGTACCTATCAGCCCAGAAAGCGCCACAGATCCAAGGTTCACGGCTTCAGAAAGAGAATGGCCACCGCGAATGGCCGTAAGGTTCTCGCTCGCCGCCGTGCGAAGGGCAGAGCTGTACTGTCCGCCTGAGGATTCCGGCTGTACCATACTGCTCGAAACGAGACCGACCACAGGGCGAACGGAGAAACCTCTGTTCGCCCTTTCGTTTTCCTTTCGACAGCATCCTTCATCCTTCGCGCAAGGAGGGAATGCAAATGCGCTTTTCCCACTCCCTGAAAGAGAATCATCTGTTCCGCAGGCTCTACTCCCGCGGAAGCTCCGCGGCAAACCGCTGCCTCGTGCTCTACTGCCGGAAAAACGGCTCGGAGACGAACCGCATCGGTTTGACCGTCAGCAAAAAGCTTGGCCACGCCGTCACGCGCAACCGTGTGCGCCGCCGCCTGCGCGAGATCTACCGGCTCAATGAGGAGCGCTTTGCCGCCGGCTATGATATCGTCGTGGTCGCGCGCTCGCGCGCCTGCGAGGCGAGCTTTTCCGAGCTGACGGCCGCCTACCTGGCGCTGGCGAAGCGGCTGGGTCTGCTGCGGACGGAGGATATCTGAACATGCGGCGGCTGATGATCGGCATGATCCGCTTCTACCAAACGCATATCTCCCCGGCGCTGCCCGCCCGCTGCCGTTACACGCCGACCTGCTCGCAATATGCGCTGGAGGCCATCACGAAATACGGCGCAGCAAAGGGCGGCTGGCTGGCCTTGAAGCGGTTTTTGCGGTGCAATCCCTTTTCCCGGCACGATCCCTACGACCCGGTTCCCTGACGGGAACGGCCGTCGGGCGGCAGCGTCCGACGGCAATGCAATCGGTACCCCCGAACAAACTGGAGGAACGCTATGTTTGACTTTATCAAGCTCCCCTTTGGCTACTTGCTGGAATGGCTGATCGACTTCACCGGCAACTATGGCGTAGCCATTCTGCTCTTCTCCCTGATCGTTAAGCTGATTCTGCTCCCCGCCAGCGCGAAGAGCAAAAAAACCATGATGAAGCAGTCCCGCCTCGCGCCCCAGCTGAAGGAGCTGGAGCTGGCCTGCGGCGACGACAAGGCAAAGTATCAGCAGGAAACCATGCGCCTTTACAAGGAAGAAGGCGTATCCATGACCGGCGGCTGTCTCTGGTCGCTGCTTCCGATGCTGATCCTGCTTCCGCTCTACGCGGTAATCCGCAACCCCATGACCTGGGTCATGCACATTGACACCGCAACCAAGGACGCCATCAAGGAAGTCTTCCGTGCGGGCGGCAACACCGTCGGCGCTTACTGGCAGATGATCATCGCCGCCAATCCCGTGAAGTACCTCGGTGAGGGCAGCGAATTCCTGTCCAAGTTCAAGGAGCTTCATATGAGCTTCCTCGGCATTGATCTTGCCGGCGCACCTTCCTTCCGTATCTGGCTGCTGCACGACTGGGCGGAGATCGGCGCTTCGCTGATCCCTCTTCTGTCCGGCGGCATGAACATGCTGGCCATGTTCATTTCCCAGAAGATGAACGAGAAAGTCATCACGGACGACAAGGGGCAGCGCGACGAGGCGGCCGTGGCAACCGCGCAGCGAAGCGGCAAGGCCATGATGTACACCATGCCCATTATGTCCGTCGCCTTCGGCTTCATGGTGCCGACCGCGCTTTCGCTTTACTGGACGGCGCAGTCTGCACTCGGCATCATTCAGGACTTCATCCTGACCAAGCACTACAAGAAGGTCTATGACGCAGAGGATGCCGTCAAAAAGGAACGCGCACGTCTGCGGGCGATGGAAGAGGCCGAAAAGGAGCGCATCCGCGCCCAGAAGCGCGCGGAGAATCCGGACGGCATTCTGGAAAACACCAGCAAGAAGAAGCTGGAAAAGAAAAAGGCACAGGAGCGCGAGGCGGCTGCACGCCAGTCCGCGCAGAGCGGCGCGTCCTCTCCGGCGCAGTCCGCCGACTCCGGTTCGAACACCGACGCAAAGCGTCCCAACAGCCGTGGCCGCGCCTATGATCCGAACCGGTATTCCGAATGATTTGAGGTAGATTCATGGAACAGAGTATTATTACGACCGGCAAGACCATTGATCTTGCCGTATCCGCTGCTTTGGAGCAGCTCAAGCTGGATCGTGACAGCGTATCCGTCGAGGTTCTGGAGAACGCAAGATCCGGTTTCTTTGGCATCGGCGCAAGCCCTGCCAAGGTCAAGGTCACCTATGAAATTCCTGATCCGAAGCCCGCGCTTTCCTCGGCATCCCGCTCCAAGCCGAAGAAGCCCGCACCTGCAAAGGAAGAAGCGCCGCGCGCTGCGGAAAAGCCCGCAGACAAGCCCGCCAAAACCGAGCCGCGGCAGCCCCGCCGCGAGCGTCCCGCACGGGAGAAAACGGATGTTCGCGCAGAAAAGCCTGCCGCACCGGCCGCGCCGAAGACCTACGCACCCGCACAGCCCGGCTCCGTTGAGGAGCGGCTTGAGGTCTTCCTGAAGGGACTTCTGGAGCACATGGGCTCTGAGGCCGTACCGCACGCCTATCGCAAGGACGAAGGCATTTACGGCGTGGATCTCGTCGGCGAAAACCTCGGCGCGCTGATCGGCCGCCGCGGGGATACCCTCGACGCCATTCAGCATCTGTGCAACTACACGATCAACCGCGGCGCAAGTGAGCGCATTCGCGTCAATGTTGACGCGGAGAACTATCGCGGCAAGCGTGAGGAAGCGCTGGAGCATCTGGCACATAAGATGGCGGCCAAGGCCGTGAAATACCGCAGGAACTTCCCGCTGGAGCCGATGAACGCCTATGAGCGTCACGTCATTCACGCCTGCCTGCAGGACGAGCCGAACGTGACCACGTTCTCCACCGGCACCGAGCCGAACCGCCGCATCGTAATCTCCTACGCAAAGGAAAAATAAGCAACGGCAGGCTGCCTTGAACCGTTTTGGGCGCAGCTCTGTCAAGTCAGAAAGCATACGAAATCTATCCTTCCGGTAGATTTCGTATGCTTTTCTATGCCGTCCCTGAGGAAAAAGCACCCGCGCAGGATCGCCCCTCCCCTCTCTGCCTACGGTGCTTACCGCAGCAAAAAATGTGCCGCAGTAAGCAAAAGCCCACGCACTTCGCACCGCGTTCTTTCCCGGGAAGCGCGGAGGAAATCAGCAAGCACGGAGAGCGGAAGTTTTTTTGTCAGAGCAGCGCCGGCTGACGAAGGCAGGCACGCTTGCGGTTCGAGCCGGATCGCCGTCTGCCGACGTCAGACCTGGCGGAAAGGATTCGTTGGCCAACGCGGAGAATTTATTCGGAGATTCCCCGGATTCCATAATTCCGATATTGAGAATTTGCGGCAAGTGTGCTATACTGGATAAAATGCAGAATTTTTGCTTTACGAAATCTCGGATTTCATCCGCGACAGCGAACTGCGAAGGATTTTTTCCGGGTCGGGGCTTGGAAATACGCGGAAATCCCAAACGCCGTTCCGGTGCGTCAGGCCGACGTCCCGGCGAAAAGACGCCGCCCTTCGCGCAGGAAGCAAAGCTTCCCGGGGACGCTCCGAAATCGGCGGCCGGATCGCATGCCCCCGCCAAAACGCGAAAACGCATGCTTAATTGAGGTGACCTTCTTGACTGACCTTTCTAAAATTCGTAATTTTTCAATCGTCGCGCACATTGACCACGGAAAATCCACGCTGGCCGACCGTCTTCTGGAGGAATGCAAAACGGTCGATAAGCGCGAAATGGCCGATCAGGTGCTGGACTCCATGGAGCTGGAGCGCGAACGCGGCATCACCATCAAGGCGCGCGCCGTCCGGCTCGACTATCACGCCGACGACGGGGAGGACTACGTTCTCAACCTGATCGACACGCCGGGTCATGTGGACTTCAACTACGAGGTTTCGCGCAGCCTGACCGCCTGCGAGGGCGCGGTGCTTGTCGTCGATGCCTCACAGGGCATCGAAGCGCAGACGCTCGCCAACACCTATCTTGCCGTGGACAACGGGCTGGAGGTTCTGCCCGTCATCAACAAGATCGATCTTCCTGCGGCGCGTCCTGCCGAGGTGAAGAAGGAAATCGAGGATGTGATCGGCATTCCCGCCGAGGATGCGCCCGAAATCTCCGCGAAAAACGGCATCAACATTCACGCCGTGCTGGAGAAGATCGTAAAGGAGGTGCCCGCGCCGTCCGGCGACCGCGACGCCCCGCTGCAGGCGCTGATCTTCGACAGCCAGTATGATTCCTATCGCGGCGTCATCGTCTATTTGCGCGTCATGAACGGCACGCTCCGTCCCGGGATGGAGATCCGCATGATGGCGACCGGCGCAGAATACAAGGTCGTCGAGTGCGGCTACCTGCATCCCTTCGGCATGAAGCCCGCCGAGGCGCTGGGCGCGGGCGAGGTCGGCTATCTGACGGCTTCGATCAAGACCGTCTCCGACACCCGCGTCGGCGACACCGTGACCGGCGCAGAGCATCCGGCCGCCGCACCGCTGCCCGGCTACAAAAGCGTGCAGCCGATGGTCTTTTCCGGCGTCTACCCCGCAGACGGCTCGAAATACGGCGACCTGCGCGACGCGCTGGAAAAGCTCAAGCTGAACGACGCCTCCATGACCTACGAGCAGGAAAACTCCATTGCGCTGGGCTTCGGCTTCCGCTGCGGTTTTCTCGGCCTTCTGCATATGGAGATCATCATGGAGCGGCTGGAGCGCGAATACAATCTTGACCTGATTACGACCGCGCCGAACGTCGTTTACCGCATCACCAAGCTCAACGGCGAGACGATTTCGGTCTATACGCCGCTCAACTATCCCGACCCCGCCGAAATTGCCGAGGCGCAGGAACCATATGTCCGCGCCAGCATTCTCACGCCGCCGGAATACGTCGGCAACATCATGGAGCTGTGCCAGCAGCGGCGCGGCGAATTCAAGGATATGACCTATCTCGACCAAAGCCGCGTCGAGCTGCACTACCAGATGCCGCTCAATGAGATCATCTACGACTTCTTCGACGCGCTCAAGTCGCGCACGCGCGGCTACGGCTCCCTGGACTATGAGCCGAGCGGCTACCGCCCGTCCAAGCTGGTGAAGCTGGACATTCTTCTCAACGGAGAGATCGTGGACGCGCTGTCCTTCATTCTCTTCTCCGACAACGCCTATGCCCGTGCACGCAAAATTTGCGAAAAGCTGAAGGAAAATATCCCGCGTCAGATGTTCGAGATCCCGGTGCAGGCCGCGATCGGCGGCAAGGTCATCGCCCGCGAGACGATCAAGGCGCTGCGCAAGGACGTGCTGGCCAAGTGCTACGGCGGCGACATCACCCGAAAGAAAAAGCTGCTTGAAAAGCAGAAGGAGGGCAAAAAGCGGATGCGTACCTTCGGCACCGTCTCCGTGCCGTCCGAGGCGTTCATGGCCGTACTCAAAATGGATGAATGAGGTGGTTTTCCAATGGCAAGTACGCTGTTTCCCGGCAAAAAGCAGCCGCCTGAGCTGAAAAAGCTGGGCGTTTACGTCCACATTCCGTTCTGCCGCAGCAAGTGCCAGTACTGCGACTTTTATTCCCTCGGCGGCAGCCGCGACAAGCGCGTCGTCGACCGCTATTTGCAGGCACTGGCCGATCATATCAAGGAAACGGCCGCACGCGCGCCGGAGTACATCGTTGATACGGTCTACTTCGGCGGCGGCACGCCGAGCTTTTTCGGTGCGGAAAATCTCTGCCGCATTCTCAACGAGATCGGCAAGCACTTCCGCATTGCCCGCGATGCCGAAATCACGCTGGAGGCCAATCCGGATTCCGTCACGGAGCAGTCGCTGCGCAAGCTCAGACGGTTCGGCTTTAACCGAATCTCCATCGGCGTGCAGAGCGACGACAACGATATGCTTAAAAAGCTGGGGCGTCCGCACAATTACGAGCAGGCAAAGTTCGCCGTGCGCAAGGCACGCGAGGTTGGCTTCGGCTCCATCTCGGTCGATCTGATGTTCGGCCTTCCGAGCCAGACGCTGACCCAGTGGGAGCGCACGCTTACCCATGTGCTGGAGCTGAATCCGGAGCACATCTCCTGCTACGGCCTCAAGGTTGAGGAGGGGACGCCGCTCTGGGAATACCGCGACTGCGCCAACCTGCCCGACGACGATCTGCAGGCCGATATGTATCTGCGCGCGGTCGAGATTCTGCGGGAGCACGGCTATGAGCAATATGAGATTTCCAACTTCTCCAAGCCCGGCTTCCTCTCGCGGCATAATCTCAAATACTGGATCGGTGAGGAATACGTCGGCTTCGGCCCCTCGGCGGCCTCCGATTTCGCCGGAAAGCGCTTCACCGCCGCGGCCGATCTGAATCAATATATCGACGGCGTGCTGAACGCCGGGCAGATCCTCTCGGAATGCGAGCCGGTGCTGCTGCGCGAGCGCGCGGGCGAATACGTCATGCTCCGGCTGCGCACCGCGCTGGGAATCGAAAAGGAAGAGTACGAAAAGAACTACCTCATGCCCTTCGCGCCGCTGGAGAAGCAGCTGGTGAAATATGAGGAGCAGGGACTCGCCAAAACGGAAAAGGGTCGCTGGGTGCTGACGGCGCGCGGCTTCCTGCTTTCCAACCAGATCATCGGCGCACTGCAGGAATGCCAGCGCCGCTCGACACCTCTGGCCAAAAAACGATAAAAAGAGGGAACAAGACATTGCTATCTGATCGAATGATGTACGCGGATCGCGCGCTGCACGCCGACCTTTTGGAGTCGCTTCGCCGCGGCTCGGCCGAAACGCTCTACGACAGCCCGCACACCGTTCTGCTGCGGGAGCGCTCCTCCGGCGTTCTTCTGTTTGCCGGAGAGCATCTGGAGGAGGGCGCGCGCGTGCTCTCCGGCCTTTCGGCCGACGAGACGCTCATTGTACGCGGCGACCGCTTCATGGAGTTTGCGCGCGATAAGCTGGGGCTGAGCCAGATCGTCCCCTGCTGGCAGGTGCTCTATGAAAAAGACGAGCCGCTGCCGCTTTGCGGCAGTCTGCTGCTCCGCCATCCGTCGGAGCAGGATTTTGCCCGCGTCCGTGAAACCTATTCTACCGAATCCGACGACGCGCTGCGCGCGGATTTTGACCGGGATGACTTTCTCGGCGGCTACGTCGGCGGACAATTTGTCGGCTACATCGGCACCCACAGTGAGGGTGCCATGGGGCTATTGGAGATTTTCCCTGAGTTCCGCCGCCGCGGCTACGCACAGGAAATCTACAGCGCGCTCATTAACCGCCAGCTGCGGGCAGGGTGTCTTCCCTACGCACAGGTCGTTGAGGGCAACGAAGCCTCGCTCGCTCTGCAGCGCAAGCTCGGCTTCACCTTCTCCCGCCAGCGCATCTTCTGGATGTGGCGCTGATTTTGGCGGCGCGCTTCCGCCGATTTGAAAGAGGTACACAAGAATGAAGCTTCTCAAGGAACTGAACTACATTTTTCCCCGCAGCCAAAAATGGAAGTTCGTCGGTCTTTTTTTCCTGATTCTGATCTCCACCTGCTTTGATTTTCTCAGCGTTTCCATGATCCTCCCGTTTGTCGCAATTATCGTCAGTCCGGAGGCGCTGGCCAGCAAGTCGTGGTATCAGCTCGTCTGCCGCATTTCCGGCTCCAATTCCCCGGAGGAGCTGATCGTTTTTCTCTCCATCTTCCTCATGTGCGCCTACACGGTCAAAAATGTCTACCGCATCTGGCTCGGCCAGCTGGAGACGATGTTCCTTGCGCGCAATCAGATCAATATGAGCGCAAAAATGATCGACTGCTATATGCGCAAGCCCTATACCTTCCATCTGCAGCACAATACGGCGGAGATCGTGCGCAGCGTCACCAACGACGTCGGCACCGCCTTCAGCATGGTGCTTTCGCTCATCAGCCTTGTGACCAACCTGCTGATCACCACCGCGCTGATTGTGTTTCTCTTTGCCGTTGACCCGGTGCTGACACTGACGGTCGTGTTTGCCATCGGCGTCTGCTCGCTTCTTTATTTCCTGCTGGTCAAGCGGAAGCTGCGCGAATACGGCGAGCGCAACCGCAAAATCTACACCGACATGGTCAAGGCGGTGCATCAGGCGGTCGGCGGCATTAAGGAAGTCAAGATCATGGGGCGCGAGGCCTATTTCGTGGACGCCTACGCTAAAAACGGGGACGCGCTGCTGCGCGACCGCCGACGCTACAGCATCCTCGGCTCCGTGCCGAGCAAGCTGGTGGAAACGCTCTGCGTTGCCGGTGTTCTGGCCGTCGTTGCGGTGGAGGTATCCGCTGGTGCGGATATGTCCGCCATTGTGCCGACGCTTTCCGCCTTTGCCGTCGCCGTGATCCGGCTTTTGCCCTGCGCCAATTCCATCAACGGCATTCTCGGCTCGATCTCCTATCAGCGCCCCTGCCTGGATTCCGTCTATGAGGACCTGAAGGATTACGAGCAGACGGAACGCGAGCGCAAGGAGGAGATCGCGCGCAAGCGTAAAATGCCCCGCAAATTTGAGAACTCCAACGGAAACATCCTGCTGGAAAACGTCAGCTATACCTATCCCAATACCGAAGCCCCGGTTCTGCACGACGTGAACCTGACGATCCAGAAGGGCACGTCCGTCGGCATTGTCGGCGTGACCGGCGCGGGTAAAACAACGCTGATCGACGTGATGCTCGGACTGCTCAAGCCGCAGACCGGCGCGGTATACTACGGCGAAGAGGATATTCAGGAGGACTATGCCGAATGGCAGCGCCGAATCGGCTACATTCCGCAGTTCATTTACCTTGCCGACGAAACGATCCGCCGCAATGTCGCTCTCGGCGTTTATGACGATCAGATCGACGAGGAGAAGGTCTGGCAATCGTTAGAGGGCGCGCAGCTTGCCGACTTTGTGCGCAGTCTGCCCGAGGGGCTGGACACGGTGATCGGCGAACGCGGCGTTCGCCTTTCCGGCGGCCAGCGCCAACGCATCGGCATTGCGCGCGCACTTTATTCCGACCCGGAAATTCTTTTCTTTGACGAAGCGACCTCATCTCTGGACAATGAGACGGAAAAGGCCGTTATGAAGTCCATTCATTTGCTCAGCGGGGAAAAGACCGTCATCATCATTGCACACCGCCTGACGACGCTTGACAGCTGCAGCAAAATCTACCGCGTGGAAAACGGCTGCGTAAAGGAGACGGTCATTGCATGATGGATGAGCAGATTCTCTCCGGCTACTGCCGCTCCGTGGACGGTGCCAGGATCGTTACGGCAGAGGAGGAAGAGGACGGGCGGCTTACGGCGGATTGCGACTATCCCCGCTGTCCATACCGCGCGGAATGCGAGATCGGCAGGGCGCTTGCCCGGCTTGCGCGCGAGACAGCGCAGGGCTAAGAAGGCGTCCCGTCACCGTACTAACAGGCAGGAAGCGGAATGCGGGAAAGCCCCGAGACAATTTCCTGCAGCGATGCGCGCCGCGTTCCTGCTGCCTTCCTAAAACTGCACGCTCATTTTGGCGGCTGCAAATCCGATATTGAGATACAACAAAGCCATTTCGGAGATGGGCAGTCCGAGTGGCTTTTCTAAGCGCTTTCCCATGCCGTTTCTCCGGAAATTCTCCGTTCTGCGCCATAAATGCCGCGCCCCGCGCACAGTTTTTTATTTTCCAGAAAGATTTTTCTTGATTTTCTCGCGGCGGCCTGCTATAATAGCTTCGTTGCGGAGGGTTAGCTCAGCTGGTTAGAGCGCCTGCTTCACACGCAGGAGGTCACTGGTTCGAGTCCAGCACTCTCCACCACGCAAAAGCCTTGCAAACAAAGCGTTTGCAAGGCCTTTTTCTTTTCTCTGCTTTCCAAGGCGGCGATTCCCTGCGGCGGGCGCCGTGTCCTATAAATCTGCAGCGATTTCGCCGATGTTAACGCGCGTTGCTTGCAGCAACAGGCAATGATCCCTATGATTACGGTAACGGCCGAAAGGAGGCTTCGTATCATGTTAAGCGAAAATATCAGGACCATTCGAAAAGCAAAGGGGCTTTCGCAGGAGGAGCTGGCTCTGCAGCTGAATGTGGTGCGGCAGACCATTTCCAAATGGGAGCAGGGTCTCTCCGTCCCTGATTCCGACCTGCTGCTTGCACTGTCGGAGGCGCTGGGAACGCCCGTCAGTACCCTGCTGGGGGAAACCGTCACACCGGCGGCAAGGGAGAACGACCTGCAGGCGATCTCCGAGCAGCTGGCGCGCATCAATCTGCAGCTTGCACAAAGAAAAATTGCCAGAAGGAAAGCGCTCCACTGGCTCTGCCTCTCCCTCTGCGCCGGGATCGTCATCCTTTTCGCAGCGCTGCCGCTTCTCGGCAGTCCTTATCTGAATTGGAGCGATGCCGACCCCGAGCGAACCGTTTGGAAGGCGATCCTTCACGCTTCGGAATACCTGTTTGTCCGGCTTGCGCCGCTTCTGCTTCTGGGCGCGGGCATCGGCGCCGTTCTCACACGGCGGCGTGGCTGAGGCGACTTGCCGCCGCAGCTTCAAGCCGCAAAAAGCGCTCTGTTTCCCGCCGTTTTGGGAAACAGAGCGCTTTTCCAATACCTATGATATGGTCGAGCAAAAATCAGCGGGCAACGGCTCCTTTTCCGCCAAGCGCCGAAGCACAATTCCGCCGTTTTGCGCCAAAGGTCTGCCGCAAGAGGCCCGCTATCCGCCGCTGTGGGCGGATTCTTCACCTTCTTTAGCTCTTCTCCCCTCGCGTGCGGCGCTCTGCGGCAAATCGCCGGACGCTCTTGCCAGCGCCAGCGTCTGCCGCAGCGCCTGCTCCTTCTCCACCCCGGCCAGCCGCAGCTTATGGGCAAGCGCAAGATACTCCGAAAAGCGCGCAGACGGCGCAACGCCCGCCGCGATCAAATCGCGCCCCATCACATAGGCCCGCGCCATATAAGCGCGGAAAACGGAAAGGCGCTGCCGCAGGAATGCATCCGCGTCCTTCCTGGGCTGCTGCCGGATCGCGCCCGCCGCATCCGCCGCCGCCAAACACACCAGCGCCTCCGGGTCAACCGAACGGTCAAACAGCCGATTCGTCGCCTTCACGGATGCCTGCTCCGCTGCAAGCTGGTTGGGCTTCATATGGTACAAAACCAGATTTTTGACATAGTCGATCCGTGCCTTTTCCCCGGTCAGCCGACGCAGAAAGCGATCCGCCAGAGGAATCCCCTCCGTCTCGTGGCCGACAGAGCGCAGGACGCCTTCCCTCTCGACCGTACAGGCCGCCTTGCCGAAATCGTGCGCCAGCGCCGCGAGCAGAAAGCCCACGGGATCCTGCGTCCGCTCGCGCAGACCGGCCGCGTGATCCAGGACGAGCATGGTATGCACATAGGCGTCGCCCTCCGCGTGATAGACCGGGTTCTGCCGCACGCCGCGCAGCGCCGCAAGCTCCGGGAACCAGTCGGTAAGCTGCTCCATCTGCCGCAGCGTCTCAAAAAAGACGGACGGACGCGCCGCCTTCCGCAGCGCCTTTTCCAGCTCGGCAAACACCCGCTCACGCGCCAGGGCGGAAAGTGGCATCGTGCGGCACAGCGCGACGGTTTCCTCTGCAACCGTGAAGCCGAAGCGCGCGGCAAACTGCGCCGCGCGCAGGACGCGCAGCGGATCCTCCCGGAAGGACTCGTCGTTCACATGACGCAGAACGCCCCTTCGGAGATCGTCCTCGCCGCGGAAGGGATCCAGAAGCTCGCCCGTCAGTACGTCCTGCATCATAGCGTTGACGGTGAAATCCCGCCGCTGCGCCGCGCGGTATGTGCCAAGCCACGGGTCGATGTCGATCTCAAAATCCCGATGCCCCGCGCCGCGGTTTCGCTCCCTGCGCGGCATGGCGATATCCAGACCGCAGCCCTTGAGCTTGTAAATACCGAAGCTTTCGCCGACGGCAAGACGCGTGCCGAGCCGATCGAGCAGCGCCGCAAGCGCCTGCGGGGAAAGCCCGTGCACCTCTACATCGTAATCCTTGCACGGCTCGTCAAGCAGCCTGTCGCGCACGCAGCCGCCGACAAAGTACACCCTGCCGCCCTGCGCGGCAGCCAGCCCGGCAAGCCGCACGGCCATAGCTTGATCCTCAAGCATTCCGCCGTTTCCCCCTTTCTGCCTGAATCGATCCCTGCAACATCCCGAACACCCGGCTCAGCGCTGCCGCACAGAGCCGGGTTCAGGCTGTCAATAAAGTCCGTAACCGTCAAAATGAGAAAACATTTTTCGCGATTTCTATGTGAAACGCATCTGTTCTGTTTTTGAAAAATTTCAAACAAATACGGTTCAAAAAGTTGATAAAGTATATTATTTTGACTTACTTTGGAACTCGCGCCCTACCGTACCTATGTACTTAGGCGGGCGCGAGTTACTCGTATTCCGCACTTTCCTGATCGTCTGCCAGCTTGTTTTGACACGCTGACACCCGGCTCAGCGCTGCCGCACAGAGCCGGGTGTGTTTCTTTTTCTTCACGCCTCGCGCGGAAGCGAAAGCAGAAGCCGGAAGCTGCCGTAGATCCCGGCGTCGTTCCCGAGCTTGGCCAGCGCGAAGCGCGTTCCCTTGCAGGCGTGGAACATTTTCGCCTCAAAACGGCGCTTCACGCCCTCCAGAAGCACGTCTCCCGCCTTAGACACGCCGCCGCCGAGGATCACGATCTGCGGGTCGCAAACGCAGCAGGCATTGGCCAGTGCCGCGCCGAGATAGTCATACGTCTTTTCCAGAATTGCAAGCGCGATCTCGTCTCCCTCCGCGCCGCAGTCAAACACGTCCTTTGCCGTCAGCGCATCATAATTGCGCAGCAGCGACGGCCGATCATCCCGGGCAAGCGCGCGGCTTGCCCGCAGCGCGATGCCGCGCGCGGAGGCGTACTGCTCCACACAGCCGCAACGGCCGCAGGTGCAGGGCGTCGTTTCCTCCGGCTCGACGGTAATATGACCGATCTCGCCCGCGACGCCATGCGCCCCGTTTAAAACCTTGCCGTCCAGCACAATGCCGCCGCCGACGCCCGTTCCAATGGTCATCAGAAGGGACGACGAGCAGCCGCCGCTCGCATAATGCTCGCCCAGTGCGGCGACGTTCGCGTCGTTGCCCGCCTTGACCGGGAAGCCGGTCAGGCCGCCCAGTGCCTCATGCAGATTAAAAACGCCCCAGTTCAGGTTCACGCAGCGGTTGACATTGCCGTGATCATCCACCGGCCCCGGCACACCGATGCCGACGCCGAGCACGGCCTCCCGCGCGATTGCATGCCGCGCAAGACACGCGTCCAGCGCCGCCGCAATTTCCGGCAGGATGCGCGCGCCGCCGTTTTCCGTATGCGTGGGGATCTCCCACTTTTCCAGGAGCGTGGCGTTCTCGTCAAACAGGCCGAGCTTTACCGTCGTGCCGCCGACGTCCACGCCAAAGCCATACTTCATTCCAATCCTTCCTCTCCGGATGTTTCCTGCGCGCCCGGCGGGCAATTCCCCGCCGGGTCGCCTACTTATGATATTTCGTTCCGGCCTGAATCGTCTCGGCGCGGTAAAGCTGCTCCAGCGCCATAATGCGGAACAGATGGTGCGGGAAGGTCATCGGACTGAAGGACAGGCAAAGCTCCGCCTGCCGCTTAACGGACGGATCCAGCCCGAAGGACGAGCCGATCACAAAGCAGGCCGCGCTCCTTCCCGCATTTTTCACAGCACGCAGCTTTTCGGCGAACGCCTCGGAGGAAAGCTGCTTTCCCTCCGGCGTAAACACGCACAGATAGCTCCCCTTGGGGATGGCGGCGCGAATGCGTGCCGCCTCTGCCGCCAGACCCGCTGCGATCTCCGCCGCATTGGGATCCTCCGGCAGGCGCTGCTCCGGAAGCTCCACGAGCTGGAAGCGGCAATAGCCGCGCAGCCGCTTCTCATACTCCTGCACCGCCTCGGCGTAAAACCGTTCCTTCAGCTTCCCGACCGCCAAAAGCGTAATGGAAAACATTATTCAAGTTCTTCCGCCGGAAGCTTCGCCACGACCGCCGCGCAGCGCGGGCAAAGACCGTTTTCATCGGCGTGGACAGAGTGCATCCAGCAGCGCGGGCACTTTACGCCGCGTGCATTGGAAACCTCGATGCGCAGACCGGGATAATTGCCGCCATGGCCGGAAACCGCCGCGTCCTCGGACGCCTTCTCAACGTCGCAATCGGATACAAGGAACAGCTCGGAAAGCTTCAGGCCAGAAACCGCCGCCAGCGCCGCCCTTGCCGCGTCATCCTCCGCGTGCAGCGAAACGTGTGCCTCCAGCGCCTTGCCGATGCGCTTTTCCGCGCGCGCCTGCTCCAGCACGCCGTTGACGTCCTCGCGCAGGCGAATGACCACGTCCCACTTTTCCATATCCTGCGCGCTCAGCGCATACTGCGTAAACGGCTTGTTCATCTCATTGAGCAGGATATTGCGGGCGTCGTCGCCGTCGCGGTGCGGCATGTTGAGCCAGATTTCATCCGCCGTAAAGGCCAGAATCGGCGCGAAAAGCTTCGCCATCGTATCAACGATCAGATAAAGCGCGGTCTGCGCGCTGCGGCGCTTGAGGCCGTTGCGCTCCTCGCAGTACAGACGATCCTTGAGAATGTCAAAATAGAACTGCGACAGCTCCACCACGCAGAAGTCGTTCATCAGGTGGGAGACTACATGGAATTCATAGTTGTCATACGCCTTCAGGCAGGCCTCCGTCAGGGCGTTGAGCCGGGTGATCGCCCAGCGATCCAGCTCGAGCATATCCTCCGGCGCAACCAGATCGTTCGCGTCAAAGCCGTCGAGGTTGCCGAGGCAATAGCGCGCCGTGTTGCGGAACTTGAGATAGTTCTGCGAAAGCTGCTTGAAAATCTCCTTCGAGCAGCGGACGTCGGCATGATAATCCGAGGAGCCTGCCCAGAGGCGGATAATGTCCGCGCCGAAATCACGGATCAGCTCCGCCGGGTCAACGCCGTTTCCGGCGGATTTATGCATCGCGCGCCCCTCGCCGTCCACCGTCCAGCCGTGCGTCAGGCACTGGCGGAAGGGTGCGCCGCGATCCAGCGCGCCGACGGCGGTCAGAAGGCTCGACTGGAACCAGCCGCGGTACTGATCGGCGCCCTCCAGATAGACATCCGCCGGCCAGAAGCCCTGATCCTTCTGCATGGAGCAGATATGCGTCGAGCCGGAGTCGAACCAGCCGTCGAGCGTGTCCGTCTCCTTGTCAAACTCGCTGCCGCCGCAGTGCGGGCAGGTGAAGCCCTCGGGGATCAGTTCCATCGCGTCCTTTTCAAACCAGATGTTCGAGCCGTGCTCTGCAAACAGGTCGGAAATGGCAGCGATCGTCTCGTCCGTGCAGACGGGTTTGCCGCAGTGCCTGCAATAGAACACCGGGATGGGAAGTCCCCAGCGGCGCTGGCGCGAAATGCACCAGTCGGCGCGCTCGCGGATCATGGAGATCATGCGATCCTTGCCCCAGGCCGGCAGCCAGCGCACATCCTCGCAGGCAGCGACGGCCGCGTCCTTGAACGAATCCACCGAGCAGAACCACTGCGGCGTCGCGCGGAAGATGATGGGGCTTTTGCAGCGCCAGCAGTGCGGATAGCTGTGGGTGAACGCCTCGCTGGCGAAGAGCGCGCCGCTCTCCTTCAGGTCGGCAAGAATCGCCTGATTGGACTCGGCATAGAAAAGGCCCGCAAATTTCCCCGCGTCCTTCGTCTGGTAGCCGCGGTCGTCCACCGGCACGATGAGGTCGATGCCGTAACGGCGGCAGGTCTGATAATCGTCCGCGCCGAAGCCCGGTGCAGTATGCACGCAGCCCGTACCGGAATCCATCGTAACATAGTCTGCGCAGACAAGAAGCGACTCGCGCTCCAGGAAGGGATGCTGCGCCTTCATATACTCGAAGAACTTCCCCTCAAAGCGGTCAAGCACTTCGTAGTTCTTCACCTCGCCGGCCTTCATGGTCTTCTCCAGCAGCGCCTCGGCGACGATATAGCGCTCGCCGTTTTCCGCCTGCGCCAGCACATAAGAATCGCGCGGGTTGAGCGCAATGGCGAGGTTGCCGGGCAGCGTCCATGTGGTCGTCGTCCAGATGACGAAGAAGGTCTTCTCCGTGCCGTACTTTGCAAGCTTACCGAGATCGTCCTTGACGGCAAACTTGACATAGATGGAGGTACAGGGATCGTCCTGATACTCGATCTCCGCCTCGGCCAGCGCGGTCTCATCCTTCGGGCACCAGTAAACGGGCTTCAGCCCCTTATAAATATAGCCCTTTTTGAACATCTCGCCGAAAATCTTGACCTCTTCAGCCTCAAACGACGGATTCATGGTCTTGTAAGGATGCTCCCAATCGCCCACGACGCCGAGGCGGCGGAAGCCGGCCATCTGACGGTCGATGAAATCCTGCGCAAACGCATGACAGGCGGAGCGGAACTCCGGCACGGGCATGGACTTGCGGTTGAGCTTGTTCTTCTTGATGATTGCGGACTCGATGGGCATACCGTGATTATCCCAGCCGGGGACATACGGCGTCAGGTAGCCGCGCATGGCATGGGAACGGACGATGAAATCCTTCAGGCACTTATTGAGCGCGTGCCCCATGTGGATATCGCCGTTGGAAAAGGGAGGGCCGTCGTGCAGCACGAAGCGGGGCTTTCCCGCATTCTTTTTCATCAGCTCGTTGTAAAGGTCGAGCGTGTTCCAGCCCTCGAGCATCTTCGGCTCGCGCGCAGGCAGACCGCCCCGCATCGGGAACTCGGTCTTCGGGGTGATGATCGTATTCTTGTATTCCATTGTGATCCTCCTGTGGAAGAAAATTTTTCAAAAAACAAAACGCGCCCTTGTCCCCATCAAAGAGACAAAGGCGCATGATAAGCCTCTGCGGTACCACTCTTGTTGCAGGGAACGTGCCCCTGCCGCTCGAACATGCCGTAACGCGCATGAAACGGCCGACCCTACTATCCGTTCAGATCGGCAGCTCGGAGGAGATTTTCTATCGCGCTGCGCACTGCCTTGCAGCGACCGGCAGCTCTCTGCGGCGCAAGGGCGCGATATACTCGGCCTCGTCACAGCCGTTTTCCTTATGGGTTCCGAATCAAAGCTCGAAATTCTTGCCGAACTGCAAATTGTCGAATTTCCGGGTTTTGTCGGAGGTTGTCTTCTTCTCGCGGATGGGCGGCATGGTCTTGGTATCGCCAAGGTCATCGCCGACCAAACGCTCCAGATTGCTCTCGATCTCGTTGGCAATGGCATCCGCGCCGACGGGCGCTTCATCCTTCTCAGACTCGTAGTCGTATGCCTTTTTGGCGGGTGCGGGGGCTTCCTTCGGCGTCAGATCCATCATTTTGAGAGAAGCAAGCAGATCCAGATGCTTCTTGACCGCCTCCTCCACCGTCGAAATAAAGTCTGACGCGGCGGCCTTCGCGCGCTCCAGGCGCTCGGTTTCCAGAGAAACCTCCTGGTCGACGTTTTCCGTCTTGCTCTTGACGCTCTGTTCCGCCTCGGAAAGCATCTGTGCGCACTTGCGCTCGGCGTCGGCGACCATGCTGTCGCAGGTCTTCTGTGCGGCGACGATGGCGTTCTTCATCGTCGTTTCCTGATTGCGGTACTCCTCCAGCTTCTCCACGAGCACGCGGAGCTTGCCCTTGAGAACAGCGTTTTCTTTATAAAGGGTAATATAATCCTCGGTCAGCGGTTCCAGAAAATCATCCACAGAGCGCATATCATAGCCGCCGAATACGGCGCGCTCCAAGGTGGTTTCCTGCACTTCCTGCGGAGTCAGCATTCTCGATTCCCCCTTCGCTTAGAAGTACATGCCGCTGTTTTCCAGCTCTTCGACCAGATCGCCCACGATATCGACGTTATACGGCGTCAGAATGTAGGTGGAAATGGCGACCTTCTTGATCTTTCCGTCGAGTGCGTAAGCACAGCCGGACAGGAAATCGACCAGACGGCGCGCGACGTCCTTGTTGGTAGACTCCAAATTCAGGACAACGGCGCGCTTATCGCGCAGGTGGTCGGCAATATCGGAAACGTTCTCAAACCGATCCGGCTTCACCAGCACGACCTGAAGCTGCGTGGTGGCGTTGATGTTCATGACCTTTCCGACGCTGCGGCGGTCGGACTTGATCGGCTCGCTGGCCGCCGCGCCAAACGCGGAGCGGCGCGCCGAAGCGGGCCTGGGGTTGGGCGCTGCGGCGGGTTCTTCTTCTACGTCTTCTTCCTCTTCATAATCGTCATCGAAGTCCTCGTCGGCTTCGGAATAGGGGCGAGTCAGCTTTCTGATTTCATCCATGAATCCCATAACAGTATATCCTCCAGTGTCTATATTTCCGGTTTTTCTCTATTTTTGATAGTCGCGCGCGCCGAAGATCGCGGTCCCGACGCGCACCATGGTACTGCCGCAGGCAATGGCGTCGGCGAAGTCGTCCGTCATGCCCATGGACAGGCAGTCCATAGAGATATTATCGTATTTTTTTTCGATTATGTCAACATACAGATTGCGCATTTTTTCAAAATATCGCAAATTATCTCCCTTTTTTTCGGCTGCGGGCGGGATCGCCATCAGGCCGTGCAGGCAAACATTGGGGTATTTCCCCATATCTGCGGCAAGCTGCCGCGTTTCCTCCTCCGTAAAGCCGGATTTCTGCGGCTCCATGCCGATATTGACCTCAAAAAGAATATCCTGGCGGATCCCCTTTTTCGCGGCCAGCCGGTCAATTTGCTCCAGCAGTCCCAGCCGATCGACCGATGCGATCAGCGAAACCGCACCCACGACCTTTGCCGCCTTATTCGTCTGCAAATGGCCGATGAAATGCACGGGACAGCCCGCGTATGCGTCCTCTGCCTGCTTCTGCAGCAGCTCCTGCACGCGGTTTTCCCCGCAGCAGTCCACTCCGGCCGCAATCGCCTCGCGCACGCGCTGCGCGTCGTTCATCTTCGTGGCGGCGCACAGCAGGATCTCGCCGGGGTCGCGCCCGGAAGCGAGCGCGGCAGCCTCCATTTCTTCCCGGAGTTTCCGGACGTTTTCTGCAATCGTCATTAGCCGATAACCACCTTTCCGTTGTATAGCTCCTCCTCCGAAAGAAGAATCTCATCGTTCGGCCAGAGGTTTTGCGTGCTGGACTTGTCCAGCCGCACGATATAGCAGTCGCCCGCGTCGTGCAGGATCTCGACCGCCTTCCATGTCGCCTCCGCGCCCTCGAGCACATAGACGCCGGAGACGCCCTTTTCATTGACGTGCAGCGCCTGCTTCGGCACGCGCAGGCCGCGATAGGTCGTAAACACAATATCCGCCGCCTGCTTGCGCAGACCGGTTGCATTCTGAATGAAGTTCGCCGATGACAGCACCAACACGCACATGCCGTTTTCGTCCTCGCCGATGCGCTCGATCGTCATATCGACCGCGCTGTAAAACTCATAGGCAAAATTGACCGTCAGCGTATCGCCGGCGCGGTAGCTCCCCATTTTATCGCTCGGCGCCGTCGTCACATAGTACCAGATCGGCGAAACAATCAGCTTGCCGACGGCATTCTGCGGCAGGGCCTTCTGCAGGGAATCCAGTGCGGAAAAGCCACGCACATCCAGCGTCTGCAGCAGCGCCGGCGTCAGGCTTTCCTCGTAGCCGTCCGTCACGCCGGAAAAGTAGCCGGAGGCCGTCGCCGCGATTTGCTCGCTGTCGCGATTGGCCTGGCTCTGCAGCGTGGCGATTTGCTCCTTAAGCGCCGTAATAGACTCCCAAAGCGTCGCGGAATCCTCCTGCGTCGTATAGCGCCGTAGTGTATAGGTCTTGAGCTGCGCGGCCGACGCCGCCAGACTTGTCATATTGCGTCTTGCAGTATAAATCGCCGTCTGTGCGATCAGGCCGTCGATATCCGCGTCAAGCGACGCGTTATCCGTATTCTGCGAGGCATAGTTATAGGCGTACTGGAGCTGCTCCAGCTCCGCCTGCAGCGTCTCGATCTGCGTCTGACGGCTTTGCGCGTCCGAGTCCCGGTAAGAGACGGCGACGGTCTGCCCCTTGGACACCCGCTCGCCCTCGCCGCGCGAGAGCACCGTGATCTCTCCCCCGCCCGTCACCAGCTGCTCGGAACGCACGACATAGCCGGAGGTGGAAATCCCATCGCCGGCTTCATAAATCGTGGCAATCGCTGTCTGCACCGTGCGCCCGGAGGCCGTAAAGACACTGAGCGCAAAGTACAAAACGATCACGCACACGAGCGCAATCACCAGTATTTTTAAGTAAAGATCGCCCTGTTTTTTCATGGAAAAAGCCCCTTTGGCCGCCATTTCGGTGAGCCAAAGGGGCCGTTTCCCTCCGGCTTACGCGAAGCGCACCGGAGTCATCGGCGCAATGGTCGAAATGGCGTGCTTATAAATCATCTGCTGGCGGCCATCGGAAACCAGCACGACAACGAAGCTGTCGAAGCCGGTCACGACGCCCTTGAGCTGGAAGCCGTTCATCAGAAAAACGGTAACAAGCTGCTTGTCCCTGCGGATCTGATTCAAAAATACGTCCTGAAGATTTTCTGCGTTTGCCATAGGTATTACTCCTTTTTCTATATGATGTAATACCTATACTATAGTTACTCTTCCCTGTCGAAAGCTGTCGCAACCGCAAGCGCTTTCTCAAATATTTCCGTTTCCGTCGTATTTTCCTGCCGCGTGATCCAATGGATCGCCGGATTGCGCCGGAACCAGGTGAGCTGGCGCTTGGCATAGTTCCGCGACGCCTTTTTGATCTGCGCCACGGCATCCTGCCGGGAAAGTCCGCCGTGCAGGCAGGCCGCCACTTCCTTATAGCCGATGGCCTGCATGGAGGTCGCCTCGATCGGAACGCCCTCGTGCAGCAGCGCCTGCACCTCGGAAAACAGCCCCGCCTGCAGCATTTGATCCACGCGCAGATCAATGCGGTCATAAAGAAGCTGCCGGGGCTGCATATCCAGCCCGATCCACACGGGGGAATACTTCGGCGGGACCTGCTGCGTCTCCAGATTGTGCTGTGTGATCGTCTTTCCGGTCTCCTCATAGACCTCCAGCGCGCGCAGGATGCGCTTCCGGTCGGCCGGATGCAGCCGCTCGGCCGCATCGGGATCGACCGCGCGAAGCGCCTGCAAAAGCGCCTGCATTCCCTCCCGATCCGCGCGCAGCTCCAGCGCCTCGCGCTTGCCAGTCTGCGGATACGGCGCAAAGCGGCGTCCGGCCACCAGCGCATCGATATAAAGCCCCGTGCCGCCCACTAAAATCACCGTTTTCCCGCGTGCAAGAATCTCCTGCACGCACACATCCGCCTCCTGCACAAAGCGGCTGACGGAGTAAGACTCATCTGGCTCGGCCACATCCAGCATATGATGCCGGACGCCGCAAAGCTCAGCAGGTGCGGGCTTGGCCGTGCCGATGTCCATGCGGCGGTAAATCTGCATGGAATCGCAGCTCACGACCTCGCCGCAAAGCGCAAGCGCGAGCCGCACCGCAAGCGCGGTCTTTCCGGAGGCCGTCGGCCCCACGACGCAAATGATTCTATCCATCGGCTCAGCTTCTTCCGAATTGCCGGCGCAGCTTTCCCTCTGACAGGGTCACCAGAATCGGACGGCCATGCGGGCAATACTTCAAGTCCTCGCGGGAAAGCACCTCCCGCACCAGCGCGTCGCGCTCCTGTGGCTCGGTATGGTAGCCCGCCTTGATGGCGGCCTTGCAGGCAACGGTATGCAAAAGCTCGTCGCGCAGCGCGTCCGCATGATCGCAGCTGCCGCGCAGAAGCGTCCCGGCAAACTCGGAAAGCGTCGCCTGCGTATCGGACAGCTCTACTTCTGTCGGGATCTGACGCACAAGCAGCGTGCCGTCGCCCAAATCGTCAAAGTCATAGCCCAGCTCCCGCAGCAGCGCCTGATTCTCCAAAAGCACGGCGCTTTCCTCCTGCGACAGGCTGACGGCGTAAGGTGTCAGAAGAAGCTGCGGCATTCGCACGTGCTCCTGCGCGCGGAGCTTTTCGAATAGGATCCGCTCGTGCGCCGCATGCTTGTCCATGAACAAAAGATCGCCGCCCTGCTCGATCAAAATGTAGGTATGAAAGACCTCGCCGATCACACGGAACGGCGTCTGCGGCAGCGCAATGGTCTGCTGCGCGTCCGCCGCATCCTCGGAGGCGGCACGCTGCGCCGAAGGCTCCGGGGACGCGGCCTTCTGTGCTTCCGCTGCCCGCGCTTGCGGCGCGGCATTCTCCGCGCGCGGCGCAGCCGTTTCTCCGTCCGCGGCACTGCCGCGCGGAGTCAGCACGTCGCGCACGAGTGCCTGCGTCGGCTTGACCTGCGCGGAATTAGAAAGCACGCTGTGCAGCGTTTTGAACTCCTCCGCCGTCATCTGGCGGAAGAAGCTTTCCTGCCGCGCGGCGGGCCGCGCCACCGGCGACTGCACTGCGCCTGCCGAAGCGCCCCTGACGCCGGAAGCGGCAGAACCGCCGAAAGCGGCCTGCTGCGGCGTCCCGGCAGACGGCGCGCCGTCGTCAGGCTGCCGCTTTTTTCCCGGGGGCTGCATCTCCACCCGTCCCGGCGTGCGATTTAGGGCGGCGAGTGCCGCGTAATGCACCGCGTCAAAGATCTCACGCTCCCGCAGGAACTTGACCTCCGTCTTGGCCGGGTGCACATTGATGTCCACCTGATTCTCCGGCAGCGTGATTTTCAGCACGCAGGCCGGGAACCTGCCGACCATGATCTGATTGCGATAGGCCTCCTCCAGCGCCGTCGTGAGCATCTTCGAGCGCACAAAGCGCCCATTGACAAAGAAATTCTGATAGCCGCGCGTACCGCGCGTGGCTGTCGGTCGGGAAATGAAGCCGGAAACGGCGATTTTCTCCCAGTGGCCGTCCACCTCGACCATCGTGCGTGCCTCGTCGCGGCCGAACAGGGTATAAATCACCGTGGCAAGCGCCCCGTCGCCGGGTGTGGAAAGCAGCTCCGCGCCGTCCTTCAAAAAGCGAAAGGCAACCTCCGGATGCGCCAGCGCCTGCTTCTGCACGGCGGAAAGCGCATTGGACGCCTCCACCGAATCGCGGCGCATGAACTTCATGCGCGCGGGCGTATTATAAAACAAATCCCGAATCAGGATCGTCGTGCCGTCCGGGCAGCCGCTTTCCTCGTGCTGCGTCACACGCCCCGCCTCTAAATGCAGGCTCGTGCCGAACGCGGCCGCCGTCTGCTTCGTCAGAAGGTCGATTTTTGAAACGGACGCAATCGCCGCCAGCGCTTCGCCCCGGAAGCCCAGCGTATGCAGCGCCTCCAAATCCTCCGCCTCGTGGATCTTGCTGGTCGCATGGCGCAAAAACGCCGTCTCGGCGTCCTCATCCGCAATGCCGCAGCCGTCGTCCGTGACCCGGATGAGGCTCATGCCGCCGTTCTGGATCTCCACGGTGACGCAGCGCGCCCCGGCGTCGATCGCGTTCTCCACCAGCTCCTTGACGACGGAGGCCGGGCGTTCCACCACCTCGCCCGCTGCGATCAGATCCGCAACGTGCTGAGAAAGCTTTTGAATTTTCGGCATGAAGCGCCCTCCTTATTTTAGATAAATCAAAATACCGCAGCTTATGGCGTTGAGCAGCATATGGGCAAAAATCGAGGTCCAGATCGTCCCGCTGCGCTCATAGGCCCAGCCGAGCGCGATGCCGGCCGGTAAATATTGCAGCATCACAAGCAACGTATTGACCACGCTGTGATAGGCCGCCGTCTGCCAGACATGCAGCGCCGCAAACAGCAGAACGGACGCGGCATAGGCAAGCACGCGGCTTTTTCTGTGAATCTGGCCGAATACAAGGCCGCGCATCAGACATTCCTCAGTCACCGGCGCAAACACGCAGCAGCAAAGCGCCATGAGCGCGGGGTTATGGCCGAGCAGCGTCTCGATTACCGTCTGATTGTCGTTGACCACGCTGCGCTGCAGAAGCTGCGCAACAAGAGAGACGACGCAATTGAGTGCATAGCAGAACACAACGCTCAAAATGACGATCTGCACCGTCTGCGCAAACCGCTTTGTGACCGTGTGGAACGACGCGACGAGAAAACGCCGGAAGATCAGAAGGCAGATCACAAAATTCAGCGCAAAATAAATGCACTGCGCTGCAATGGCGCCGGAAACGGTATGAATCTCCATGCCCAGGTGCGGCAGAAGCCACGCCAGTCCCACGGAGAGCAATTGAATGTAAAACGGGAAATAGAGCAGACCGCCCAGCCACTCCGCCGTGCGAAGCGGCACGGTCGCATAATGCGGTTTTCGTGCCATATGCATACTCCTTGCCGATTTGGCGGCGGCGCCTTTGCAGATTGGCTGCAAAAGCGCCGCCGAAAAAGTGCAAACGGGTCTTTTATTCCGCCGCTTCCTTAACCGCAGATGCACTGACCAGGTCAAACACGCGGATATTGCGGTAGTTTACCTCTGTGGGGTACTTTGCGATCTCCGCGTCAGCAAGCTCCGAGCCGTAGGCGTTCTTCGCCACGTCCTGCCACGTTTTCGAGTCGGTCGTCTCGACAAAGTACATGATATGATAGCCGAACTTGGTCTTGACAATGCCGCTGTCGCCAGTCTTGCGTGTGGCGTCAAAGCACCAGTCGTTAAACGTCTCGACCATCTGGCCGGGGTAGACATCCTCATAGATGCCGCCCTCGTCGGCGTTGCCGTCCGCGCTGTACTGCTTGGCAAGCTCCGAGAAATTATCCTCCGTCGGGTTTTCCTTCCACTGCTCATAGATGCGGTTGGCCTCCGCCTCTGCGGCAGCCCAGGCCTCGTCCGTGGCCTCCTTTTCGCCGTCGGCAACCTCCGGCTCAATGAGAATATGGCGGATGGTCACATCGTTCAGGCGCTCAATGCCCTTCTGATATTTCTCGTGGATGAGATCCAGATTTTTGTCGAAATAGTCGGCAAGCTCCTGCTCGGTCAGGTCGACGTCCTTGAGCGATTCGCTGTACGCGTAGGCGGTATAGTAGGTTCTGAGGTAGCTCTGATAATCGGCAAGGGTCACACCATCGCCGAAGCTTGCCTGCACATAGGCGGCCGCCGAGTCATAGCCCGCCTGCTTTGCATCCTCCTCCATCGTCGTTTCCAGCTCGTCGATGGTCTTCTGCTGATCCTCTTCCAGCGTAAAGCCTGCGGCCGCCGCAGCCTGCGCAAGCCCCTGATATTTCTGATAGGACGTGAGCGCAGCCTCGATAAAATACTGCTCCCAGGTCATCGCATCGGAGTTTTCGTCATTCTCATCGATCGGCGCAATGGATTCCTGCTGGTCGAGCGGTTTATCCGTGCTCAGGCCGAAGGCATCCGGCGAAACGCCGTAATTGCTCGCAAAGTTGATAAAGTTATAGAACTCCATCCAATAATAGACGGCGAACTGCTCGTTCGTCAGCTCGGTATCGCCGCAGCGTGCAATGACCAGCTTCATATTCTCGTCGCCGGGTACCGCGGTCTCCACCGCATACGAGCTGCGCGCGGTGATATCCGTCGTGCCGAAGCCCTCGTTATCCAAGCTTCCCTTGGATTCCGTTTTTTTACAGCCGCTCAGCGAGAGCAGCAGACACACGGCCAGCGCTGCGCACAGAAGCCGCGAAAACGATTTCTTATTCCGTTCTTTCATGTTGGTTTTCCCCTTTTCTGTTCCGGGCGTGCAGATACACTTCCCGATTTTAATTTTTTTTAGTGTAACACGAAACCGGACGTTTTGCAATGCAAAGCCGCAAAGAATTCATAAAATCGTTACAAGCGTCGCCGATTTTCGCGGAATTTCCACCGCCGCGGCTTGCAAACGATGCAAGAAAATGCTACAATATTTAATTGAAAATGTATTCCGTTTTGGAGGAACCACCGTGACAAAAACAACAAAAGAGATCCCGCAGGACGAGCTGCGCCGTCAGCAGGGCTTCTGCCAACGCATCCGCGAGGATTGGCAGGCGCAGGGCGTGACGCCGGTTGCCTATGTCGAAACCTACGGCTGCCAGCAGAACGAGGCCGATTCCGAACGCATTCGCGGCATGTTAGAGACGTGCGGCTACGGCATCACCGACTCCGCCGAGGGCGCGGACGTCGTCGTCTTCAACACCTGCGCCATCCGTGAGCACGCCGAGCAGCGCGTGTTCGGCAACGTCGGCGCGCTGGTGCATACCAAGCGCCGCCACCCCCGGCAGAAAATCTTCGTCTGCGGCTGCATGATGGGGCAGGACGCCGTCGCGAAAAAAATGCGCGAAAGCTACCGCCATGTAGACGGCATTTTCGCCACACATCAGCTCTGGCAGTTTCCGGAGCTGCTTTTCACCGTGCTCAAAACCGGCAAACGGGTATTCTCCATTGAGAATTCCGACGGCGCGATCGCCGAGGGACTTCCCGTCGTGCGCGGCAACGGCCTCAAGGCATGGGTCAGCATCATGTACGGCTGCAACAATTTCTGCTCCTACTGCATCGTGCCCTATGTACGCGGGCGCGAGCGCAGCCGTCAGCCCGAGGAAATTCTGAAAGAATGTCAGGGGCTGATCGCGCAGGGCTACCGGGAGCTGACCCTTTTGGGGCAGAACGTCAATTCCTACGGCAAGGATCTGGGACTTGGCGTCGATTTTTCCGATCTTCTGGCGCAGATCGCGCAGCTGGACGGCGACTTCGTTCTGCGCTTCATGACAAGCCACCCGAAGGATGCCGGTGTCAAGCTCTTTGACACCATGGCGCGTTACCCGAAGATCGCAAAGCAGCTCCACTTGCCCTTCCAGTCCGGAAACGACCGCATCTTAAAGGTCATGAACCGCCATTACGACACAAAGCAGTATCTGGCGCTTGTGGACTACGCGAGAAGCGTCATGCCGGACGTCGTTTTGACCTCCGACGTGATCGTGGGCTTCCCGGGCGAGACGCAGGAGGAATTTGAGGACACCCTCCGGCTGATCGAGCGCGTGCGCTACGACGCGCTGTTTACCTTTATCTATTCGCCGCGCGGCGGAACGCCTGCGGCATCCATGCCCGACCCCACGACGCGGGAGGAGAAAAACCGCCGCTTTGATCGGCTGCTTGCCGTGCAGAACCGAATCTCGGAGGAAAAGCACCGCGCTTACATCGGGAAAACCGTCCGCGTTCTGACGGATGGCCGGGACGGCGACGTGCTGACCGGCCGCACGGACGGCGGGCGTCTGGTTCGCTTCCCCGGCGAGGATCGGCAGATCGGGCAGTTTCTTTCCGTGAAGATCACGGGCTGCACCACCTGGAGCCTTACCGGCGAGCAGGCAGAATAAAAACACATAAACTCTACGACTATGGGGAGGGAACACATGGCTGAGCTTACCCCGATGATGAAGCAGTATCAGGAAATCAAGGCACAATATCAGGACTGCATTCTGTTTTTCCGACTAGGCGATTTCTATGAAATGTTCGCCGAGGATGCAAGACTTGCCGCACGGGAGCTGGATCTGACGCTCACAACGCGCGACCGCGACAAATCCAAGTCGGACGAGGATCGCGTGCCGATGTGCGGCGTGCCGTTTCACGCCGCCGAGAGTTATATCGCGCGGTTGGTCACGCGCGGCTACAAGGTCGCCATTTGCGAGCAGATGGAGGATCCCGCGCTGGCAAAGGGACTTGTCAAGCGCGATATTATCCGCATCGTTACCCCCGGCTCCGTCACAGAAAGCTCCATGCTGGACGAAAGCCGCAACAACTACCTTGCTTGCATTTTTCCGGCGAACGGCCGCTTCGGACTGAGCTTTTGCGATGTTTCGACCGGCGCGTGCGCCGCGACGCTGCTCGGCGGCGCGGATGCCGAGGAAAAGGCCGCGTCCGAGCTGGGGCGCTTTGCTCCGGCGGAGGTGCTGTGCAGTGCGGCGCTGAGCAAATTTCACGGCCTACAGGCCGTTCTGCGCGACCGGCTGCATTGCAGCGTGGACGTGCTGGAGGACAAGGCCTTTGACGAAGCAAAAACCGCTGCCGCCGTGGAAAAGCAGTTTGGAAAATCACTCGACGCGCTGGGAATTGCCGACGCGCCGGAGGCCGTGTGCGCCTGCGGCGCGCTTCTGACGACGCTGCAGTCGCTGCAAAAATCCGATCTCAGTCACATCCACACCCTGGATTTCTATCGCACCGACCGCTTTATGGAGCTGGATCTGACCGCGCGGCGCAATTTGGAGCTGACCGAAACGCTGCGCAGCAAGGAAAAGCGCGGCAGTCTCCTCTGGGTTCTGGACAAGACCAAGACCGCGATGGGAAGCCGCCTGCTCCGGAGCTGGATGGAAAAGCCCCTTCTCAACCCCGCGCAGATCGAGCGCCGCCTTGCCGCCGTGGACGAGCTTTCCAGAAACACGATCGCGCGTGAGGAGCTGATCCTTCTGCTGCGGGAGGTATCCGACTTAGAGCGCACGGAAGCGCGCATCGTCACCGGCACCGGCAACTGCCGCGACTTTGTCGCATTGGCCGCCGGCGCGGCGGTACTTCCCGCCATTGCGCAGCAGGCAGGGGCACTGAAAAGCCCGCTTCTGCAGTCGCTTTTTTCTCACTTTGACGACCTGAAGGATCTGCGAGAGCTGATCGCGGGTGCAATCGTGGACGAACCGCCCTTTACTGTCCGCGAGGGCGGCATGATCCGCAAGGGCTATTCCCGCGAGGCAGACGAGCTGCGTGAGATCATGACAAACTCTAAGGGTCTTCTCGCCCGGATCGAGGCGCAGGAAAAGGAGAAAACCGGCATCAAAAATCTGCGCATCGGCTATAACCGCGTGTTCGGCTATTACATCGAGGTCGCGAAATCTCAGACCGGCCTTGTACCGGACAGCTACATCCGCAAGCAGACGCTTGCCAACGGTGAGCGCTATATCACGCAGGAGCTGAAAGAGCTGGAGACGACGATTCTCAGCGCGAAGGATCGGCTGGTTGCCTTGGAATATGAGCTGTTCTCCGCCATCCGGGAGCATCTGGCGGCGCAGCATACGCGCATTTTAAAGACGGCAAACGCGATTGCCGTCCTGGACGTCCTGTGCTGCTTCGCAGCCGTTGCGGTCAAAAATCACTATGTCCGTCCGGAGATCGACCTTTCCGGCGAGATCCAGATCACGGCGGGACGCCACCCTGTGGTGGAGCAGGTATTAAAAAACGCGCTTTTTGTTCCGAACGACACGTCGCTTTCCACGGAGCATAGCCGCGTAGCGATTCTGACCGGCCCCAATATGGCGGGCAAGTCTACCTATATGCGGCAGGTTGCGCTGATTGTTTTAATGGCACAGATCGGCTGTTTTGTGCCCGCAAAGTCCGCACGGATCGGCATTTGCGACCGTATCTTCACACGCATCGGCGCGTCGGACGATCTTGCATCCGGTCAATCCACCTTCATGGTCGAGATGACCGAGGTCGCGGAAATTCTGCGACACGCCACGCCGCGCAGCCTTTTGATCCTCGACGAGATCGGGCGCGGTACCTCCACCTTTGACGGCATGGCCATAGCGCGCGCAGTTCTGGAATACGCGGCCGATCCGAAGAAAATTGGCGCAAAAACGCTGTTTGCAACGCATTACCACGAGCTGACCGCCATCGAAGCTGAGCTTCCCGGTGTAAAGAATTATAACATCGCTGTAAAAAAGCGCGGCGGCGAGGTGGTATTTCTGCGCAAGATCGTGCCGGGCGCTGCAGACGACTCCTATGGCGTCGAGGTCGCAAAGCTGGCGGGTCTTCCGGACGGTGTCATACGCCGGGCGCACACGATCCTGTCGGAGCTGGAAGCCGGCGCACCGGAGCGCCCCGCTAAAAAGCGCAGCGACACGGCCGAGGAAGCGTCCTCCGTGCAGATCAGCATGGAAAGCCTGCAGGGACGCGAGATCTGCGCAAGGCTGCAGGCACTGAATGTGGAAACGCTCACCCCGATCGAGGCAATGAATGCGCTCTATCAGCTCAAAAGCATGCTGTAATAGCCGCACCCACGCGGGATCCCTTCCCGCCCGGTGCGGTATAAGTGGCCTTGAGATATGGCCGCACCTACGCTAAGAATCTGCAGCATACCGAAGCAAATACCGGAAGAACCGCCGCAGCTTTGCTGCGGTGATTCTTCCGGTATTTTCATTGAGAAAAGAAAAACGCCGTCAGATATGGCAGCAATTCATCACCATGGTATGCATACATCAGCAAAATGCAATCATAACCACCGGCCGTGCCGGTGGTATGCACTAGCCCCCTTGGGGCATGCCCATGGCCGAGCCTATAGGCTCATCGAAAAGTCTGCCAACCGCGCAGCTTTCACGGGCTGCCCCTAAAGGGGCTTTTGTTTATTTGCCCTCTGTTATTGGCTGACCCGTAAACGGGTCTACATGCTCCTTTATACTCATTTGGTCGTCTGTGTAATCTTCCTGTAGCTGATTTCGGATATACTCTTGGATTGCCTTCCTGTTCGCTCCTACTGTACTTACATAATAGCCCCGGCACCAGAAATGCCGGTTCCCATACTTGTACTTAAGGTGCGCGTACTTCTCGAAAATCATTAGGCTGCTCTTTCCTTTGAGGTAACCCATAATCTGTGCTACACTGTATTTCGGCGGTATCGAT
>CABQNH010000014.1 GCA_902465435.1 uncultured Eubacteriales bacterium | reverse complement strand
CTGCCAGGTACATCTCAATGAGGGCCTCCTCCACGCTGCTCTCCCGGCGGCGATATCGCTCGATGATGGCAGTCTCAAAGGACACGCCCTTGAGCCGGGGCATATGGAGCGTGACGTCACCGGAGGTCGTGGTAAGATTCCGGTCATAGTGGCCGCTGCGGTAGCCCTGACGGGCCTCGCTGCGCTCGTAGCGCGCCGCCTGCGTCAGGGACTCCGCTTCCTTTTCCAGCAGCTCGTTCAGCGTCTCTTCCACGCTGCCGCGAACCAATTCCTTGATTTGCCCCTTGATAATTTCCTCGTTCAGCTGTACAATCTTCTCGGACATAGTTTGCTGTCTCCTTTCGAATGTTTGTGTGGTAACTTCATTCTACCAGAGCCTGCAAGCTATGTCTTCTTTTTGCTCTTTTCAATTTGCGCAATTTATTGTACATTATCTTTCAGCTTTATGATACAAGGTGAATATACCATAAGAAGCGCGGCACGGCAGAGCCATTCCCGTGGCCGCCATGAAACAGCCAAGGCCCATTATGGTATATCCGCGCCGGAGGGCTCGGTTTCCGCCCCTGCCGGCAGCTCCACCGCAATGGTGGTGCCCTTATCTGAGCTCTCCTCTACCCGGACGCAGCCGCCGTGGAGATCGGCGATCTCCCACACCAGCGAAAGTCCCAACCCCACGCCGCCGTACTCCCGGCTGCGGGACTTATCTACCCGGAAGAAGGGCTGGAAGATACTGTGCTGATACTCCTCCGGGATGCCGCAGCCGGTGTCGGAGACGCGAATCAGGAGCTTTTCCGGCTCCTGTGTGACAGAAATCCGCACCGAACCGCCCGGCCGGTTGTACTTGACGGCGTTCTCCGTCAGGTTGAAGATCAGTCGGTAGATCAGCGCATCGCTGCCGGTCAGGAAGCCGTCGCCCTCCGTCGTCAGTGTGACGCCGCGCTTATTTGAGAGCGGCGCGAGATCTGTGAAGATCTCCTCAATCATGGGGGCGAGCTGAAGCTGCTCGTTCCGCGCCACCTGCTGCAAATTGCTCATCTCCAGCAGTGTCTTGGTCATCTGCGTCAGCCGCTCCGTCTGCTCGCGCAAAAGCGTGAGGAACTCCGCCGTCTCCGGCCGCACATCGGGATGCTCCGCGGAAAACAGCTCCAGCTGCGCCTGCATCAGCGCCAGCGGCGTGCGCAGCTCGTGGGCGGCGTTGCCGGTGAACTGCCGCTGGGCGGCAAAGGCGTTGTTCAGCCGCTCCAGCATCTGGTTGAACGAGCGGCTCAGCTGCCGGAACTCCGAAATAGCATCTTCATCGATCCTCATATCGGCAAGATTGTTCAGCTGCACCTGCTCCACCTGCGAGGCAAAGCTGCGAAGGGGCTTGAGGGCGCGTCCGCTGACAAAATAGGCGAGGATGCCGCTGAGCAGCGTTACCGCCGCTGTGATGTACCAGTTGGTGGTGCGGAAGCGCCCCTGCACCCCATCGACGACGATGGTCAACTCCTCGTTGGGCGCTATGAGCTGCGGGTCAAAGCTCGCCGCTCCGCCATCATTCAGGATCACCGTGCCGCCGCCCTGTAAGCTGTCCGCAATGGTGTCCATATAGTACACACCGGAGGAGCACAGCAGCAAATTCATGGCCACGCAGGTGATGCCGATGAGCAGGACGGACATCAGCGTGATGCGCCACTGTAAGGAAAGCCGCTTCATTCTTCATTTCCTCCCATCAGATAGCCCTCGCCGATACGGTTGCGGATAGGGTCGTAGCCCAGCGCGGAACGGAGCTTTTTGCGCAGGGCGGAGATGTGGACGCGGATGGAGTTGCTGAAGCTGTCCACGCTGTTGTCCCAGACGTGTTCCATCAGCTCCTCCTGACTGACAGGTCGCCCCTGATGCACCATCAGGTATTCCAAAATGCCTGTCTCCTTGCGGGTCAGCGTCAGAGGCAGCCCGTTGACGGCGGCGGTACGGGAGCGGGTATCAAAGGTTAGGGTGCCGCAGGTGAGCAGCACATCCTGCTGCGTAAACTGCCGCAGGGTCAGGCTGCGGATGCGCGCCTCCAATTCGGCCAAGTGGAAGGGCTTTGCCAAATAGTCGTTGGCTCCGGCGTCCAGCCCATCCACCTTGTCCTCCACCTCGCTGCGGGCGGAGAGAATCAGCACCCGCGTCTCCCGATCTGTCTGCCGCAGGGTGCGCAGTACCGTCATGCCGTCCTTGCGCGGCAGGTTCAGGTCCAGCAGCACCAAATCGTAGCGCTCCACGCCCAGCAGCTCCAGCGCCTTTTCACCGTCGTAGCAGTAGTCTACGCTGTATGCCGAGCGCCGCAGGCTGCGGACAATGGTCTCGCACAGAGCACGCTCGTCTTCAATTACCAAAAGGTGCATAAAAACCCTCCTGTTATTTTTATCTGTTTCCAAAATTATAGCAAACAAAAATAAAATTTGCGTTAATTTTCCATTCTTAACGGAGAATTTAACTCTCTCGCGCTATAATGGCGACAGAAATCGGAAAGGATGATAAAATTGAGCCATGTGAAAACGGCAACGATACAGGTCGTGCTGCTGATCGCCGGAGCTGCCATGCTATGCTTCGGTGTTTGGCGCGGCGAGGCGGCGTCGGTGTTAAGCAAAGCAATTAAATTATGTTTGGAGTGTGTGGGGATTGGGTAAGAAATTTCCGGGCGTATCGCAGCGCCTGTCCCGCCTTCGAGGCTGGATACAGGCGGGGGCAGCGCTGCTGACCAACCTGCACCTGCCGAATTTCCTCAAGGGCGGTCTGTATCAAGGCGCGGGGAAAACCGTCTGCGTACCGGGACTGAACTGCTATTCCTGTCCGGCGGCATCGGGCGCCTGCCCCATCGGGTCGTTTCAAGCGGTAGTGGGTTCGTCTAAATTCAGCTTCTCCTATTATATCACAGGGATACTCATTTTGCTGGGAGTTTTGCTGGGGCGCTTCATCTGCGGTTTTTTGTGCCCCTTCGGTTGGTTTCAGGAGCTGCTGCACAAAATTCCGACCAAGAAGCTCTCCACAAAGAGGCTGAAGCCGCTGCGATACCTCAAATACGCCGTTTTGCTGGTGATGGTCTTCCTGCTGCCGGCATTCCTTGTGAACGATGTGGGAATGGGCGATCCGTTCTTCTGCAAGTATCTCTGTCCGCAGGGCGTGCTGGAGGGAGCCATACCGCTCTCCCTTGTCAATTCCGGCATTCGGGCAGCGCTGGGCAGCCTGTTTACATGGAAGCTCTGCATTCTGCTGGCGGTGATCGTGCTGAGCGTGCTGTTCTACCGACCGTTCTGCAAGTGGCTCTGCCCGCTGGGGGCGTTCTACGCGCTGCTGAATAAGGTATCACTCCTGCGGATGAGGGTGGATAGGAACAAGTGCGTCTCCTGCGGGAAATGCGCCAAAGCCTGCAAGATGGATGTGGATGTGACAAAGACGCCCGATCATACCGAGTGTATCCGTTGCGGGATGTGTGTCCGAGCCTGTCCCACGGGCGCCGTATGCTTCCGCTACGGCTTCGGAACGGGAAGGTCGGACGACTGTCCCGCAAAAAAACAAATAACCGAATGAACCATACTGTAAAGGAGAAAAATCATGAAAACAACCAAAATTCTGTCCGTTTTACTGCTCGTCGTGCTGATGCTCAGCCTTGCTGCCTGCGGCAAAACGCAAGCGAACGGAGAAAATATGCCGACCGAGGGAAACACGGACGATGCGGTTGCCGATCTTTTGGCAATGGAGGCTGCCACCGCTGAGGAGGCGACGGCACTGCATACCAAGCTGATGGATGCCGAGACCGCGATTCTGACCGAGAACAGCGCGCTTTGGGAAAAGGTATTTATGTCCGCCGACAAAGGCTCTCTGATGATTGAGGACGGCAGTAACTACGGCGACTTCCTGCTCAAAACGATTGACGGCGCAAAGGATGAGTTCACCGAGGACGAGCTGAAGGTGCTGAAGGCGGGCGGCGAAACGATCCGCAGCATTGAGGTTAAGCTAACCTCTCTGGAGGAGAAGTTCCCCGGCTGCGGTCAAATGCCCTCCGACGACGGCATGAGCGTGCCTGCGGACGACGGCATGATGATGCCTCCCGACGACGGCAGTATGCAGAAATTCCCCGCCTTTGAGGGAAAGGATTTGGACGGGAACACGGTGAAGAGCGACGAGCTGTTCTCCGGCAACGCCGTCACCGTGGTGAATTTTTGGTTCACCACCTGCGGACCCTGCGTGGGCGAGCTTGCCGAGCTGGATGCGCTGAGCAAGGAGCTTGCGGAGAAGGGCGGTACGCTCATCGGCATCAACGCCTTTACACTGGACGGCGATGAGACGGCAATCTCCGAGGCAAAGGAGGTTCTGATGAAGAAGGGCGCATCCTATCGGAATGTGTATTTCGCTTCCGACGGCGAGGCGGGAAAGTTCACCGCGAATATCTTTGCCTATCCCACCACCTATGTGGTTGACCGCAATGGCAATATCGTGGGTGACCCCATCGTAGGTGCCATCACGGAAAAGAAGCAGGCGGAGGCGCTGCAAGCCCAAATCGACAAGGCACTGTCCGCCGATATGGGCTGACCCAAGATTTTCAGAAAGTGTCTGTGATGAAGAAAAAACGTTGTGAGCCGGCAGACATTCTGCGCGCCATTGCATCGCCTCTGGCGGGCACGCACCTACACGATCAAAGCGGCCTTTGAAGGCAAAGCCGGAGCTTCGGAGGGGTGTTCATCCTTGAGCACCCCTGCTCCACCATTGGACGCATATCCGAACCCTACATTGTTTGGGGAACGGTATTCGTTCAAACCAAAAGACACTCCTTGTCTTAATCGACAGGGAGCGTCTTTCTTTTTTTGTGCAGTTTTAATAATTTTGAGTTCGACTCTCCAATTAAAAAAGTTCGACTCTCCAATGGGGTAAGCCCTTAAATTTACCCCATTGGCACTTCATCCGAGGTTTCTTTTGGACTCTTGACCTTGATACCGTACAAGAGGGCAAGCTCGGCCGTCCACGCGCTGAACCACGCCACGGTCAGACTATCCGGTACCACCTTGTCGTTTGCCGAGAGGATGAGGACAGCAACCGCATACCAAGTTAGATTAAAGATTGCGAGAATTGTGAACTTGGTACGCCGCTTCATTTTTGACTTTGGCTTAGACTGCGTTCGTTTACCACCCATAGGAAGCCCTCTCAGCGGCTCAGGAAGCGTTCATGCACGAAGCCAGTATAATTTGTGCGAGAAAGCCACATAGAGCCATTTAACGCCGTTTACAACGGTGTAATAGCCGTAGTTCTTGACGGTGGTTCCCTTGGGGATTGCCACCAGCACTTTACTGTCCGTCCCGGCAGCGTCACGGACATTCAGGCCAGCACCAGCGGTTACGATGTAAGTGCCTGCCACAGCCTTATTGAAAGACCGTGCGACACCTTTCGCCTTGACCTCGGTGGTAGGAACAGGTTTGACCGTTTCAGGTTGTGCGGGAGTCACGGTTTTGTCATAGGTCACATAGGGAAGGTGCCCGTGCTTCTTCCACATACGGGTGTTGTAACCGTTCTTGGCACCGATGTTGCCGACAGCAGTAATCTGCACCTTGTTTTCCCAACGAGGGGAACACTCGACCGCCAGACCGTTTCCAATATACACGCCGATGTGTCCCGTAGTCCATACCACCTCACCGGGGTCAACCCTGTCCCACCCGGAAGCAGAAGCGTTCTTACACTTCGTAATCATAGTGTCAGCGCCGATGTCGGGAACACCATTGGTGGCGTATTTGGCACCGCCGTAGGAGGCATTCTTATCACCGTCCCATCCCCATAAGATACCCTTGATGAGACATACACAATCAAAGCCAAAGGTGTCCTCAGAAGCGGCGTTGATCAGCCAGCGCGTAGTTGGCGGTGAAGGACAGACCATCGAGGGACTGGATACCGGCGATATAGGTCTGCATATTGTCGCTCAGGGTGGTGGTTTCCAGCATTTCGGGTTCGCCGCCGAGGTCAGGAAACTCCTTAATGTCGATCAGCCTGCTCCACTGTTCACCAGTGTCGGCTTTCTTCATCAGAAAAACCTTGTAGGTGGAAATAGCCATTTCATTTACCTCCTATGCTGCAGAATGAGCCGACTGTTGATGCGGAGCCGAAGGCACCCGCACCTGCTCCCAAAAGGGAACTGACACTGGAGGAAGTCCAAGCGGTGCTTGGTGAAAAGAGCCGAGCCGGATTCACGACCGAGATTCAGGCACTCCTGCGAAAGTACGGTGCTCCGAAGCGCTCCGGCATCGACCCCAAGCACTATGAGGCACTGCTCAAGGATGTGGAGGTGCTGAAGGATGCCCCCGAATCGTCACGCAGTCCTCTCGGCATCCTCCTCCCACCGCTGGCTTCACTGCAATCCATCCGCAAGATTGGAATTGGAGTTCGAGGACAGAGAAACGGAAGCCGCAGCCGAAGACACCGCAGCTCATGCGCTGGCAGAACACAAGCTCCGCAAGGCGCTGAAGATGCGCTCCACCCGCCCGGTCAGCAAGTACGACTCCGACGAAATGGAGATGTACACGGACGGTTACCTGGAGTTCGTTCAGGAAGCCATCGAGGAAGCCCGGCAGGACTGCCCGGACTCCAAGGTGCTCATTGAGCAGCGGTTGGACTTCTCCTGCTATGTGCCAGTTGGCTTCGGTACCGGCGACTGCCTCATCGTGGCGGACAAGCTCCTCCACATTATCGATCTGAAATACGGTCAAACGATTTATATTCTCCCTGAGGCAATCACTCTGAAATGATAGTGCGACGGCGAGATTCCGTTTCATCTAACCAACGTCGGAATAAATCTATCTTTTCCGTACCCGGGTGACATAAGAGGAACATAAAAAAGATATGTTCTGCGAAAACCCCGATTTTATCGGGTTCTTTTGTCAGGCTGACAGACGATCAAGAAAGTTCCGAAGCAAGTCAAAACAATGAATATTATCCCTGCTTTTAACTTAATTTATTTGAATTTCTCCAAAAAGTGAAATGAACGCACTTAAAGCGAAAATCGCCAAAATTGTTCTCCTGTTTTGACGGTTACGGACTTTATTGACAGTCTGAGTCCACTGTAATTTTGAAAAAATTACAGTGGACTTTTCTGCAAGCGCTTGCCCGGCGGCGAACACTATGATAGAATAACGGAAATCAACCGGGATTTACGGAGGTACTGCGCATGAAAAAGAGAACGGCAATTGCAATAAGCCTGCTCTGTGTTTTTGCAGTGGTGGGCTGCGGGGCGAAGGCAGCGAAATCCTCAATGACGGAGAAGCCCTACACCGGCGCGCCGAAAATTGTACTGGACGGGCAGGACTACTTTGCAAAAGAGGGCGTGATCCTGAATGAGCTTCCGGAAGGATATTCTTACGCAGGGAACCTGACGGATCAGGAAAAAGAGTTTTCCTTGATCGAAGGAGAAAGGTACTACCTTTCGGATGGTGCGGAGGTCATAGAAAGCTTTTATGTTTATCAGGTGTGCGGCACCCCGGTAAGCGACCATGAGATAGACAATACGAAGCGTCAATGGGCCTATGTAAAATGGAGCTTGGGGCAATAACAGGGTGAATTAAACGCAGGAGGCGGGGAGGCAGCCCGAAAAAAGCCTTTGCTTCAAGCATTGGGTGAGGCAGGCGGAAAGTTGCAGTCAAATCAACCGGTATGCACCGGATAAGGACGGACGAGACCTGTTTATGGGCGGCAGCGCGTTTGCTGCAGGCGGCAGAGATTCAGGGCGGCTTTCCATGTGAGCCGATAAAAGGCTCTTCTAAGGCGGAATCAGGCGGACAGTCATGATGTTAGGGGGAACGCATTTTTATGAAGAAAAACGAGACCGTTTCGTTTATCCATCCGCTGATTCCCAACAGCACCGTTGCGGAGAATGCGTCGCTCTTTGTTTTGGGCGGCGTGGTGAACAACACGGAAGAAAGGTTTACGATAACAGCAACGCTGTATGCAAGGGCAAGCGGCGACTGGAGGAGCATTTTGAGCCAAACGATCGATTTAGCGCCGCAGGAACACCGGCACCTGTACTACAACGTCCCTGCAAATTTCTTTCAGGCCGAGGAGTGGGGCTTGCAGGAGATCGATGAGGTGGAGATACTGATATCATCCGAGCGCCCGGCAGTCGAGGCGCGGGGCGCATTGGTTTTTGTGGCGGGGGAATCTTAAACCGCCCGCGGCTTTTTGCCGCATTTCATTACGACTTGACACCGGCAGGGAGCGGAACAAGAGTTTTAGCGTGTCCCCAAACGGAGCGGTTTGCGAAAAGACGTGAAAAAACGGCGTGCCGACCCGCGCAGTGGGCGGGCACGCCGCAGGCAAGCAGCATCCGCTTCCTGTGGAAAGCGCCGGATCATCGCAGCACAAGCCAAAGCCAATAGATAAGGCCGTACACCACGCTTGCCGAAAGCCCATATACGATGACCGGCCCGGCAATCGTAAACATTTTTACGGCCATACCGGTGACATAGCCCTCTGCCTGAAATTCAATGGCCGGTGCGGCCACGGAATTGGCAAAGCCCGTGATCGGCACAAGCGTGCCTGCGCCGGCAAGCTTTGCAATGTCGTCATATACGGCAAGGCCGGTCAGCAGCACGGAAAGAAAAATCAGGCAGACGGAGGTTGCGGTGCCCGCGTCGGTTTTGCCAAGCCCGGCCGCTGCAAAGCCGTTCTGCAAAAGCTGCCCGAGGCAGCAGATCAGACCGCCGACCCAGAATGCGTTTGCAAGATTCTTTCCCGTCGGCGACTTCGGCGCAAGCGAGCCGACATATGCGTTATAATCCTTGGCGCTCATTTTTTGCATAAAAACCCCTCCTGTACTTTCCGGTAGCTTGTGCAGGAGGGGATTTTTTATTCGAAAGAAATGCCGCAGCGATCCCTTTCGGTAGCTTGAACAATTTTTATTCTTATTTCTTGCCTAACTTTTTGGGGTCACTTCATTGCAGGGCGCGGTTATGGTTATATTGTGCAGCGGCCGGAGCCGCCGGAAAACAGCCGGGATTCCCGGGGGGACGGCGTTCCCTGTCCGCCTGTGCCGATGCTTCTGTGTTTGTGTGGGAATCAAACGCAGAAGCGGCCGTTTTGCTTTGAAAGGGGCTGCCCGTTTAAGGCTGCCGATACGAGCGTATCTCCGCAATAGCAGAGCTTCAGGGAAAAGAACGCGCCGCCGCGCTCCATCAGGTCGAAGAACAGCCGGTCACCCCCCCAGGTCGGGATGCGGCGCACCTGCTGCTTATCGATCCATTCAAGCGTGCCCTCGTCGCAGTCCGTCAGCTCGCCTGTGAAGCCGTCGGCCGTGTAAAGGTGCATATATTCGCCCTCCCATTTGTCGGAGACAAAGGTGACGATGCCGCAGTAACGCCAGGCGGTCAGGCGAAGCCCCGTCTCCTCGCGCACCTCGCGGAGCAGACATTCCTCCGGGCTTTCGTTTTCCTCAAATTTGCCGCCGATCCCGACCCATTTTTCGTGGTTGAGATCATTTTCCTTTTTCGTGCGGTGCAGCATGAGGTATTTCCCATCCCGCTCGATATAGCAAAGCGTGGTATTTTTCATGCCGAAGCCTCTTTCTCGTTGACCAAAACGGAAATGGCGTCGTGCAGATTTTCCGCCGTGACGGTCTCGTGCCCCAGCTCCTGCTCGCCGTCCAGTGTCCACTCCATCTCCGGGTCTGCAGTGATGGTTACGCTGCGTGTGGTGCAGAAGGTGATCATTTTCGAGGAATAATCCTTCTTAGTCAGCGCCCGTATGCATTCGTGCAGCTCCAGCACATTGGCGGGAGATTTAATGAGAAGCAGCTCAAACACGCCGTCGTTCATATCTACGATCTCCGGATCGAGCGTCAGAATGCCGCCGACGGAGGTGGAGTTGCTGATGGCACCGAACAGATATTTATCCTCAAAAATCTCGCCCTCCGCTGTCTCAAAGCGAACCTGCTTGGCGCGGATGGTAGGAATCTCCTTGATGCCGCCAAGAATATAGGCAAGGTGCCCCAGCGTATTTTTGACGCTCTGCGGCGTGGAATACGAGGTTCTGGCGAAGGCACCGAAGGAGGCGACATAGGAAAAATGCCGCGTGCCGAAGCGGCCGACGTCCAGCGTGTGCGGCGTGCCGTCTACGATGTCCTGCGCCGCCTCCAGAATGTTTTTCGAAAGATGCAGGCTGTTGGCAAAGTCGTTGGTGCTGCCGGCGGGGATGTAGCCGATCGGCGTTTTCAGGCCGCCGTCGCACAGGCCAGAGACGACCTCGTTAAAGGTGCCGTCGCCGCCGACGCAGACCACGCAGTCAAATTCGCCGCCGCGCGCCTTTACGATCTCCGTTGCATCGCCGCGCGCCGCGGTCATATAGGTGCTCACGTCATAGCCGCCGCGATTGAAAATACCGATGATCTCCGCGAGACAGCCGTTGGCGCGCTTTTTTCCAGAACAGGGATTCATAACCAAAAGCAATCGTTTCATGGTGTTCCTTCTTTTTGTCATTACAAAACATATTTCGTGAGGATCAAAATCGCGGCAATGAGCAGCCCGGCGATCAGCATGGCGACCATCGCTTTGGTTTTCGGCTTTTTGATCTCGATGGGCAGCACAAACAAAAGCCCGACGATCAAAAGCATTGCAGCGTAGACCATATGGAAGTGCACGCCGATCAGCTCGCGGAAGCAATATACGACCGGCATAATCAACGCGGAGGAGGTGATGGGCAGGCCGACGTACTTATGCCGTACCTCCGACGTCTCCTGCTGGCGCGTTTCCTCCGTGACATTGTAGTAAGCAAGCCGGATCATACCCGCAAGAATGAAAATGCAGGCAATCGCCATCATGTACCATTCCAGGCCGGAAACCATGATGCCGATCACGGCGGGCAGCACGCCGAAGCAGACAAGGTCGCAAAGCGAATCAATTTGGATGCCGTAGCGGCATTCCTCCTCGGTACGATCCTTCTTGGTGCGCGCGATTTTTCCGTCGAACATATCGCAGAAGCCGGAGCCCATCAGGCAGAAGATCGCCGCGAGCGGGTGGTGCGTCATGGCGCAGCCGATGCCGCACATGCTGATTACCAAACTGACATAGGTCAGGATGACTGTGTAGTTATAAAAACCGATCATTACTATTATCCCCATTTTCGTTTGCTCTCTAACGTCAGCTGACAAGGGCGCGCACGGTTTTTCACAGGGCAAAACGACGTCCGACGTCGTTATCCTCGTGGGCGTGACGCAAGTCAAGGACAATCACGCAGCAGACGGCGTTCCAGTCCGGACCGCAAGCGTGTCTGCACTTGTCAACTGACACTATTATCTTACAAAAAACCTCCTGCGTCAAGTAATTCTTTTTTTCTCCAAAATTTGCGGGGATGGGCTTTGATGCCGCCTGGCAGGAAACGCGGAAGGCGTCCGCTGCAATTCGCCTGCCGCGAGAACGCGCAAATGGCTCTTTTCGCTTTTTGTGCCATGTCTGCGCCGCCATGTGCGGCGGGAGAGTGGGGAAGCGGCCGCCGCTTCCGCAAAAGCGCACAGCTCCCGACCCTGCGGATGAAATCAGCGGGTTGCATAAAGCTTCCTGCATGGCGTACCGTACCGCGAAAATGCGCAAATGCCGGGGCAGGAAGCTTTTGGGCGGCATTTCCGGCTGCTCCGTAAGGACGGGGGATATTTTGCTATGCTTCTGCATAGCAAAAAAATCAACGAACCGCTGCCTTTTTTCGCGCGGCCTATTGATTTGCCGCAAAATGCAGTGTATAATTGGATGTGAATCCAATCGAAAAACATATCCAATGCGATTTTTAACATGCAGTGCGGTTGGAATGCGTAAGCCGAGACGCCGCAGGGCGTCGGACACCTCAGGTATCACCGGGAAACCGGCGAGTGCCCCACGGACGAAAGCAAGGACAGAAGAAAAGCAAAACCAAAAAGGAGGACGCCACATGAAGAAACGCATCGTGTGTCTGGTTATGGTGCTGTGCCTGCTGATTTCGGCGCTGCCCGTTTCGGCCTCTGCCGCGACGGCCTATGAGCTGTACATCAACGAGTTCCAGTTCACCAGCGACCAGAAAACCTACTCGGAGGGCGGCGGCACCGCCACCTATGATCCGGGCAGCAAAACGCTGACCCTGAAGAACATGAACCTCACCTCCGGTGCGGTCAACGCGGTGATTTACAGCGATATTTCCGGCCTGAAAATCGTTGTGGACGGAAAGAATACCGTGAATCTCCGCGACAGCGACAGCAGCGGCGGGGAGAACATCTGCACGCAGGAGACAAACTATGCGCTGCTTGCCAATTATGACACGACGATCGTCGGCAAGAGCGGGAATCCTGCGACGGATCAGCTCGTCATCAGATCAAAGAGTGTCGGCGTCACGACGCCGCTGAGCGACGGCACGACCCGTGTCGGCGTCTACAACGGCGGCAAGCTGACCATGGAAAACGTGACGCTCAGCATGACGGACAGCTCGACCGGCAGCTACGCCGGACACGCCAGCCTGCTCCGCGTGAACGAACAGGCGACGATTACAGGCTGCAGGCTCGATGCACGGGGCTGCCAGCTTGGCCTTTACATGGGGATGGACGCTTCGGCTACGGTCAGAAACACGGCGTTTTCCATGACGCTTGCGGGGGACAGCTCCTCCGCGCTGAACTTTACGCCCGGCACGACCAACCTTCTGGAGAACTGCACCGGCACGCTGAGCGCGATGTATCCGCTTTATACCTACGGCGCAGTGACGGTCAAAGGCGCCGGCAAGCTGACGCTTGAGAGCAGCGAAATGGCTGCCGTGGTCTGCCGGTATGACAGCTCGAGTGCCGGCGGTTCTCTGAAATTCGAAAACGCCAATGTCGAGATCATCTCCGACGGCGTCGGCATTCAGGTCGAGGAGAATTCCTCGGCGACCGTCGCCGGCGGCACGGTCGATATCACCGCCGTGAGAAAGGGCGTGAACCTGCAAAACGCCGAATCGAAGTTTTCTCTGACGTCCGGCAAGCTCTCGCTGACCGGCACAAGCACCGAAGAATCCGTCGGTATCTATAGCTATGGCACGGTGGACATCACGGGCGGCGAGCTGACCACCTCCACGCTCTACTGCGGCCTCCAGAACCTCGGCACAAAGACCATCGGCTTCACGGGCGGCACGCACACGCTGCAGGCCGACAGCGCGGGCTACGCGGATAACGCGGCCGGTACGCTGGCGGTCGGCGGCAGCGCGGACATCACGATCAACGCGAAGAACGGCATTCTGCTTTCCAAGGGCAAGGGCGGCAAGCTCAACCTGACCGGCGGCAAGCTGAGCCTGAACTGCTCCGAAAACGGTCTGCTGTCGCAGTCGGGCGCCGGGAAGACTACGCTTTCCGGCGGCAAGCTGGCGATCTGCGACACCAATGAAACCGCGACGATCACCGGCCTGACCGCCAACGGCGAGCTGGAGATCGCCGGCGCAGAGGTCGAGTTCCAAAACTGCAAATATGACATCCAGTCCGCCAACGCAAACAACCGCATCACCGGCGGTAAGGTTACTCTGACGGGCGGTATCGGCATTTTCGCCGTTGGAAACTTTACCGTCGCAGGCGGCGAGGTCCATTCGACCTGCGGCACCTACGGCATGATGGGCGCCAACGGCACGCTCAGCCTGAAGGGCGGTAAGGTCAGGCTGGACGACAAGGATTACAGCATCGTTGCTTATCAGAATTGCGTCATCAACTTTGCCGGTGCAGACGTCGAGGCAAAATCCGCTTCGGCGTTCGCGCTGGTCATATACGACAGCGAATCCTCCTACAAGATCACAGACGGTATCGTGGTTCTGCAATCCACGCAGTCTGGCTCCAATAAGCTCTACAGCTCGCTGGCCGACGGCTACGGCGTCTGGGCGGGCAAGGACGCAGGCAGCGCCGTGCGCGTCACGGACGTCACGGAAACCACGGTTTCAAGAAACAAATATGTCCGCTTTGCCAAGGCGCAGAGCTATACCTTGACGCTGGTCAACGTCAGGGAGGGAAGCTCTGCCAGCGTCACGGGCGGCGATTCGATCACCTATACCGCCAAGGACGCGCCCTCCGGGCAGCACTTCTCCCATTGGGAGCTGACCGTGGGCAGCAGCACCACGCGCGTCGGCACACGCACGACCTACACCGGCACGATGCCCGACGCCGACGCCACGCTGGCGGCGGTATATGAGGCCTGCTCCGGCGGCACGGCGACCTGCACCGCGCAGGCGGTGTGCGGCATCTGCGGCAAGCCCTACGGCAGCCTTGCACCGCACAGCTACACTGCGGAGAACACCGACGCGGCCTACCTGAAGACAGCGGCAAGCTGCACGGACGCGGCGGTCTACTATACCTCCTGCACCGGCTGCGGCGCAAGCTCCAAGGGGACGGAGGCGGAAGCGACCTTTACGCACGGCGCTCCGCTCGGCCATGACTGGGGCGCATGGACGTCCAACGGAGACGGCACGCACACGCATACCTGCTCCCGCGATAAGAGCCACAGCGAGACGAAGGACTGCCACGGCGGCAAGGCGGACTGCACGCATAAGGCAGTCTGCGAGGACTGCGGCGCTTCTTACGGCGAAATGACGGCGCATCAATATACCGCCGAAACGGCCGAGGAGGCCTATTTGAAGTCCGCCGCAAGCTGCACGGACGCAGCGGTCTACTATAAGTCCTGTGTGAACTGCGGCGCAAGCTCCAAGGGGACGGAGGCGGAAGCGACCTTTACGCACGGCGCTCCGCTCGGCCATGACTGGGGCGCATGGACGTCCAACGGAGACGGCACGCACACGCATATCTGCTCCCGCGACGAAAGTCACAGTGAGACAAAGGACTGCCACGGCGGCAAGGCGGACTGCACCCATAAGGCGGTCTGCGAGGACTGCGGTGCAGAATATGGCGAAACCAGCGGGCATAATTACACGGCGAAAACCGTGGACGAGAAATACCTGAAATCCGAGGCGACCTGCACCGAGGCAGCGGTCTACTATACCTCCTGCACCGGCTGCGGCGCAAGCTCCAGGGGGACAGAGGCGGAAGCAACCTTCACAAGCGGCAATCCGCTTGGCCACGACTGGGGCGCATGGACGTCCAACGGGGACGGCACGCACACGCATACCTGCTCCCGCGACGAAAGTCACAGCGAGACAAAGAATTGCCACGGCGGCAAGGCGGACTGCACCCATAAGGCGGTCTGCGAGGACTGCGGCGCAGAATATGGTGAAATCGCCGATCATGATTACACGGCGAAAACCGTAGATGAGAAATACCTGAAATCCGAGGCGACCTGCACCGAGGCAGCGGTCTACTATACCTCCTGCACCGGCTGCGGCGCAAGCTCCAGGGGGACAGAGGCGGAAGCAACCTTCACAAGCGGCAATCCGCTTGGCCACGACTGGGGCGCATGGACGTCCAACGGGGACGGCACGCACACGCATACCTGCTCCCGCGACGAAAGTCACAGCGAGACAAAGAATTGCCACGGCGGCAAGGCGGACTGCACCCATAAGGCGGTCTGCGAGGACTGCGGCGCAGAATATGGTGAAATCGCCGATCATGATTACACGGCGAAAACCGTAGATGAGAAATACCTGAAATCCGAGGCGACCTGCACCGAGGCAGCGGTCTACTATACCTCCTGCACCGGCTGCGGCGCAAGCTCCAAGGGTACGGAGTGGGAGGCAGTCTTCACGGACGGTGACGCACTGGGTCACGAGGAAGTGACGGACGAGGGCAGGGTACCCACCTGCACCGAGACGGGCCTGACCGAGGGCAAGCATTGCGGCCGCTGCGGGGAAGTTCTTGTCCCGCAGAGCGAGATCGCGGCGCTGGGTCACGAGGTTCCCAACGGCACCGTGACGAAGGAGCCGACCTGCGCCGAGGAGGGCGAGATCGTCGGCGTCTGCACCCGCTGCGGCGAGGAAAATGTGACGGGCGCCGTTGCAAAGCTGCCGCATACGGAAGCTTCGATGCCGGCTGTTCCGGCGACCTGCGCCGAAAGCGGCTGGACGGCGGGCGTCAAGTGCAGCGTCTGCGGCGAAATCCTGAGCGGACACGAGCCGGTTTGGCCGCTCGGCCATACCATCGTCACCGACGCGGAGACTGCCACGCTGACCGAGGGCAAGCACTGCAGTGTCTGCGGCAAGATTCTGCTCCAGCAGTTTTCCAAGGAGGGCACTTACTGGACGGCGGAGGGCAACTACGACGCCGCGCTTTATGCCTCCGAGCCGGGAGACTGGGTCATTGAGGACGCGGCGGATCTGGCCGCGCTGGCAAAAAAGGTCATGGACGGCGCCAGCTTTGAGGGCTGCACCATCACGCTGAACGCGGATATCGATCTGAGCGAGCATATCTGGGTGCCGATCGGAACGGTGATAAAACATGATGGGCCGCCGGATTATCTTATTTTCCGCGGCAGCTTCCACGGCAACCTGCATAAGATCACCGGCCTGCGCATCTTTAATATCAGCTATGGCGGCGAGGTCGGCGAGATCGGCCTGTTCGGCAGAGTGCAATTTGGAGTGATCCGGGATGTGCTCGTCGAGGGAAGCATTTACCAGAGAAGCAGTCGCGGCAGCACCAGCGCGGGAGGCATTGCCAGCTCAACCTACAAGACAACCATAGAAAACTGCGGCTTTGTCGGCAGCATCCATAGTGAAAGCGATACCGGATTCAACCAGTATGTAGGCGGCATCGTCGCGAATGCATCGGAAACTACGCTGCGCAATTGCTTTGCCATTGCGACGCTGGAGGTTTCCAATAAAAACGTGGGGAACGGTATTGGCGGCATCGCAGGCAACATCGTAAGCTACGGGGAAAAAAGCTCTGTGATCTCCAATGTGTATGCAGTCTGCAGTCTGATGAATAACGGTAAAAATGCAAAGGTCGGCGGCATTACTTCGTATATTAACAACACGGTCATTACCAATGCGTATGTCCAGTACGGCTTCAACGTCTCCGGCGCGGTTGCAAATTCCGGCGACACCTACTGCACCGAGGAGGTTATGAAGGCCGCCGCCGGGACAAAGAACGACAACGTTCCCAAGGCGCTGGTTGACCTTCTCAACGACTATGTTTTAGAGAGCGGAGGAGAATACACGCGTGCGTGGGTCGTCGCCCCGGCCGTAAACGGCGGCTATCCGACCTTTGCCTGCGCGGCTCGCTTCCGCTATCCGGGGACGGAGCTGGATGATAGCATGCAGATCGTTCGTCCCGGCAAGTGCCCGACGCAGCCGGAGGATCCCGTTTATGAGGATTATCGCTTCCTCGGCTGGTATGCCGATCCGGAATTCACAACGCCGTTTGATTTCGGCCGGCCGATCTACGAGACGGTGACCGTCTACGCAAAACTTGTGAATCCAAACCATACGCATCAGTTCGGAAGCTGCATCCTCGGCGCGGACGGCCTGCACGACCATGTCTGCAGCATCTGCGAGGAAACCCTTGACTGCATTTACCGGCAGGACGTGATCGAGCCGACCTGCCAGAGCGCGGGCTATACCGTCCACACCTGCCTGAGCTGCGGCGCAAGCTATATGGATCAGGTGGTGGAGGGCGGCCACAAGTGGACGGCCGTGCTGCACGAGCCGACGCATACTGAGCAGGGCTATACCTACTTCGAATGCGCGGTCTGCCATGAGAGCTACAAGGCCAATTACACCGCGCCGATCGGCCACAGCTATGACGACGGCGTCGTCACGCGCGAGCCGACCTGCACGCAGGAGGGCGTCATGACCTATACCTGCACCTGCGGTCAGACCCATGAGGAGCCGATCGAAAAGCTTGCGCACGAGCTGGAGGACACGGTGACCGCGCCCACCTGCACGGAGCTTGGCTTTACGGTCCACGCCTGCAAGCACTGCGATTACACCTATACGGACAGCTATGTCGGCGCGCTCGGCCACGATTGGGACGAGGGAACGGTTGCCGCAGCACCGACGCTGACGGAAACCGGCACGCTGATCCAGCACTGCACGCGCTGCGAAGCGGTACTGGAAAGCAAGCTCCCGATGCTTACCGCGTGCGACGGCGGTGAGGGCTGCCCGAGCAACGCCTATATCGACGTTCCCGACGCCTCCAACTGGGCGCATGTCGGCATCGACTTCGTGCTGAAATCCGGCTTCTTCTACGGCACGAGCGAAACGACCTTCTCGCCGAATATGGCGATGACGCGCGCCATGCTCGTCACGGTGCTCTACCGTCTGGAGGGACGCCCGGGTATCACGACGGAAAATCCCTTCACGGATGTTCCGGATGGAAAATGGTACACCGAGGCTGTCATCTGGGCGGCGGAAAAGGGTGTGGTCGCCGGAATCGGCGAAGGACTTTTCAATCCCGACGGCAACGTCACGCGCGAGCAGATCGCGGTGATTCTCCGCAGCTACTCCGCCTATAAGGGCTACGACACCGCGGCACGCGCCGATCTGACGACCTTCCCTGACCACGAGGAGGTCGGCGGCTGGGCTTACGATGCATTGAGCTGGGCGAAGGCTGAGGGGCTGATCGCCGGTGCGGCCTCGAACGGCGCAAGTTATCTGCTGCCGGGAAGCGACGCGACCCGCGCGCAGGTCGCAGCCATCCTGATGTGCTATGTAAAAACCATCATCAGCAAATAATCGGAGCGGCAAGCAATTACCCATAAGTGAGAAAGTGCGGCGGCTGCCTTCTTGCAGCCGCCGCAAAATTTTTGACCGCCCTGCGGGAGCGTTCCGTGCCGCCGAATTATTTATGGCATTTTGTGGAACCCGAAGGGTGCTTTGCCGTCTATTCTATTGCATTCAGATTGCTGCCGGGCGGTGTGCGTTCCCAATGTGCGCCACAAAAAATGGGTGTTCGGGAACCTACGCCGCCCAGCACGTCTGCGCAGATGCAGATTAAGAGCGGATGTCTGCAAGTATGAGGTGTCGGATATTTCCTGTTGTGCTTTTTAAGTAGTATGCAGAGCGTTGGCTCTGCATACGATTCTGTCAGCCGCAGCCGCAGCCCGAATTGCGCGAGCCGCCGCAGGAGCCGCACGAGCTGCCGCAGGAATTGCAGCCGCAGGAGCCGCACGAGCTGCCGCAGGAGCTGCAGCCGGAGTTACGCGAGCTGCCGCAGGAATTGCAGCCGCAGGAATTGCAGCCGGAGCTGCGGATGGCGTCAGTCAGGGCATCCATCAGCGTGTTTTCCCTGCAGCCGCAGCCGCTCAGCGTCCCAATGCCGAAGAATGAATTCTGATTGCAGCACATAAGAAAAATCCTCCCAGATAAATTGGATCCGGGGCGTTCCGGCACGATGCGCGCGGCGAGGGTCTGCCGTACACCGCCGTGCCGATTCGCGCCCGCCGAAGGGGTTTCCCTTCCACACATCCTATGCCGCATCCGGCCTGCAGGTTCCATTCTTCGGCAAAATTCGCGTCAGTCCCGGTATTCCCCCTGCACCTGTGCCTGCATCAGGTTCTCGGGGGCAGGCTCCGCGCAGCGGTGCGAGCCGCCGGGGCTTGGCGAGGTGTCGCCGTGGACGCTCGGCAGCTTCGGATCCCGGATCTCAAAGGGGACGGCGGGCGATTTCTTTTGCGTTTCCATACGTTGACCTCCTTGTCGGCGAGGCGGCGCTTTTGCCTCGCACGCTTCCTGCGATTAGTTTGTTTCCCTGCGGCGGGAATATACGCCGGACGTGTGCCGCGCCGGTTTTTCGACAGAATTCACAAAAAACGGGGACATATTGTAATGGCTTCGTTACAGAAATGTTGTTGCATTTTTTACTGGAATTCCATTATAATAATAGCTGTGGAGCGTTCGCCCGATGGCGATGCTTCGCAAAGAGAACCAATCGCCCGCCGCGTCGGTATGCCGAAAAAACCGTTTGCTGCGCCGACCGGGGAATCGGGAGAAGGATGGAAGCAGAGCGGCCCCTCCTTTTTCAACCAGATGGGGATGTTCTGAAAAGTAAGACCGAAGCGGGGAGGGCAGGAACGCGAGCTGCTTTACCGGCTGCGGATTCGATCGACAGCTTGACCGCGCCGCATTGCGCGGCCTGATAGAAAGGATACGTCCTTAGAAAGACGCAGGAGAAAAATATGACAAGAGGAAAATTTGAAAAAAGCCGTGCAGTTCCGGCCTCCAAGCCGGAGCATGCAAAGAAGAAAAAGTCCAGGAAGGGACTGTGGATCGCGCTGGCCGCTTCGGCTGCGGCGATCGTGCTGGTAGGCGTCGGGCTGTTGGTACTGCGCCCGGAGAGGCAGAAAAAGCCGACCCATCTTTACCTTGCCGGCGTGGATATCGCGGGAATGGGCAAGGAGGAGGCGCTGGCTGCGGTGCAGGAGGCCGTCTCCGTGTATGAGAAGGAGAATATGACCGTCCTGCTTTACAGCGAGCCGGAAAAGGAGACGATCAAGGTCACCTATGAGCCGGAAGAGCCGGAGGCAACCGAGGAAGGCGACGCGCCGACGCAGGAGGCCACCGAGCCTGCCACGACGGAGCCTGCCGAATCGGAGACCACGGAGCCGACGGAGCCGGAGGATCCGGATTTCCCCGGCATGGCGGTGGACAGCACGCTCTGCCTGCAGGCTGTGGACGTCCATGTGCAGGTCGATGCGGAAAAGGCCGTCGAGGATGCGCTGAAGATTCGCGGCGAGGGCACGCATACCGTTGCACTCACGCAGTACATGGCCCTCAACGAGGACTATATTCACGAATTTTTGAACAGCTATCTTGCAGAAACGGCAACAGAGCTGAAGCAGCCGGAGGTAAAGCAGGGCGCGCAGAAGCAGGTTACCAACACGGTGGACGGCAAGGAAGAAACGCATAGCGTGGAGACCATTGACATTACGCTGGGGCAGCGCGGCCGCACGTTGGATGCAACGGTGCTTTACAACAAAATTCTGGACGCCTACTACAATATGGAGTTTACCGTCAAGGACGCATTCCAGGATGAATATCCCGCGCCCGTTGACGTAGACGCGATCTACGCCAAATACTGCAAGGAGGCGGTGCCCGCGGCCTATGATGAAAAGACCTTTACCGTTACGGAGGAGGTCAACGGCTACGGCTTTGATAAAAAGACCGTGGTGGGGCAGCTTGAGGCAGCGCAGCCCGGCGAAACAGTCACGGTCGAGCTGGACACCATCGTCCCGGAGATGACCAAGGCATATCTGGAGAGCAAGCTGTTTGCCGATGTGCTTGGGAAGTATGACACCTGGCATTCCAAGGGCGAGAACCGTACCAACAATCTGATTCTCGCCTGCAAGGCGATCAACGGACGGGTCTTTTTGCCCGGCGAGGTTTTCTCCTTCAACGGCGTCGTCGGCCAGCGCACGGCGGCCAAGGGCTATAAGCCCGCTACCGTCTATGTCGGCAACGACTCGGCCGATCAGCTCGGCGGCGGTATCTGCCAGGTCGCATCGACGATTTACTGCGCGGCGCTGTATGCCGATATGGGCATCGTCGAGCGCACGGAGCACAACTTCTTCGCCGGCTATACCCCCGGCGGCATGGACGCCACGGTCTACTACGGCAGTCTGGACTTTAAGTTTAAGAACACCTCGGAGTTCCCGATCAAGATCGAAGCGTGGGTTTCCGGCGGTCAGGTGCATATCCGCATCATCGGCACCAAGACGAAGAATTACACCGTCAAAATGGAATGCGTTAAGAACAGCGAGGATCCCTATGAAAAGGTAGAGCATATCATTAAGGACGGCGAGAGCTATTCGCCGGGGCAGGTCATCGTTTCCGGCTATACCGGCTCGACCTGGACGACCTACCGCGTTTATGTAGACGCCAACGGCAATGTCATTTCCCGCAATTGGGAGGCGAACTCGCGCTATCGCCGCCGCGACGAAATCACGGCGGTTGAGGATCCCAACAAGGTACAGCCGACGGAGCCGCCGACGGAGCCGCCCACGGAAGTGCCCACCGAGCCGCCTACGGAGGCACCGACCGAACCGCCGACGGAGCCGCCCACGGAGGCTACGACGGAATCGAATTTGCCGCGCTGGGACTGGAGCATGTCACAGACCTAAGGCGCCTTAAAAATCCGACCTCAGAAATATGAGGTCGGATTTTTGCATCTCTGCATCATTCGGCAAAGCGCTGGCGCGATGGATACACCGGCGCGGCGCGTCAAAAAAGAGAACGAAAATTTGTGCAATATGCCGCTTGGACTTTCCGCTGCCGTTGCGGTATAATATTAGCTAATAAAATGGAAAAGTAGAACAATTTTGATTGGAGGATTTGATATGGCACAGACTACCGAGAGCTACGCCGGTAAAATTCAGCGGAAGCTCCTCAAAAAACAGCGAATCATCGAAGCCGCCTCCGGCCGCGAGAAGGCCGACGTGGTGCTCAAGAATGCTACCTATGTCAACGTCTTTTCAAATGAGCTTTGCAAGGCAGATATCGCCATGGCAAACGGCCTGATCGTCGGTATGGGCGAGTATGAGGGCAAGGTCGAGATCGATGTCTCCGGAAAGATCGTCTGCCCCGGCTTTATCGACTCGCATATCCATCTGGAAAGCTCCATGGTCACGCCGAAGGAATTTGTCAAGGCCACGCTTCCTCACGGCACGACCACCGTCATTACCGACCCGCATGAGATTACCAACGTCATGGGCACGGACGGCATCGACTATATGTTCCAGGCGACCGAGGGACTGCCGATCGACGTGCGCTTTATGCTTCCCTCCTGCGTTCCCGCAACGCCGATGGACGAATCCGGCGCGAATCTTGACTATCGCGCGATCGATTCTTTCTATGATTATCCCCGCGTACAGGGTCTGGCCGAAATGATGAACGCTTACGGCGTGATCCACAACGACGCGGAGGTCGTTTCCAAGATCGTCGCCGCGCAGGCGCATCATAAAAAGATCGATGGCCATGCCCCTGGCCTGGTCGGCAAGGATCTCGATACCTATGTCGCCGCCGGCGTGTATTCCGACCACGAGTGCTCCGACGTCAACGATGCCATTGCAAAGCTCCAGCGCGGCCAGTTCATCATGATTCGTGAGGGCACGGCTGCCCGCAATCTGGAGGCGCTTGCGCCGCTGCTTGTGCCGCAGTATGCCGAGCGCTGCATGTTCTGCACGGACGATAAGCACCCGAGCGACCTTCTGGAGAAGGGGCACATCGATTACATTATTAAAAAGGCCATCAACGAATACGGCGTCGATCCCATCATCGCCATTAAGGCGGCTGGGCATCATGCGGCGCGCTATTTCCTGCTCAATAACCGCGGTGCAATTGCGCCCGGCTATCTCGGTGACCTCGTCGTCATTGACAACTTTAAGGATTTCCACATCGAGCAGGTCTTCAAGAAAGGCAAGCTCATGTATCATGAGGGCAAGTTGGAGGATTTTGAAGTGCCGAAGATCGAGGACTACCTCGAAAAACGTGCGCACGATACCTTCCATGTCGCCCATCTGACGGCGGAGGATTTCCACGACGAGCGCCCGCGCGGCGTGATCGGCATGATCCCCGGCGAGATCATCTCCACCGACAACGGCTATGCCTCCGCGATCGATGTGGAGAAGGATATTCTGAAGATTGCCGTGATCGAGCGCCATAAGAACACACACCATATCGGCCTCGGCTATCTGCAGGGCTACGGCCTGAAGCACGGCGCCGTCGCAACCTCCATTTCGCATGACAGCCACAATATCATTGTGGTCGGCACGAACGAAGAGGACATGGCCTTCGCCGCAAATCGAATTGTCGAGACGCGCGGCGGCATCGTTGTCGTTGAGGACGGAAAAATCTGCGGCGAGGTTGAGCTGAAGATTGCCGGCCTGATGAGCGATGACAGTCTCGTCAACGTCAACCGGGATTTGGAGCACGCAAAGGAAATGGCCTTCGCGCGCGGCGTCAGCCACGATATCGACCCCTTTATGACGCTTTCCTTCATGTCGCTGCCCGTCATTCCGACGCTCCGCCTGACCACGCGCGGCGTCATTGACGTCATTAAGCAGCAGTACATCTGAGTACAAGGCATTTAGCGTCAGTTGACAGGGGCGCACACGGTTTTTCACGGGGCAAAACGACGTCTGGCGTCGTTATCCTCGTGGGCGGGCGCCAGCCCGCCTCAGGCTGTCAATAAAGTCCGTAATCGTCAAAATGAGAAAACATTTTTGACGATTTCTATGCGAAACGCACCTATTCAATTTTTGAAAAATTTCAAACAAATACGGTTCAAAAAGTGGATAAAGTTTATTATTTTGACTTACTTCGGAACTCGCGCCCTACCGTACCTATGTACGCCGACTGGCGCGAGTTACTCGTATTCCGAACTTTCTTGATAGCCTGCCAGCGTGTCAAAAAAGGTTTTTTGACACGCTGGGGCGGGCGCCGGCCCGCCTGTCTCGTCTGCCTTGCCAGCCGCCGTCTATCCTCCGTGAAAAACTCCGAAGGACTTGCCGGCCGGTCTGGGGCGTTGTCTGCAAGGCAGAGGACGCAGGCTTGCTGGCGCAAGTCAAGGACGATCACGCAGCAGACGGCGTTCCAGTCCGACCCGCAAGCGTGTCTGCCCTTGTCAGCTGACGCTAAGCAGCGAAAAAATAAACGTGGGAATCCGCATTGGATCCCCGCGTTTTTTGCATACTGCCCGTCAAGTCCGTACCCGGCAAAGTGACAGGCGGACCCAATACGGAACCCCCGGTGCGGGCAGAACATGCGAAAAATCACAGCGGCTTCGGCGCGTGCGCTTTGTGCGGCGCGGCAGGCTGCTGTGATTTCTTTTGTCGGAGGTTCGAAGCGCTCCCGCCAGTGTGTTCTCCGCTGGAAACGGCAGATTTCGGCTCCAATATTTTTTCAAAAAAACGAAAATTGCTATTGACATTTTAAAACTATTGAATATAATGCAGTAGTAACAAAGAGAACAACGCAAGGGGTGAGACGATGAACAACCAATATAAAAAGGGCGTTCTTGAGCTGTGCGTGCTGTCGCTCCTGAAAAAGCGCGACTGCTATGGCTATGAGATCGCGGAGTATTTGTCCGGTCATATCGACATTGCGGACGGGACCGTCTATCTGATCCTCCGAAAGCTGAAGGCAGACGGATTGCTCACAACGTATTTGCAGGAGGAGAGCGGCGGGCCGCCGCGAAAGTATTATAAGCTGACGGAGCTTGGCTGCGAGACGTATCGGGAGGGACGCACGGAGTACCTGCGCTTCGCGCGCACCATTCAAAAGCTGCTGGAGGAGGATGAAGCAAATGACGAAGCTTGAATTTTTAACGAAGTTTCAGCGGGAGCTGAACCGGCGCAATGTGGAAGACGCCGACGAGATTTTAGAGGAATACACCCAACATTTTGCGTTTAAGCTGGCGGACGGCTACGCAGAGGAGGAAATCGCCGCCAAGCTGGGCGACCCGGAGACGCTGGCGGCGCAGTTCAAGCCGATCCCGTCGGCGGAGGCGAAGCATTCGCCCGTGCTGACCTGGCTGTGGCTGGGCTGGGTCGACCTGTTCTTTGGCGTGTTTGCCGCCTTACTGGTTTCCTTCGGCGCTGTGCTGGTCGCGTGCGCACTGAGCTTTGGCGTGACCGGTATTTGCCTGATCGGTGATTTGGGGCGGCTGTCCTTCGTATACCTGCCGACGATGCCGTATTGGTGCGGCGCGATCCTTGGCGTCAGCCTGCTGGCGCTGTGCGTGCTGTCTGTGATCGGATGCGTCTGGTATTTTGCGCTCTGCCGTCAGATTTTCCGCTCCTACGGACGGTTTCATCGGAACGCGCTGGCGCAGAGCCGCGGTGCGGCCACACTGCCGAGCCTTCCGCTTGCGCCGCAGTTTGCGCCGAAGAAAAAGCGCCGTCTGCGCACGGCCGTGCTGCTTTCGTTGCTCGTGTTTGCCAGCTGCTTCGTCGTCGGCTATGCGGCGTGCAGCCTGTCGGCAGGCACGCTGGAGTTCTGGCACGCGTGGGGCTGGTTCGGCTACGCGGGATGATCGGGAGGGAGGAACATGTTGAATTTCCTGGCAATTACACTGTTCTTGCTGATTAATGTGGCGGCGTATCAGCTCAGCAAGCGGCCGCTTTCCTTCAGCCGGACGTGCCTGCGCATTCTGTGCTGGGTGCTGCTCGTCGGGAACCTGCTGCGCTATGCCGTGATTTATCCTGCGGTCTATCACATTGTTAAAATCCCGGTCGAATTTTCGACGGTCGCATATTTTGCTGTTCCGGTGATCCTTTTGGCGGATTGGAAACGGATGAAGAGCTGGGCGGCCTATTCCGGACTGATGGCGGGCTTCTTCTATTACCTCGCCATGATGCTTGCGGGAGAGACGATTTACGGCGCAGATTCGCTCGTCAATACGTTCATTTCCCTCTTCTGCCACGGGACGCTTTACCTCTGCGGTCTTGTCATGATTTCCACAGAGCGCTGCCCGGAGGAAAAGCCGACGAAGTTTTTGCTCTGCGTGGGCTATGTCGCGCTGCGCGCGGCAGTGCTTCGGCCTCTGATCGCAAACGGAAGTCATTATCTGATCTACATTCTGCTCGATGCGATCCCGGTTCGGCTGGTTTTCCCCAAGCAGGTGTGGCCGACCATTCTGCCGATCTATTATGTGCTCGTCGCACTCTTTGTGCTTTTCACGGTATCCCGCTTCTTCCGCCGCAGCGAGGAGCGCTACCGCAAGTTCACGGCGCTGCGCGCTTAAAAATGAGGAAAACGGGAGCCGCTCCTATTGGTACGGCTCCCGCTTATGTACTCAGGCGAACAGAAGCTGATACCACACGCCGAAGCATTCGCGCAGAAAGTAATTGACCTTCGCATAGGCAAGGGAGGTCGGCGCGGCAACGCCGTAGGCGGTGACGCCCTGCGAGGCGGCGATCCGCTTGGCGCGGCCAAGGTGATATTCGCTGGAAAGAACCGCGATGCTTTGCGGGCGCGCGCCGGTTTCCTGCTCGATCCGCGCAAGGGAATTGGCAATGTTCTCCTGCGTGTTGACGGCCTCCGTCTCCAGCCAGACGCGGGACGCGGCAATGCCGTGCGCCAGAAGGTACTGCGCCATGCACTGCGCTTCAGAGATGTCCTCGCCCGCGCCCTGCCCGCCGGATACCACACACTGCACATTCGGATGCGCCTGCAAATAGGCTGCGGCGGCCTGCAGCCGATCCTGCAGCGCGCGGGACGGGGTCGTTCCGCGCACCTGCGCGCCGAGCACGATCAGATAGTCAGCGGTGCTGTCCTGCGTTCGAGCCTGCCGCAGGATCCAAAGCTCCGTTGCGGAAAAGGCGAGCGCGAACAGCAGTAGCAGCGCGGTAAACCCGATGAGAAGCCGCCGCGCAGCGGCGGGACGGCGCTTTTTCAGTATAAAAAGAAGCCAAAAAACGACCAGCGTCAGTCCGGCCGCAAGGCAGAAAAGACCGAGAAACTGTGTCGCCGAGCCGAAAAGCAGGCAGCCGCCGAACAAAAACAGCAGCGCTGCCGGAATAAGAAAAAACAGAGATTTCCGCATGGAAAAGGAACCCCCTATTCCTGTGAATTCGGATGTACAGAGCCGGATTGCCCGACCTCAGCCAAGGCGGCGCTTGGCGCGGCTTCCTTAAAAACTGTCGGAAAGCAGGCGCTTTTGCGCCGCGGGGGAGCGTCTAAGGACGGTAGCGCAGGTCGAGGGACATCTGCTTTGCCTGTGCGGCCGTCAGCTCAATCGCACGCTGGAATTCCGGCGAGGTCGTGTGCCGGAACAGGCCGACCGTGCCGAGCGCATAGCGGACGGCGCCGGTATAGTCGTAGACCGGCGCGGCCACGGCGCGCAGGCCAATCTTATATTCGCCGTTCTCTACCGCATAGCCGAGGCGGCGGATCTCCTGCAGCGCGGCCAGCAGCCGCTCCGGCGTCGTGATCGTATGCGGCGTAAAGGGCGTCATACCGGAGCGCTGCAAAATGCGCAGCACCTCCGAATCCGAGCGCATGGAAAGAAGCAGCTTTCCCTGCGCCGTGGCGTGCAGCGGCAGCCGCGTGCCGGTTTCCGGCGTGATCTGATAGCCGGAGCCGGCGGAGGATGCGTAGGCGTCGAAGGAGATGACAAAGTCGCCGTCGAGCAGAGAAATAAAGGCGCTGGCGCCGGTTTGCCGCGCGAGCTGCTCGAGCTGTGGGTGGGCGATGGCCATGGCGTCCCAGGAGGAGGAGACGGCGCAGCCGTATTCATACAGCCGCGCGCCGAGGCAGTAGCGGCCGCCCGACTCCTGCGCGACCGCGCCATATTCCCGCAGCGTGCTGAGAAGACTATGTACCGTGCTTTTGGGGTAGCCGGACGCTTCGGTAAGCTGCTGCAGCGTCATCGGCCCGCGCCAGCGGAACAGCAGCTCCAATAGCTCCATCGCCTTGCCGACGGCGTGGACGGAGCCTTTCGGCGGACAAGTATTCATAAGTGGCGTTCACCTCTCCAAAGGTCTGCGTGTTACCGCTGCGGCAGCGGGCGGAAATCCGGCTTGCGCGGCATTCGACCGGGGGCATTTCGATCCGGACGCGGCGGGATTGGGAACAGCTCGGGGTACTGCTCGCTGTAGAACTTCCGGTTATTTTCAATCAGCTCTTCCAACGTGACCGGGCGGTAAAAATTGATATCGACGCCCGCGTTCAGCACACGCGGCAGCTCTTTCAGAATTTCATAGGCGTGATTTCGCTGGTTGTGGATATGTCCGTGGATCATATAGCCGCCCTTTTCGTGCAGGATCGGGTAATGGCAGAGGAGAATATGGGCATCGCCGTCATCCAGCTCCCAGAAATCCGCGACGCAGACGCAGTAGTCCCACAGGCGGGAGGCGTCCGAAAGGCCGGTGTCATGATTGCCGCGAATGAGATGCAGCCGCCCGGACAGGCGGGACAGGTACTGCACGGGCGTGCGGCCGTCATTATAGGAAAGATCGCCGACGATATAGACGTCGTCCGACGGGCTGACCCGGCGATTCCAGTTTTCGATGAGCGCTTCGTCCATCTCCTGCACGCTGGAAAAGGGACGCGCGGCGTCCTGTATGATCGGCGCGTAGCCGAAGTGCAGGTCAGCAGTATAAAAAATCATGCGACTCACTCCTTTGCTTTAGTATAACAGGGAAGAAGCCCAAAAGGCAACAAAAAGTGTGCCGGGTATGCCGTGGGTCCGATCCGGCCTTTGCTATGCGGGAAGACCGGCACGGCGTATTCCCAAAAAGCGCGCGCCCCGCAGGCGTACAGAGGTACGGCAGGGCGCGCGTTTTTTGGATGGCAGGCTTTGTGTTTTCAGTCGGATCCCTTCGGCGGCTTTTTGACCTGCGCGTCCGTTCGCTCCTCCAGCTCGCGCAGCGCCTGCACGGTGTCCACGTCCGTCAGCTCCTCCTCGGCGACCTCGACCAGCAGCAGGCGGTCGGGGTACCGCCGGATCACGGTGTTCCCCCCGTGATCCTCGTGCAGCGACATCAGCTCGTCAAAGAATTCCCGCGGGAAGATGCAGGGGTTGCCGCGCTTGCCGTCATGGCTTGCGCCGACGATATTGCAGGGATGCTCCCGCCATTTCTGCACGATCCGCTCTACGGAGGCATCGTCCAGCAGCGGCTGGTCGGCGACCATATAAAGAATGGCACTGCAATCGCGCAGGGCGTCCGTCCCCAGTTCGATGGTATGGCTGATGCCGTAATCGGGGTGCGCGTTATAGATCGGTGTAAAGCCGAATTCCTTTGCCATGGAAAGGATCTGCGTATACTGCGTTACGACGGCGACCCGCGCAAAAAGCTGCTTCGGCACCGCCTCCAGTGCGTGCCGGATGAGGGGCTTTCCGCGGTACTCCGCCGCAAGCTTATTCTCGCCGAAGCGCCGCGCGTTTCCGGCCGCCATGACGAGACAGCCGATTTTTACGTCCGTTTGCATTTGTGTGTTCCTCCTTGCGCTGCTGTGCTCCGTTTATATGGATAGTATACCCTGTTTTTCCGCGGCAAGTCAAGCGTTCGGCATGGCCGAATTTCTGCGTTATCTTTTTTTAGTATCACGAGAGGAATTGAATTTCAGGCGTTTCTTATGCTATACTTTAGATAAATAATCGCGGAGTGTACCGTTTTTTGTGCAATCTGCGGATACTCAGGAGGTTATGCACTATGGAAGTCGGCAAAAGCGTCAAGCGCGTGGATGCGTTCGACAAGGCCACCGGCAGAGCCAAGTATACAGACGATCTGTGTGATAAGAGCGCGCTTGTTGCCCGCGTTGTTCGCTCAACCATTGCGCACGGCTATGTGAAAAGCGTGGACATTTCCGAAGCGCAGAAGGTTCCCGGCGTCATGAAGATTTTTACCTGCTTCGATGTTCCGGATATCAAGTTCCCGACAGCAGGCCACCCGTGGTCGGTCGAGGCGGCGCATCAGGACGTCGCAGACCGCCGCCTGCTCAACCGCCATGTTCGCTATTACGGCGACGATGTTGCAGCCGTCGTGGCGGAGGACGAGGTAGCGGCGGCGCAGGCCGCGCGGCTCGTCCGCGTCGAATATGAGGAGCTTCCCTTCGTGCTCGACGTGCAGGAGGCCATGAAGGATTCCGCACCGCAGCTCCACAAGAGCTTCCCCAACAATGTGCTGAAGCATACCACGATCCGCAACGGCGATTATGCCGCCGCCATTGCGGAGGAGGGACTTTTGTGCGTGGACAAGTGGTATAATACCTCGACGGTGCAGCACTGCCACATCGAGAATCATATTGCCTACGCCTACGAGGAGGCAGGCAAGATCGTCATTGTTTCCTCCACGCAGATCCCGCATATCGTCCGACGCACCGTCGGACAGGCTCTGGGGATCCCCTGGGGCAGCATCCGCGTTGTGAAGCCCTATATCGGCGGCGGCTTCGGCAATAAGCAGGACACCCTGTATGAGCCGCTGGTCGCGTGGCTTTCCATGCAGCTCGGCGGCCGCCTTGTTAAGCTCGATATTCCGCGCGAGGATACCTTTGCGTCCAACCGTGTCCGTCACGCCATTCGCGGGCATGTGGTCACCTGGGTGCGCAGGGACGGCACGATCGTTGCAAGAAAGGTCGAGCTGTTCTCCGATCAGGGCGCATATGCATCCCACGGCCACTCCATCGTGGCAAAGGCGATGGGCTCCTTCCCGCAGCTGTACCCCTGCCCCAATTTCGAGGGCGACGCCTACACGGTCTTTACCAACAAGTCGGTAGCCGGTGCAATGCGCGGCTACGGTATGCCGCAGGCAAGCTGGATCAACGAATGCAATATTGAGGACGTGTGCAGGCTTCTGGGCGTGGATTCGCTGGAATATCGCAGAAAGCACATTATGCCGGTCGGCTTCGTGGACGGCTTCTCCAAGAACGAGAATTATTACGACTCCTTCAATCAGTGCTTTGACAAGGCTGTGGAATACATGGACTACAACCGCAAGCACAAGGAATATGAAAACCAGACAGGCCCCATCCGCAAGGGCATCGGCATTGCGCCGTTCTGGTATAACACCGCCGTCTGGCCGATCTCTCTGGAGCATTCCTCCTGCCGCATGGTGCTCAATCAGGACGGCTCCATTCAGGTGCAGGTCGGTGAAACGGAGATCGGACAGGGCGCGGATACCGCGTATGCACAGATGGCGGCCGACGTCGTCGGCCTGAAGGATTACCGCGATGTGCATGTGATCTCCAATCAGGATACCGACGTGACGCCGTTCGGCCTCGGCGCATACGCCTCCCGCCAGACCTATGTGGTCGGCTTCTCCATCACGCAGACCGGCAACATCCTGCGCGACAAGATCCTGCAATACGCCAAGGAGGTCACGCGCTGCGCCATTGCCAACCTCGATCTGGTGGACAGCAACATCGTCAGAAAGACGGACGGCCGCGTGCTGTGCTCGCTGCGCGAGCTGGCGACGGAGGCCTTCTACAGCCTCTCGCATTCGGAGCATATCACTGCCGAATCGACCTATCAGATCAAGAACAACGCCTATTCCTTCGGCTGCTGCTGCGCCGAGGTCACGGTGGATATTCCGATGTGTAAGGTGACGATCGACAAGATCATCAATGTACATGACTGCGGCCGCCTGATCAATCCGCAGCTTGCCGAGGCGCAGGTGCACGGCGGTATGTCCATGGGCATCGGCTACGGCCTGAGCGAGCAGCTCCTGTTCGATCCCAAGACCGGCCGCCCGCTCAACAATAACCTGCTCGACTACAAGCTCTCCACCGTCATGGATCATCCGCATCTGGAGGCGCAGTTCGTCGAGAACTTTGAGCCGACCAGCCCCTTCGGCACGAAGGCGCTGGGTGAGCCGCCCGCCTGCCCGGTCGCACCCGCGCTCCGCAACGCGATTCTCAACGCCACCGGCGTCGCCATGGACACCTCGCCCATGACGCCGATCCGCCTCTTCGACCGCTTCAGCGAAGAGGGGCTTATCAACGACCCGTGGAGAAAGGAGAACTAAGCCATGTATGATATGAAAGCCTATTACGAATCGCAGAGCGTGCAGGACGCCGTGCGTCTGCGCCTGGAGCATCCGCAGGCGCACATCATTGCAGGCGGCAGCGACGTGCTCGTGCAGATGCGCGAGGGAAAGCGCGCCGGCGTGGAGCTGATCTCCATTTATCTGCTCGATGAGCTGCGCGGTGTTACCATCGACGAAAACGAGGCCATCCGCATCGGCAGCCTGACCTCCTTCTCGCATATCACGAAGGACCCCATCATTCAGAAATATATCAACGTTCTGGGCGAAGCCGTCGATCAGGTCGGCGGCCCGCAGATCCGCAACATCGGCACGATCGGCGGCAATACCTGCAACGGCGTGACCTCGGCGGATTCCGCCGCCACGCTGCACGCGTGGGAGGCGGTCATTGAACTGACCGGCCCGAACGGCAGACGTTATGTGCCCATCAAGGACTTTTATCTCAAGGCAAAGGTCGTCGATATCCGCGAGGGCGAAATTCAGACGGCCGTTCTCATCCCGAAGGAAAGCTATCGCGATACCTACGGCTCGTATATCAAGTACGCCATGCGCAACGCGCTGGATATCGCAACGAACGGCTGCTCGGTCAATGTCCGCCTGTCTGACGACAAGAGGACCTTCGAGCGCGTTCGCATTGCCTACGGCGTCGCAGGCCCTGTTCCGATGCGCTGCCCGACGGCGGAGGCGCTCATTGAGGGCAAGCCCGTCAGCATGGAAACGGTCGACGCCTTTGCGGAGTCCGTTCTGCAGGATATCAACCCGCGTGATTCCTGGCGTGCGTCCAAGGCGTTCCGGCAGCATGTCGCGGTCGAGTCCGCAAGGCGCTGCCTGATCGACTCTGTAAAGCTTGCAGGAGGTGCGCTGTAATGGAAAACCAGTATAAGCTTTTGAAATTTAACCTCAACGGCAAGGACGTTACCTGCATGGTGGATGTCCGCTCCAGCCTGACCGATCTTCTGCGCAACCAGTATCGTCTGACCTCGGTCAAGAAGGGCTGCGAGGTCGGCGAGTGCGGCGCGTGCAATGTGCTGATCGACGGCGAGTGCTTCAATTCCTGCATTTATCTTGCCGTCTGGGTCGAGGGCAAGAAGGTGCGTACACTCGAGAGCCTGCTTGGGCCGAACGGCGAGCTTTCCGATATCCAGCAGGCATTTATCGACGAAGCGGCCATCCAGTGCGGCTTCTGCACGCCGGGCTTTATCATGACGGCGGTGGAAATTCTGGAGAGCGGCGAGCTTTATACGGACGCGCAGCTGCGCAAGCTGCTGTCCGGCCATCTGTGCCGCTGCACGGGCTATGAAAATATTATGCGCGCAGTCAAAAAGACCATGTATCAGCGGCATGGTCTTGCAATGCCGCAGGAATAAGCAAGCTGGGGCTGCCTCACGGGATTTGAGAGAATCCCGTGAGGCAGCCCCGTTTTTTTGTGGGAATCGGCCGACTTGCAGGTGTTAAGCAAGGGAATCGGCCAAATTAATTTTGCGAGGCCGCGCCCCAGGCGCGGGCGAGGGAGACTGCGGTTTTCCAGTTTCGGTAAGTACGGTCGCGTTCGGCCATCGGCAGCGTCGGCGTGAAGATGCGCTGGGTCTGCCGCAGCTGCTCCAGCTCCTCCGTGCCGCTCCAGACGCCGACGGCAAGCCCTGCCAGACTGGCCGCGCCGAAGGCGGTCGTTTCCACGATGTGCGGCCGATTGACCGGCGCGCGCAGCAGATCCGACTGGAATTGCAGGAGGAAATCGCTGACGCTTGCGCCGCCGTCCACGCGCAGCTCCGTAATGGCCTCGTCGGTGTCGGCGTTCATCGTTTCGACCAGATCCGTGACCTCAAAGGCGATGGATTCCAGAATCGCGCGGGCAAGCTCCGCACGGCCTGCACCGCGCGTCAGCCCGAAGAAGCAGCCGCGCGCAAAGCTGTCCCAATAGGGCGCGCCGAGGCCGGTGAACGCTGGGACGAAATAGACACCCTGCGTGTTTGGGATCGATTCGGCGAGAAGGTCTGCCTCATGCGCCGTGCCGAGCAACCCGCATTCGTCGCGCAGCCATTGAATGGCCGAGCCTGCGTGAAAGGCGCTGCCCTCCAGCGCATAGGTGGTCTTCCCACCCAACGACCATGCGACCGAGGTCAGGAGGCCGCTGCGGGAGCGAACGGACTGCTCGCCCAGGTTCATCAGCGTGAAGCAGCCGGTGCCGTAGGTGTTCTTTGCCATGCCGCTGCGGAAGCAGCCCTGCCCGAAGAGGGCGGCCTGCTGGTCACCGGCCGCGCCTGCGATCGGAATGCCCGTCAGGTATTGCAGTCCGCCGATCCCCTCGGCGACCCGGCCGTAGATCTCGCTTGACGGCACAGGCTTCGGGAGCATCTGCATGGGGATCTCCAGCGCCCTGCAGAGCATCTCATCCCAGCACAGCCGCTCAATGTCGAAGAGCATGGTGCGCGAGGCGTTGGAGTAATCCGTGACGTGCGCCCTTCCGCCGGTCAGGTTCCAAATCAGCCAGCTGTCGATCGTGCCGAAGAGAATTTCGCCGCGCTCCGCGCGGGCGCGCAGCGCCGGATCCTGCTCCAGCATCCAGCGAATCTTCGTGGCGGAAAAATAGGGGTCGATCAGAAGGCCGGTTTTCTCGTGAATGTAGCCGCGAAGCCCGTCGGCCTCCAGCCGGGCGCACAGGGGCGTTGTCCGGCGGCACTGCCAGACAATCGCGTTGCCAATGGGTTTGCCGGTCGTTTTGTCCCAAAGGACGGTGGTCTCGCGCTGATTTGTGATGCCGATCGCGGCGACGTCCGTCGGAGAAACGCCGCTCTTTTCAAAGGCGGCGGCCATTGCACGCAGCTGTGTGTCTAAAATTTCCATGGCGTCGTGCTCCACCCAGCCGGGCTGCGGATAATACTGCCGGAAGGGGTATTGCGCCAGCGTGACGATATTGCCCTGCCGGTCAAACAGAATTGCGCGCGAGGTCGTCGTTCCCTGATCCAATGCCATAACATAAGAAGCCATAGGTGTTCCTCCTTTTTTGAAAGACCCCCTGCACGGTGCGGAGGGCGAAGGCGGCGCTGCATCCCTGCGCCGATGCGCCCTGTCGGCGAGGGCGCTGCCCTGAATTCTTGAACATCCTTTAAATTTTTTGAAATCTACTATTTAGTTTGCGGTATTTGCGCTATAATGTCAATAGAAATTCAAAGGATTCCGCAAAAAAACGCGATGCGGCGGATTTCTTATGCATAGGAGGACGAGCCATGAAGGAATTCTATCTTACGGCCACCGGCGGCGGTCGACTGCACTGCTGCCTTTGGGAGCCGGAGGGGACGCCGCGCGGCGTGGTGCAGATCGTCCATGGCGTTGCCGAATATGTCGAGCGCTATGCCCATTTCGCCGCATTCTTGACGCAAAACGGCTTCGTCGTGGTGGGCGATGACCACACGGGGCACGGAAAAAGCGCGGAGGGCGGCACGCCCGGGCATTTTTCGGGCGGCTGGGACGAGGTCGTGCAGGATCTGAGACAGCTCCATGAGAAGGTGCGCGCGCAGTATCCCACACTGCCCTACTTCTTTTACGGCCACAGCATGGGCTCCTTCCTGACGCGCACCTACCTGTACCGCTATCCGGACAGCGGCATCCGCGGTGCGGTGCTTTCCGGCACGGCGTGGCACCCCAAGGTGGAGCTGGCCGCGGGACAGGCGCTGTGCGGGCTTTACCGGCTGCTCGGCTGCGAAAAGAAGAAGCCGAAGCTGGTTGCCAGGCTGATGTTCGGCTCCTATTGCCGCCCGTTTCCCGGAGAGCACTCGCCCAACGCGTGGATTTGCGGCGACCCGGAGGTCGTGGCGCGCTATGACAGGGATCCGATGTGCGCGTATGGGCCGACGGTCGGCATGTCCTCTGCGATGCTGCACGGGCTTTGGATGAACGAAACGCCCAAAAATCTGCGGAAAATGAACCGGGAGCTGCCTGTTTTCTTCCTTGCGGGCGATCGCGACCCCGTCGGTGCAATGGGCAGGGGCGTCCGGAAATCGGCTGCGGCCTTCCGCGCGGCGGGGATACAGAACGTCACCTGCAAGCTGTATCCCGGCGGCCGTCACGAGATGCACAACGAGAAAAATCAGGACGAGGTGTTTGCGGACGTCCTGGCGTGGCTGGAACAAAATATGTAATTATTTTGTAATATTTTTTCACTATTTGTTTCTTTTTGCGCGGAAAGCCTTGACGCACCGTGGCGTTTTTGTTACAATATACGAGAAAATGCAAAATACGATGCGTGATTAGGAGCAATGCTATGAAAAAACGGATTCTGTCACTTGCGCTGATCCTCGCGCTGCTGGCTGGTCTGCCAATGACCGTCTCGGCGCAGGAGGATGCGCAGGGCTATTTTGGAAATGTAACGTCAAATGAGATGCCGGTGGATCCGGCCCCGCCCATCGGGAGAGGGCCGGAGGAAACGATCGCCGCTGTGACCCGCTATACGACGAGCGCCGCAGGCGTTGCGTTTATTGAGAGCTTCGAGGGAAAATCCGTCGACGAATTCGGCGAAAACGCGCTTTCCGCCTGCGAGGATGCGGTCAACAGCTTTATCACAAAGAACAGCCTGAGCCTGACGCAGGCGCAGTTTGACGCGCTGGTCGACCTGCGCTTCAACTGCGCGGGCTGCTTTGCTGGTACATATCGCTTCGCGAAGGCCATCATCGACGGCGGCTACACGGCGGCGGAATTTGCCGACACGCTGGTGCCGTGGTCGCACGCGAACGGCGAGGTGGTTCCGGGGCTGGTGCGGCGGCGCATTCGCGATGCAAAGCTGTTCCTTTACGGCGATTATACCGGAACGGACAGCCCGGATACGTTCTATTACGCCATTTTTGACGCAAACGGCGGCAGCGCGGACGACGACGTCTGCTGCCTTGCGGCGGGCGCGGCCTATGGCAAGCTTCCCACGGCCACGAAGAGCGGCGCTTACTTTGCCGGCTGGTTCACGGAGAAAACCGGCGGCACCCATATTTACAACAGCACGACCGCGGGGACGAACCGGACGCTCTATGCGCGCTGGTCGTCCGTGGCGGTGGACGGAGATCCGAATGTGTCGGGCAGCTCGACGGAGCTGCCGGAGGATCCGCTCACGCTGAAAACGAGCGACGAGGGCGTTGCCTTTATCAAGGCGCATGAGGGCTTCTCCAAGTATGCGGTCTGGGACGTCAGCCAGTGGTCGATCGGCTACGGCTCGCGCTGCAATCCGGACGACTACCCTGACGGCATTACCGAGGAAGAGGCGGACAAGCTCCTGCGCGAGTATCTTGAGGAGTTTGAAGCGCGCGTGGACGCGGTGCTGGCCAAGGCGACGGTGCAGCATACGCAGGCACAGTACGACGCCATTGTCAGCTTCACCTATAATCTCGGCACGCAGTGGATGTCCGAATCGTATAATATCTATAAGTACTTCCTCTACGGCGGCTATACGGAGCTGGACTTTGTCAATTCCATCGGCTCATGGCTGTCGAAGGACACCTCGGTGGTCAACGGACTGGTACAGCGCCGGGTGGACGAGGCAAATCTCTATCTGAACGGCGATTATACGAACCGTTCCAAGGCGTACTTCCGTCTGTATTTTGACGGAAACGGCGGAAGCTCCTTCGTTTCCTACCAGTATTTTAAAAATGGAGCGGCGCTGCCCGCGCTGAGCGTTCCGTCGCGTCCGGGCTACTGCTTTGTCGGTTGGTTTTCCGATCCGGACGGCGGCACGCAGTATAAGGAGGGCGAAACGACCTATGTCAGTAAGGTTTCCGGCACGGCCTATGCCCACTGGGAGAAGGACGACGGCACGCGCCGGACGCTTAAGGTCATAGACGGCATCGGCTCCGGCAGCTATAAGGCGGGAGAAAGCGTCACGCTTCGCGCCAATCCGGCGCCGCAGGGCTATCATTTCAGCCATTGGGCGATCCTTTCCGGTGCACCCAAGCTGGCCGATGCCTATTCCGCGTCGACAAGCTTCCTCATGCCGGATGAAAATGTGACCGTGCAGGCGGTCTTTGCCGAGACAAAGATCCTGTTTACGGACGTACAGCCGGACGACTGGTTCTTCTCCTATGTGACCGTTGCAGCGCAGCACGGTCTGTTTACCGGCACGGGCGACGGTACGACCTTCTCCCCGGGCGCGCAGATGTCGCGTGCGATGCTGGTGACGGTGCTCTACAGCATGGCCGGAAAGCCGGCCGCCGCAGACGGCACGCCCTTCCGGGACGTTCCGGAGAACGGCTGGTATGCTGCGCCGGTGCGCTGGGCATATGCCAACGGGATTGTCTCCGGCACGGGCGACGGCTCGACCTTCTCGCCCAATATGGCGCTGACGCGAGAGCAGACGGCGCTGATTCTGATGAAATACGCGCAGTTCTGCGGCTATGACACCGCAGAGCGCGGCGACCTCTCCCGCTTTTCCGATCGGGCGCAGATCTCCGGCTATGCAAAAGAGGCCATGGCCTGGGCGGTCGGCGCGGGGCTTCTAAGTGGCTCAAACTCCGGCGAGCTGATGCCGCGCGGCGGCGCGACCCGCGCGCAGACGGCGACGATTCTGGTCGCGTTCCTGCGGCATTATCACCTGATCACGGACTAAGACGGCCGTAAAATCCAGCGCTTGCAGCAAGCGGCGGATTGCTTCCGCCGGGGTATCCGCGGAGGAAGCGAAAGGACGGCCGGGGCTTCCTTGCTTTCCGGATCACGGTCTGGCGGAACCCCCGCCGTCTCCCGGTGTCTGCGTCGGAGACGCTCTTGACCCGGAAGGTGCTCCCGCTTTGTGCGTCCTGCGCTGAAATTTGGGCGCCTTTTAGAAAGCGCCCAGACGAAAGCAGTCCGTTTTTTCGGACAGCTTGTGTGGTAACATGGCTCCGTAAGCAAGGAAGGGAGCTGTGTTTCATGGGGTATCAGATCATTCGGGTTCGCGGACATTATGAGGTTTATCTGGCCGACGGCAGCTTTTTCTGCTCGGCGGATTCGCTGCGCGAGGCGCAGGAGGAGCTATTGCAGCTATGATGAGAAATTTTCGCCTGCTTTTGTGCTATGACGGCACGCGCTATCGCGGCTGGCAGCGTCTGACCACGACGCAGGAGACGGTGCAGGGGCGGCTGGAGGCGGCGCTTTCCCGCGTCCTGAATGCGCCGGTCGAGGTCGCGGGCAGCGGCCGGACGGACGCCGGGGCGCATGCCATGGGGCAGGTCGCGTCGTTCCATGCCGACACGCAGGCGTCCTGCGAGGCCATTTTGCGCGCGCTGCGCGCACAGCTTCCGCAGGATATCGGCGCAATTTCCCTGTCGGAGGCCGCCCCGCGCTTTCATGCGCGGCTGAACGCCTCCCGAAAGACCTATGTTTATCGGGTCTGGAATTCGGACGCGCCGGACGTGTTTGCCCGGCGTTACCGCTACCGCGTGACGGAGCCGCTCGACACGGCGGCGATGCGGCAGGCGGCGGCGCTGTTTCTGGGCGAGCATGATTTTGCGGCGTTCACCTCCGATAAGCGGCCGAAGAAGTCCACCGTGCGGCGGATCGATCGCTTCACGGTCACGCGCGACGGCGCAGAGCTTTGCTTCACCGTCACGGGAAACGGCTTTTTGTATAATATGGTGCGGATCCTGGTCGGCACGCTGCTGGAGATCGGGCAAGGCCGCCGCACCGCAGCGTCTGTGCAGGCGCTTTTAGAGGGCGGACGGCGCGAGGAGGCGGGCTATACCGTGCCCGCGCACGGCCTGTGTCTCATGGAGGTGTGCTACGAATGAACATTCAGATCTTTGGAAAGACGAAGTGCTTTGATACCAAAAAGGCCGAGCGCTATTTCAAGGAGCGCGGCATTCGGTTCCAAAGCGTGGATCTTCTGCGCTACGGCCTGTCCGGCGGCGAATTTGACAGCGTGCTGTGCGCGGTCGGCGGTGTGGACGCGCTGATCAACTGGGAGGCAAAGCTCCCGGAGATCGATCTTATGAGGTATATGGACGATCCCCGCGCAAAGGAGGACAAGGTCTTTGATGACCCGCGCCTTCTGAAGACGCCGATCGTCCGAAACGGAAAGCAGGCGACGGTGGGCTATTGTCCCGACGTCTGGGCGACATGGAGGTAGATGACGCAATGAACCCGGCAAAGCTTTTGGGCATGAAGAGCAGACTGAAGGCGTTTGAAACGGCGCATCCGAAGTTCGTCCGTTTTCTGGAGGCCGTGAACGACGGTTATCTGGAGCAGGACAACATTCTGGAGGTCTGCGTCCGCCGCCCGAGCGGCGAACAGATCAAGACCAATCTCCGCCTGAATGCGGAGGATCTCGCGCTTCTGCGCGATTTGAAGGAGCTGAAGGACTGAGTCATGAATTATAAGAATTGCAGGAAGTTTTTGTGGTTGTTTTGGGGCATCTGCATTGCGCTGGCGCTGGCGTCGAGCCTGCTTGCGGCTACGGCCTGGCTGGTTTCGCGGATCCTGCTTGGCGCGGCCGTTGTCGTGCTGCTCGTGGGCGTGATCCTCTGCTCCAAGTATTATCGCTGCCCGCATTGCGACCGCGCCATGCCGATCAATTCCGGCAAGCTGACGCACTGTCCGCACTGCGGCGGCAAGCTGTAAGCCGCGCCGCGCGCCGCCGACCGTATTTGCTGCGGGTCTGGCGGCGCGCGGCCTTTTCTTGTGCGGAAGGACAGTATTTCCGGAGGAAAGAGATGCAGCTTTTCCGAAAATTTTGGGGACGCCGCGATAGGGAAAGCAGGAGTTGTGAACTTTTTGTAAAGTTTCAAAAAACCTCTTGCTTTTTTCGAAAAATGATGTAAAATGTGCTTTTCAAAAGGGAGGCGATCAAGCGGATGCAGAAAAATGCTTATGTGGTCGTGGTCGGCGGTGTGAACATCGACATCTGTGGAAAGTCCGCGCAGAAGCTGATCCCCTGCGACTCCAATCCCGGAACGGTACGGCTGTCGCTGGGCGGCGTCGGGCGGAATATTGCGCATAATCTTGCGCTGCTCGGTGCAAACGTCAAGCTTTTGACCGCCCTTGGCGATGATCTTTATGCCGCGAAGGTGCGTGAAAGCTGCGGCGCGCTCGGCATCGACCTGGCGCACGCAAAGGTGGTGCCGCACGGCGCAACCTCTACCTATCTGGTGCTGACGGAACCGGACGGCGACGTCGCGCTTGCCCTGTGTGATGCGGAAATTGCCCGGGAGATCACACCGGCTTACCTGCGGGAGAATCTGGAGCTGCTCAACGGCGCGGCCACTGTGGTGGCGGAGACCAATCTGCCGGAGGAGACACTGCAATTCTTAGCTGAGCACTGCACAGCGCCCATTTATGCCGATCCCGTTTCGGTGACGAAGGCGGAGAAGCTGCGCCCGATCCTCGGCAGGCTGCAGGGGCTGAAGCCAAACAAGCTGGAGGCGGAGCTTCTGACGCATACGAAGATCGAGACGGAGCGCGATCTTGACCGCGCGGCAGAGCTTCTTCTGGCGGCGGGCGTGAAGCAGGTTTTCATCAGCCTTGGCGCAAAGGGTCTTCTGTGCGCGACGAAGGACGAGTGCTTCCGCACGCCCTGCTATCCCACCGTGCTGAAAAACGCGACCGGCGGCGGCGACGCCTCCATGGCGGCGCTGGTTTACGGCTGTATGCTTGGGCTTCCGCTGCACGATGCGGCGCAGCTTGCGCTGGCAGCGGGCGCGATTGCGGTAGAAAGTGAACAAACCATCAACCCGGCTATGTCGCTTGCCAATGCGGCGGCGCGCGCCGGTGTGAATATCTAATTTTTACAGGAGGAGAACACCATGAATCTCAATAAGTATCTGGACGTAAATCCCGAGGTCGCGCAGGCCGTCGCAGAGGGCAAGCCCGTTGTGGCGCTGGAATCGACGATCATTTCCCACGGTATGCCGTATCCGCAGAATGTGGAGACTGCGCTGCGTGTGGAGCAGATCATTCGCGAAAACGGTGCGGTTCCCGCAACGATCGCCATTCTGGGCGGCCGTCTGAAGGCCGGTCTGACTGCGGAAGAGATCGAGTACCTTGGCAAGAAGGGTCATGAGGTCAGCAAGGCCTCCCGCCGCGACGTTGCCGTGCTGGTTGCACGCGGCGCGGACGGTGCAACGACCGTTACCACCACGATGATGATTGCCCATATGGCTGGCATCCATGTGTTCGCGACCGGCGGTATCGGCGGCGTGCATCGCGGTGCGGAAAAGACGATGGATATCTCCGCTGATTTGGAAGAGCTGGCTTCTACGCCGGTCATGGTCGTCTGTGCGGGCGCGAAGTCCATTCTGGATCTCGGCCTGACGCTTGAGTATCTGGAAACGCACGGCGTTCCTGTTATCGGCTATGGCACGAAGGAGCTGCCCGCCTTCTATACCCGCCATTCCGGCTTTGGCGTGGACTATGAGATCGACACGCCGGACGAGCTGGCAAAGGCATTCAAGGTGCAGCATGAGCTTGGCCTGCGCGGCGGCATGCTGGTCACGAACCCAATCCCCGAGGAATACTCGATGGACGCTAACGTGATTAACGCAGCGATTGACGAGGCCGTCAAGGATGCGGCACGCGACGGCATCCATGGCAAGGAGACGACGCCGTATCTGCTGGCGAAGGTCAAGGAGATCACCGGCGGCGACAGCCTCGAGGCCAACATCGAGCTGGTTTATAACAACGCGCGTCTGGCTGCAAAGACGGCGGTAGCTTACAGCAAGCTGTAAACTGCGCCTGCGCGCGAAGGGTATGCGAAAAATCTGCCGTCTGTACGGCGGGTAAGGAAAAGAAGAACGAACAGGCTCCATGGCATCGGTGCACGAAAGAAAACCGCTTTCGGCCCGGCGCGGTGGAGCTTTTCGTTTGCCGTGGGCAGGGCTGTGCGCGCTGCGGCCTGCGGCTGCGCGTCGGTACGGCTTCCGTACCGACTCAGACGCGGGGAAAACCAGAAGAAAAATGCAAGAACGGGAGAAATCGCAGATTACATGCGATTTCTCCCGTTCCATAATTGTAGCAAGAAAACCACCGGCAGTGCCGGTGGTTCCAAAAAGCTTTAGCTATGCCTAGAAAAA